>JBBQYO010000020.1:0-22579 GCA_038208605.1 Gemmatimonadales bacterium | reverse complement strand
ATTGCGAGTGACAATTTGCAGCTCGGTCCAGCGAAGCGAATCGATCGCGTTTCTCACAGGCATCCCGATGACGCGCGGGATCAGCCGTATCATCACCCTGTTGTAGCCGCCCGGCGGCCCATCTGCCGTCCCGGAAGTGTCTGACTGCCCGGGTGGAGCCGGGAGCTGCTTGAATCGCCCGGCAGAGTCCGGCTTGAGGATTCGTGCACGGGTCGTGCGCGTAGATAGAGGCGGCTGCCCTCTCACGATCGTTGGATCCGCAAGCGTCAGAACCGTGGCAGCGATAGCTACGCGTGTCAGCACCATCAGACCTCCGTGGGGGCCAAGGTCCGGACGTTGCGCTCCCACATCTTCAGGGGCGCGTCGGCGGGCGACTCAATTCTCTCCGGCCAAATATCGGAGCGCGCGCAAACTGGGCAAGAGGAAATAAGCGCCGCCCTTGACGGTAACGAACTGGGGCAGGCCGGTCACTCGCTCGCTCAGGCCGTTTTTTTGTGGCAGTACGAAGTCAGTTGCCGGGGGTGAACCGTCCAGCTTCAAACGATTCCCCAGCAGCTCGCGACGTGGTGTCGTATCCGTAAAGCTGCGACGCGTCCCACCACGCGGTGTTCGTGTTCCTGAACACCTTCGGAGCGCGAGCCGTGTACTCGCGACCTCTGAAATTGAACGTTGCGGGACTTCGCGAGTCGGCCACGTACGCGCGGTCCACGGCATCACCGGGGCGACAGCCGAGGCGCGCAGCATCCTCAGGTCTGAGCGGGGTTTCTACGCCGTTTACCTTTTGTGAGGTGCAACCCACGTTCATGTATTCAGCAGCGTTATGGCCCTCCTCGAGGTGCGAGAACCAGTCGTGCGTCATGAACTGAATCCAGAATGCGGCTAGCACGTTGAAGAACGGTGCCGTCTTGTAATCGCAGTTGGCATCGCGCGCGAAGCCGGGCTTGCCGTTGCCGTCGGCGCAAGCTGCGCTATCTGTTTGAGCGCGGGTAAACAGCTTTCGGCTGATGACCTGCGGGTCGGGAACGAGTAACGAAAGTCGCCCGCCGTGGCGGTTTCGGGTGATCTCGTTGAGGGCGAGCTCGGGAAAAGTATTTTCAAATTCGACGTTTCGGGCGAAGTACATCGACGTCGATCCCATCAGCGGATTACGTATGTCGTTGCAGATTCCCGTTAACGTGCGTCCGCGAATGAGCTCACCTTTGCATATCTGCTCGCCTGCGCCACCTACATCTTTAAAGCTCGGATGGCTGGCTGGCAGCCGCATTTCCGCCCATGTCTTGATAGCGGGTCCATCGGCCGGGTAGCGGCCCTGTAGGTATTGAGAGTAAGTGCCGCTGTTGTCGAAGAGGTTGAACTTGAGAAGCTCGACACGCTCGTACTCGAGGTCGATGAGAGAGCCGGTGATGCCGCGCAGCGTTTGTGTCGGAAGTCCTTTCGAGCTGGCGTCGCCAGTTCCGTAGTAGTTGGTCCAGTCGACCCACGGGACGTTGCGCGCGTTCAGCGCGATGTTGCCACCACGGCAGCGCGCCCTGCTTTGCTGGACTTTTCCCTCGAACCGCTGATCGCGAGATTTTGCGAAGGGCCTGGCGCCGGTGTTGATTTCCTCGGCGCAGCCGATGAGGCTGTCTACCGGCTTTTCAGCTCTGCAGCCAAAAAGCGCCGGCATTATCGCCGCTGTCAACAGAGCGCAGGTTACTCGCAGCGAGTCTCTCCTGAACACGACGCCGAGCATTAACAGCCTGGTGAGAACGGGGTCGATCTGTTTGAAGGCGGCAATATGAATTGCACGATTCGCGGATGCAAGCACTTTAAATCGCACAGCGACAACGTCCGGTCAGACTTGTGGATGCCGATTCTGTTCCGGAAAGCCTGTCAATACAGTGTCCGACACCTCGCACCAGAGCGCAAGAAAAAAGCCGGGCATCTGCTGATGCCCGACTTCTCGTCGCTCGTTACAGAGCTAATCCGCTCGGCCCCCCGCTGCCTCGATATTGATGGAGCGTTCGGCAATGCCAGTGAGAATCTTGTCCGACGCGCCTTCTTCATCGAGCGTTGTCTGAAGCAGGTCTGCCTGATCGGAAAATCCAAGCTGGCGCGCGTAAGTTCGCACGCAGCCGTATCCCGCCATTTCGTAGTGCTCCACATGCTGCGCGGCGGCAATCAAGCCTGCATCGAGAACGTCCGCTTCAGGCTTTTCGCTGATCAAATCAGAGGCTTCTTCGATGAGGCCCTCCATTCCTACGCACTTCTTGCCGCGCGGACTAACTTCGAGATCGGCGCAAATCTGCTCGAGACGCTGAACGTGCGTCTCCGTCATGTCCCGATGCTTTGCAAAGGCCGTTTTGAGCTCGGGGTGCGAAGCGGCCTTGACCATCTTCGTCAGTCCCTTGATGATCTGCTTTTCTGCGCTCCACAAGTCCTTTAGCTCTTCGACGTAAAGGTCCTTCAGCGTTTCCATCTCCATGATTTTCTCCATTGGGCGTCTATACCCGAATAAAAGCAACGCACGTGCCAGCAAGTTCGAGCGAATTCGCGCTGTGCTCGCACCGCTGCCGCACGAGCGATAGGCCTTGGACGCCGGGACAATCCAGGATATTGCAGGACTCGCGCTCTTCATTGTGCCGCTTTGTGCAGCCCTGTCGATGCTGGCGATCCTCGCTGGCAGGGCCGCGAATGGTCACGTCAGCCTACCGATATTCGCGTGTGCCTGTATTTACGTGGCACTCGTGGCCACGCTTACTCTCGCGCCCCCGCCGGCCTCAATGTCGAACGGGAGATTCGGCACGAACCTCGTCCCCCTCGTCCACTCGGCACGATGCTTTGTGCCGAATCCAGGTCAGCCGTCGACGACCGCGTTCTGCGTTCGGACGATTCTCGGAAACGTCGCGATCTTTTTCCCGCTGGGACTTGTGTTACCCCTCGTTTTACTCCCGATGTCGTCGTGGAAGCGAATGCTGGCAGTCGCCTTCGGGGCATCGCTTTCGATTGAGGTGCTGCAGTTCGCGGGGCGATGGTTCGGAAGCTTTCGATGGAGCGACATCGACGATGTGCTTTTCAATGTGCTCGGCGCGATGGTCGGGTACTCAGTGTGGCGGCTACTGGCTCGACGTGGAAGAGCCTCGGTCGCGAGCCACGTGCCCCCTCAGCACAACCGATTTCTCTGACTCCGCTTGCCGTGTCTGCGGGCGGATTACACGATGCTCAATGTCGCCGAGAGGGGGGTGTTCTCTCATCATCGAATCGGCGTGCGCCAAAAAACAGATATTGTTTTTTCACACTGACGCTATGAGCGTGGGATCATTTTGAACAGTCGACGGCATGCGGACAACGTAGGAGTTGCACGTCTTTTTGTCACGGACGATGTTCAGTGGCGATGTTCAGTGGCGATGTTCAGTGAAGAAGACGAGGATGACCTGATAGAATCGACTTGCGAGTCGACCGACGGATGATGCGGTCTTCGATGCGCAGTGCTTTCGACAGTCTGCGGACGGCCGCTATCCGACGGATGCGATGGAGATTCGGATCAAGCGCCGCGTACTGGGAGGAACGCGTGCGTCGGATGGGTCGCCGCGCCGTCTTCAATCGTCGGCATCCGGCCGTCGCCACCGACAAGGTATCGGCCGATCTTCGGGTGATACTGATGCCGCTGCTGAGCCAATGCCTGGATGGGAGCGAGCACACGCTGCTGGATTTCGGCTGCGGATACGGCCGGCTTACCTCCGACTTCGGGTCACTAATCGACGGCACCTCCATCGGCGTCGACCCGGTTCAGGCGCTGCTCGATGATGCGGTCGCCGACGAACGCACCGAGTTTCGGCTGATGCGCGGTGGGCGGATACCAATGGCGGACGCCTCAGCGCACGTGATTACAATCGTATCGGTCCTGTGCAACATCACCAAACCGCGTGAACTGAGGACGACGGTCGCAGAGCTGCGGCGCGTGCTCGCTCCACGTGGTCTTGTCTTTTTCGTGGATAACACGACGCCGGCTCGCAAATCGCCCCATCACGTTCGGATCAGAAGTGAAGCTGAGTATATCGAACTCTTTTCGTTCGCCGAAATGCGGCGCGTTGGTGGTTACGACGACGTCGGCGAAAGCTTTTCGGTGCTCGCGGGGAGGCTTCGGTGACGCGCGGTAATGCCGGACCTTGAACGTGGCCGAATGCGATTCTTTTCTACTGAGAACCATGCGAAAGGGGGGACTCGAACCCCCACGGATTGCTCCACTGGATCCTAAGTCCAGCGCGTCTACCAGTTCCGCCACTCCCGCGTTCTGAGAATTTACTACACGCCAACAAAAAATCCCCCGGCAATCAGCCGGGGGATTTTCTTCAGCAACCGAAAAGTCAGTCGCCAATTCGAATATTCACCACTCGATCGCCAGCACCCTGCGCAAGCGAATGGACGTTGAGACTGATGTAATCGCCAGTCCGAAGCTTTCCGAGAACCGCCTGCAGATCAGAAGCCGATCTGATCTGGCGGCGCGGAGCGGGATAGAGCACTTCGAAGATGACATCCTGCGCGCGGAGCTTGCCGTACGACGGACCGAGTGGAACGACGTCGGTCACCATTGCGCCGCGACGGTTTTCGGCGAGCGACGCACGAGTGGCGACATCGGCCGGCACAGCCTCCAGCGAAACACCGAGCTCGCTGCTCGAAAGCCCTGCAGTCGGCTTCGCCGTAACTGAGGTTGACGCCGGCGTAACAGCGGCCGTTTCAGTCAGCTCGGTGAGCTTTACACTGACGCTCTTCTTCGATCCGTACCGCATGACCTCGAGCTGCACATTCTCGCCCGGCTGATGATTGCGAACCACCCGCTGAAGGGTGCTCACCCTGTCGACTGCCTGGCCATCAGCAGTGATAATGATGTCACCAGCCTGCATGCCGGCGCGTTCAGCACCGCTTCCCGCATTGAAGCCGTCGACCTTCGCCCCGCGGATATCCTTCATTCCGGCAACCGCCGCATCTTCCGGAGTGACCTCACGAATCAGGATACCAAGCACACCAACGCGAACCTTCCCGTGCGCGATGATATCATCCATCACCTTCTTCGCGAGCGTGATTGGGATCGCAAAACCGTATCCGGCGTTCACGCCGTTAGGGCTCGCAATTGCGCTCGTGATGCCGATGACTTCACCGCGCTGATTGACGAGCGGGCCACCGGAGTTGCCAGGGTTGATCGCCGCGTCAGTCTGAATGAGATCGCTGATCGAATAGTTGTTCGGGTCTCCGCGACGACTTAGCAGTCCCGGCAGGCTGCGTCCCTTGGCGCTGATGATCCCAGCCGTGACGGTGAAGTCGAATCCAAGCGGATTGCCGATTGCCAGCACCCACTCACCAACCCGGCTCTGCGTATCGTTGCCAAGCGGAAGGGTGGGGAAGTTGTTGCCCTCGATCTTTACAACTGCGATATCGGTTGTCGGGTCGTTGCCGACGACCCGCGCCTTGTACACGCGGTTGTCGAGCATCTGAACGGTCACGCGGTCGGCGATCGTTGTGCGGTCGCCCATCGTGACAACGTGATTGTTGGTGAGGATGTAACCGTCTTTCGTCACCAGGAAACCGGAACCTGAGCCCGCTTCGACTTGCGGAGGCTGCTGCTGGTTGAAGAACTCCTCGAAACCGGGCGGCAGTCCCTGCGGAGCCTGCCGGCGCGAGCTTGCACTGGGACGGCTCTCCACCGAGATGGCAACGACGCCAGGAGTGACGTGATCGGCGATCTCGACGAACGCATTGCTCGCTTGTGCGAGCGGCGCGACGGCCCTGGCGTCGGGCCGGCTCTGCGCGAGGCCGAGCTTCGAAAGGTTGAGTCCGCCCGATGCGATGATCAGTCCGCCGAAGAATGCGATCACAACCGCAACTCCCCAGCGGGCACGCGATGAAAGTGAAGACATAAACCCAAGAACCTCTGTGTGAATTTTTCTTATCCGAGATAAGACACCGGCCGCCCCATTTAGGTTGCGGCCGGTGCTCCCATCAAAATCTACTTCTTGTCGTCGACAATTTCGTAGTCCGCTTCGACCACATCGTCGGCCGGTGCGGCAGCCCCGTCGGTTGGCGGAGTACCATTCCCGCCCTCGCCAGGCTGACCCGCCGCCTGTGTATCCTGTGCCTGCTGCTGGTAGAACGACTGGCCGGCTTCGCTGAAAACCTTCGTCAGCTCTTCCTGCGCTGAGCGAATCTCCGTCATGTCATCGCCGCGGAGCGCTTTGCGCGCCCGCTCGATCGACGCGTCGATGCGCGTCTTGATTTCAGGATTCACCTTTTCGCCCCACTCCTTCACGTTCTTCTCGACTTCGTAGGTCATCGAGTCGAGCCGGTTGCGCGCGTCGATGTTCTCTCGCGCCTCCTTGTCAGATGCCGCGTTCTTTTCGGCGTCCTTCACCATGCGGTCAATCTCGGAATCTGAAAGTCCGCTCGATGCCTCGATGCGGATCTTCTGCTCCTTGCCCGTTGCCTTGTCCTTCGCCGTCACGTGCAGAATGCCGTTGGCGTCGATGTCGAACGTCACCTCGACCTGCGGAAGTCCGCGCGGTGCGGGTGGAATGCCCGTGAGCTGGAACTTGCCGATTGTCTTGTTATATGTAGCGAGCTCGCGCTCGCCCTGAAGAACGTGGATCTCGACAGTGGTCTGATTGTCGTCAGCCGTCGAGAAGGTCTCGCTCTTCTTGGTCGGAATCGTCGTGTTGCGCGGGATGAGTACCGTAGTGACTCCACCCAGCGTCTCGATACCGAGCGACAGCGGCGTAACGTCGAGGAGAAGAACGTCCTTCTGCTCGCCGGTGAGCACTGCGCCCTGAATCGCTGCGCCGATGGCAACGACTTCATCGGGATTCACACCCTTGTTCGGATCCTTGCCGAAGAACTTCTTGACGATTTCCTGGATCTTCGGAATACGCGTCGATCCACCGACGAGAATGACTTCGTCGATCTCGTTCGGCTTGATGCCGGCATCCTTGAGCGCCTGTTCCATCGGCGGGATCGTGCGCTGGATCAGATCGTCCACGAGCTGCTCGAACTTCGCTCTCGTGAGCTGGTAGTTCAGGTGCTTCGGGCCGCTCTGGTCAGCGGTGATGAACGGCAGATTGATATCCGTCGTCTGCGTCGTAGACAGCTCCATCTTCGCCTTCTCGGCCGCTTCCTTCAGGCGCTGAAGTGCCATCGGATCCTTCGACAGGTCGATCGCCTGGTCCTTCTTGAATTCGGTGACGAGCCAGTCGATCACGCGCTGGTCGAAATCGTCTCCACCGAGGTGAGTATCACCGTTGGTGGATTTGACCTCGAACTGGCGTGAGCCTTCGACGTCGTAGAGCTCGAGCACGGAGATGTCGTACGTACCACCGCCGAGATCGAAAACTGCGACCTTCTCATCTTTTTTCTTGTCGAGTCCGTAAGCGAGTGCCGCGGCCGTCGGCTCGTTGATGATGCGGAGCACGTCGAGGCCGGCAAGTTTCCCTGCGTCCTTCGGTGCCTGGCGCTGCGAGTCGTTGAAGTAGGCAGGCACCGTGATGACTGCCTTCTCGACCTTGTAGCCGAGGTAGTCTTCGGCGGTCTGCTTCATCTTCTGAAGGATCATTGCCGAGACTTCGGGCGGGGTGAATCGCTTGCCCTGAACTTCGACGGTTGCGACGTCGCCGGAAGCCGACGCGGTCTTGTAGGGCACGCGCGCCGCTTCTTCCTTTACTTCGGCCATTTTGCGGCCCATGAACCGCTTGATGGAGAAGACGGTGTTCTGCGGATTTGTCACTGCCTGCCGCTTTGCGATCTGGCCGACGAGTCTCTCGCCGTCCTTTGTGAATCCGACGACCGACGGGGTCGTCCGACCACCCTCGGCGTTGGGAATAACGACTGGATCACCACCTTCCATCACTGCAACGACGGAGTTGGTGGTACCAAGGTCGATGCCAATAACTTTGTCTGCCATATGAGCCTCTTAATTGGTTGTGCTGTAAAAACGCAACCAATAGAGGGCAAGGGGTGAGCCGTAAAAACCTGCCAAAAATGCAGGATCTAAACGCCGTAGGAGAGACTGCTTAGACCGCTTCCCAGTCGGCGGTTCGTTACACTGCCGTTACGTCTAAAGAGCCCCAGGAAGCCCCGTTTTCGTAGCTCGCATCCCCTGTCTCCTAGTAAATTCACGGACAGATACACGACGCTCGGTAACTCACACCCAGGGTACCCGCTTGCAGCTCATTCCACGAGACGCCCAGTTCTACGACATGTTCGCTGCGGTAGCGCAAAGGTTGTCAGGTTCAGCGAGCCTGCTGCACGACCTGTTCAAGGACCCGGCGCACCTGACGCAACACGTTGCCTCGATCAAGAAGCTCGAGCACGAAGCGGACAACATTACCCACGACGTCATCGACCGGATCAACCGTACGTTCGTGACGCCGTTCGATCGCGAAGACATTCATACCCTTGCGGGTGAGCTCGACGATGTAGTGGATCTGATTGACGGCTGCGCGCGGAGAGCTGCGATCTTTCATCTTCAGAGCTCGCGCCAGCACGCGGTAATCCTTTCGGAGGTGCTTCTCCGGTCCGCTCGATGCGTTGAAGACACGGTCAAGCAGATGAAGGATCACAAGGCTGTGCTTGCGGCCAATCGCCAGCTCAAGCTTCTCGAGGAAGAGGGCGACGCGCTCTATCATGAGGCGATGGAGAGTCTTTTCTCATCCACGACCGATGCGATCGAAGTGATCAAATGGAAAGAGCTGTACGACAAGATTGAAGACGCAATCGATCAATGCGAGGACATCGGAAACGTCCTCCAGAGCATCTCCCTGAAGAACGCCTGACCACGTGGTTTACTACGTAGCTGCGATCGTCGTCGTAGCATTCATATTCGATTTCATCAACGGGTTCCACGATTCGGCGAATTCCATCGCCACGATCGTCGGGACGCGCGTACTCAGCCCGCTTGCCGCGGTCATCTGGGCGGCGTGTTTCAACTTCGCAGCCGTCTTCACCATCGGGACAGCGGTTGCGAAGGCGATCTCGAAGGGAATGATCGACGGCAACATCGTCACCCCCGAAGTCGTGCTTGGGGGCTTGATCGGCGCGATCATCTGGAACCTGATCACCTGGTTCTATGGGATCCCATCGAGCTCGTCTCACGCGTTGATCGGTGGCTATGCGGGCGCTGCAATTGCCCGCGCGGGCTGGGCTGCGATCGAGTGGGGCACGAAGTGGATTCAGACCCTTTCGTTCATCGTCATCTCGCCACTGGTGGGACTGATGGCGGGATTTCTGTTGATGATCATCGTGTACTGGGTCTTCCAGAGGATGGCGCCGGCTCGCGTGGACAGATTCTTCAGGATTGCGCAGCTGATCAGCTCAGGAGCGCTGTCTCTGGCGCACGGCGGTAACGACGCGCAGAAAACGATGGGCATCATCGTGAGCCTCCTCATTTCGGTGAAGCCGTTGATGGCCTCCAATACCGGCATCTGGCACCACCTTTATCTCACCGGGGACGGTGTTCCGCTCTGGGTCGAGATGACAGCTTACACGGCTATCTCGCTGGGAACTCTTTTCGGCGGGTGGAGGATCGTTCATACGATGGGATCGCGCATCACGCGCCTCAGACCGGTGGGTGGATTCTGCGCGGAGACTGGCGGGGCGCTCGCCATCACGCTAGCCAGTCATTACGGGATTCCAGTGAGCACGACTCACACGATCACCGGCGCCATCGTAGGGGTGGGCGCCACAAATCGGCTTTCGGCCGTGCGCTGGGGGCTCGCTCGTCGTATCGTATGGGCATGGCTGATTACCATCCCGGCGGCAGGAACAATGGCCGCGCTGTCGTACTACGCGTTGAGCGCAATCGTTTCGAAATAGGAATTCGTGGCCACTGATCCCTCGCTGTTCATCAATCGCGAGCTGAGCTGGCTCGAATTCAACGCACGCGTTCTGCACGAAGCCTTCGACGGCCGCAACAAGCTGCTCGAGCGCCTCAAGTTCATCTCGATCTTCAGCACGAACCTGGATGAGTTCTACATGGTTCGCGTTGCGGGTATCCGGCGTCAGATCGCTGCAGGCATGCAGGCCTCGTCACCGGACGGAATGGCACCGCAGGAGCAGCTCCAGCAGATCCATCAGCGTGTAGCCGAGCTGATCGGGTTGGAGCGAGCGTGCCTCCACGAAGAGCTCTTTCCCGCTCTTGCCGAGTTCGGAGTTCGCCTTGTGACGATGGAAGAGCTGTCGCCGGAGGAATGGCAGACAGTCGACGAATTTTTCGAGTCGCAGATTTTCCCGGTTCTGACTCCGCTCGCAGTCGATCCAAGCCACCCGTTTCCCTACATCTCCAATCTGTCGCTGTCGCTGGCGGTGCGCCTTAGAAATCCGGATTCCGGAATGGAAGAGTTCGCGAGAGTGAAGGTTCCCAAAAGCATTCCGCGCTGGGTGCCGACCGGAACTCCGAATCACTTCATTCCGCTCGAGCGCGTAATCGGCGCGAACCTGTCGGCGCTGTTTCCGGGAATGGAGATCGCCGGGTCGAATGTATTTCGTGTTACGCGGTACTCCGATCTCGAGCTGTCGCACGCGGAAGAGCCCGAAGATCTGATGGCGCTGATCGAGGAACAGGTCTTTCAGAGAAGGTTCGCGGAAGTCGTTCGAGTCGAGATCGAATCAGGCACGCCGCCCGAGCTTCAGACGCTTCTCCTCGACGAGCTGCGTGAGGATCAGGCAGCTGATCTTCCTTCGCTTCCCGACATCGAGCTCGTGGAGACAGGTCCACTGCTCGAGCTTGGCGACCTGATGATTCTCGCGAACCTCGACATTCCGGAGCTCCGCGATCCGCCTTTCCTGCCGGTAGTTCCCCGCGAGCTTCGTGATACATCGCGCTCGTTCTTCGACATCATTCGCGAGAAGGACGTGATGGTGCATCATCCGTTCGATTCGTTCGCGGCGTCGGTGGAGCAGTTCATCAGCGCTGCGGCGCTGGATGAAAACGTGCTCGCGATCAAGATGACTTTGTACCGCACCACGGGCGACACCGCGATCGTGCGGGCGTTGACGGAAGCGGCTGAGCGCGGCAAGCAAGTGGTGGTGTTGATCGAGCTGCAGGCACGATTCGACGAAGCGAACAACATCACGTTCGCGCGCACTCTCGAGAGCTTCGGTGTTCACGTCGCATATGGACTTGCCGGGCTCAAGACACACACGAAGACGACGCTCGTGGTTCGGCGTGAAGGCGATGGGATTCGCCGCTACGCGCACATCGGCTCCGGCAACTACAACTCGAAAACCGCGCGCATTTACACGGACATCGGATTGTTCACGTGCAGCCCGTCGGTGGGCGCGGATCTCAGCGATCTGTTCAACGCGCTCACCGGTTTCTCGAGACAGCGGCTGTATCGCAAGCTGCTCGTTGCACCGGGCGATATGCGCCAGCGGTTCCGCGAGCTCATCGACCGCGAGACGCAGCACGCACGCGAAGGGAAGGGTGGTCGCATCATCGCCAAGATGAACGCGCTGGTCGATGGCGATACGATTCAGGCGTTATACCAGGCATCCCAGGCGGGTGTGGAGATCGATCTGATCATCCGCGGCATTTGCTGTCTGCGTCCCGGCGTGGAGGGCGTAAGCGACCGCATCCGCGTCACAAGCATCGTCGGAAGATTCCTCGAGCATTCGCGTGTCTTCTATTTTGGAAACGCCGGATCGGAGGAATTCTACTTCGGCTCGTCCGACTGGATGCCCCGCAATTTCGACCGGCGAGTTGAGGCAGTGGCGCCGATCGACGACACCTCGCTCCATCCTCGCCTTCATGCGCTGCTCAAGATTCTGCTCGAAGACAACCGTCAGGCATGGGAGCTCGACTCTGACGGTTCATACGTTCAACGTGTGCCGCGCACTGGCGAACCGGAGCGGGCGACGCACGAACAGCTTCTGCGTGACAGCTGGGGAATGATCGCTCCCGTCGAGGTCACATCCTCGCTGCCCGCTGTGCCCGCACCTCAACATACTGCGACGAGTTAGTCGGCAGGCGTACCGTCCTCTTCGTGAGTGAATGTCTCGCCGCCGGGCGCGACGATCTCGACAGGTACCCCCGCGTATCTCGATAGCAGCCGCGATTTCTTGCTCGCTCCCCACAACTCCAACCTGATGCCCGGCGCTTTCGGCGATGGCACCGGAATGAGACGGATTGCGCGGTCGAGCCAGCGAACGCGAATGTCGTCGACGGCGCCTGCATGTCCGCGGTCGAAACCATCGGCAACGCGAAGCAATGCAGCGAGCCGCGTCACCCGGTCGCGAGACGCTGCACTGAGCGGACCAAAATTTCCGTGCGACCGCTTGGGCTCCGATCCGCGGTGATAGCGAGCGATGTTCGCGATCGCCACTTGCTCGACCGGAGTCATGCCGAGCAGCTCGGCATGGGTGATAAGGTGATATGAGTGCTTGTGATGCTTGTCGTAGTTGATGTGATATCCGATGTCGTGCAGCAGCGCCGCGTCAGCAAGAAGCTGGCGCTCTTCGGGTACACAACCCAGGCGCTCGCCAATCGAGTCGAACAGGCGAAGTGCAAGCTTCTGAACGTGACGCGCGTGGGGCTCTTCGTAATGTGAGCGCGTCGCGAGATCGAGCACCGATCGATCGCGAGCTTCGCCTGTATCGGCGGCCTTTGGCGTGACACGCGCGAGCTCGAGAAGAATTCCCTCTCTGATTCCGTAACCAGAGACCACGATCTCTTTCGACTCGAACGTCGCAAGCACTTCCGCGACAGCGGCGAGGCCGGCGGTGATGATGTCAGCGCGTCCTGGATTCAAGCCGGGCATTGCCAGCCGCTCGGCGGGTGAGAGTGCGGCAAGCGTGTCGACGATGTGTTCGAGCTCGACGCGCGCGACGCGAGTGCCATGAACGGTACGGGCGGTTTGTATTCCATGCCTCGCCAGGACGATTCCACCGAGATTCGTAAAAGTGCCCCCTGAACCGATCAGCTGTGAGCCGGTCCAATCCTTCGGGGAAATTTCTTCGCCCAGGCGCTTTCGCACCGCACGACGAAGTCTCTTCATCGCCGCCGGTGTGATCGACTTCGAGAAATACTTTTCGGTAAGACGAATCGCGCCGAAGGGAAGCGAGATGAGCCGCTCGACGAGCCCGTCTGCGCTGAGGGCGAGCTCGAGCGAGCCGCCTCCGATGTCAACGACTATCGCACGTCCGGATGCGAGATCGAAATGCGCGAGTGCGCTGAGAAAGCTCAGGCGAGCCTCGTCAGCTCCGTCAAGAACGCTGACGCGCATCCCGGTTTCCTTGCGCACCAGCGCAAGCCACTCGGCACCATTGGTCGCTTCGCGAACGGCGCTTGTCGCAACTACGCGGCGACGCTTTGCGCCGAGCTGTTTTCCGAGTGCCGACATCCGGTTGAGCGCAGCGAGTGCCGCCGCCATCGAATGTCCACTCAAGCGTCCGGTTTCCTGAATTCCCGCGCCCAGTCGCGGGGCCGCTTTCATTTCGTCTACGACTCTGATGACGCCTTTTGGCGAGACGTCAGCGACGATCTGCCGGATCGAGTTGGAGCCAATGTCGATCGCCGCAATACGCACGTCGCCGGTCGTGGAGCCGGATCGGCGATTTCGGACCGGTGCTTCGGTTGGAGAGGATGTTTGATCAGCCATCGTCTGGCGGAAGATAATGCCTGACGGTCGGGCGATCAGGTTTTGAGCTTGAGCCGAATGGCGTCGAAGAGAGCGCGAGCCAGAGCTTGACCTTCATCGCGTGACTGCGCGGAAGAAACACGGCTTCTAACCCGAACAGTTGTGTCGTCAGCTCCAGTTTCCTGAAGCTCGACGACTATTGCTGCACTGTCGACGGGTTGTGAGGGCCGGTGCGCGACGATCATCCAAACACCGTTGTTGACCTGCACCTGCCGCTCGATTTCCAGCGGGACCTTCACGATGGACTGCTGGACTGCCTCGATAATGCGGGCATTCTGTCCCGTGAATATTGCCTGAGACTCGTCGAACGGCGGGCCGCTCGCTGGCCGGTAACAAGCCGAAGCGACCATCAATACCAGCAGCGACAACACAACTTTCAAGAGTCTGCTCCAGTGTTTGGGTTCGCTTTCAGAATTCATTCGCGTAGCTCACGAACTTGAATTCTCCGTCCCGCTCGATGATCGAGCCGAACAGACTGTGAGGCTGAACTCTGTTTCCATTTCCTATTCGAACCGCGCAGTTCAGCCACAGAAGATTTCGGCCCTGGCGCTCGGGTTTGGCAGCGCAGGAATAACCAGTGTATACGAGCCGATGGCCTGCGAGCCTGCGAAGCAGACGAACGAGTCCGGACGATCCTTTGTTCTGGATCTGGCCCCACACCAATCCAGGTGCCTGCGTGTAAGGCGGGCGAGTGTATGGCGATTCCGGATAGACAAGCCAGCCGAACTCAGGTGCGCTGAGCTGCATGCCGGCGAGCGCGACCGTGTCGGAGGACTCGAGCGCAGAAATGAATTTCGCCACTAGACCTTCGCGCGAAGGCGCGCCGCCGGTGAGCGCTGCTACGCTGTCACCCCCAACTGCCGCACGAAAACGCCGCAGCTCTTCAGCGACCGGAAGGATCGAATCGACGACGTATCCGGGTAACGTGCGATTTATCGAATCCTGACGCGCTCTTGCCGTTGAATCGGCCCGGACGGAATCCGGTTGGATCGAAGCCGCAGGCCTCTCTCCTTTATCGCACGATGATAGTGCGGCCATGAAGATGAGTATGGCGCCGGGTATGCTTGATCTTGGTTGCAGCATGGCTGGGTATGAAAGCGAGATGACCGGCGATTTGTGGTCGCCGGTCGTCGACGAATTTAGTAATTGCCTAGTTTCGTGCGTAGGTAGTCCAGCCTGCCCACCACTTCGTTCCGCCCGGTGCTGCTGCGCCGAGGTACGACGTGCCTGTGACGGCTGTGCCAGCCTTGGTCGCAAATTTTCCGGTGAATGTCGCGAGTCCGCCGGCTGCAATCGCCGACGTTGCGCTCGGAGTCCAGTCGAACGAGCTGACGCTTGTCGGCACCGCACCCTGTGCCGGTACTGTAGTGAACAGCGATGTGACGCTGGCCGTGCTGCTCGTCAAAGCGTTGCCAGCGAGGTCGAGCGAGTTCTGAATGGTGCTTCCACCACCGGCCTGAAAGACAACCGGGTTCTCGGTAAAGAAGTCGTTCTTCACGATGAGATCGGAGGTAGCAGCGTCGGGGACAGGCACCGATCCACCGCGGACGTAGCTCTCCTGGTCGCGCAACGAAACGCCGCCCCGCGGCCAGCGCGCGAGGATTCCATTCACGTAGTATCCGCCCGTGCCGCGGCGAAGCATCATGCCGTATCCGCCGCCAGATCCGCTGCAGGCAACGTCTCCGCAGCCGATGAGGGTAAAGTTGGTCACGAGCGGAACCGTGAACGGAGCCTGGTTGAATCCGTTGTCGCATCCCGAGCCGTTGCAGCCGTCATTCTCGATCCCCTCGAGGTCGGAGGAAAAGAAACCGGCGCCGGTTCGCGGCGTCAGCTGAACCGAGTTATATCCGATGAGGAACGACATCCTTCCGACCCAGCCTTCCGACATGTCGTACATGTCGTCGCCGGTTTCATACGCGACAAGGTGATCCAGGTCGAAACCACCGCCGAAAAACTCATACGAGTCATCGAGGCCTGCGAGAGATTGAAGATACGATGCACGAGTGCCCGAGCCGACTGCTGCGAACGTGAACGAGTTGAGCTCGTTGTTGAGCGACGGTGCGAAGCCCGCAAACTCGACACGCACGTACGACAGCGTGCCGGAATTGTCAGTAGCGACAGTTCCACCGGAGTAGAGAACCTGGTAGTTCTTTCCGCCGACAACCGCTGTGCCGTCAGTGCCCGAGCCCTCGACCTCGACGGTCCCGCTTCGGTTGTTGATTGCGTTGCCGATGATGAGAAGTCCGCCCCAGTCACCCGGCTGGCGTGATCCGGCGGCGCGCGACGACGTGAACACGATCGGGGCGTCGGCGGTGCCGACAGCCTGGATCTTTGCGCCGCGAAGAATCCACAGTGAAGATCCGAGCGTGTTGAAATCGCCCTTGATGATCGTACCTGGCTGAATCGTCAGCGTCGCGCCGTTGGCGACGTGGATGAAGCCTTTCAGGGTGTATGCAGTGTCCGCAAAAAATGTGCGGCTGGTAGTGATGTCGGTTGTGATGTCCAGTGAAGCGTTGCCGAATGCAAGCGTGGTAACTGTCGATTCACCTGAGGCGGTGCTCTTCAGTCCGCCCTTGTTGGTGATGACGTGATAACGGTACTGCGTGTTCGCCTTGAGGTTCGTATCCGTGTATGACACCGGACCTGCGACCGAGGGTGCAGGGATGTTGGTGATGGCTGTGAACGCGCCTGTTGTGCCTTCTGCGCGCTCGACGTCGTAGCTTGCATCGCCAGCAGAACTGTTGAACGTCAGCTGAACGGACGTCGTGCTTTTTGCAGTGGTGGAAAGTCCGAGAATCGGGTTTGGTGCTGAAGGGCCGGTGCTGTCACTGCAGGCGGCGGTGAAGGATGCAAGCAGAACTACCGCGGATGCGAGATTGCGGCGGCTGAATACCATTCGTGTCCTCTGAATGTGGAAGGGCGGGGTGGCGGAAGAAAAAAGAGGTGGCGAGGCACTTGCCCCGCCACCTCAATTGAATCCACGCGTATTGTGATTGTGTCTCGCCTGCGTCACGATGGCGTCACAACGACGCCTCCCAGGATTTGCGCTATGGGCTAACCTGAAATCCAAGCTGGAACGTGCGGCCCGATCGGTACAGCTCGCGGGTTGCTGTGCCCTGAATTGTGTTGAACGGTGAGTCGAAAAGGTTCTTCGCATCGAGCCTTGCGGTGAGGTTCTGCAGGAGCGCCAGCCGGAGAGAGAAGTCACCGACGTTCCGCGCTTTCTCGACGACATCCGGGAGAGGCGAGTCGCCGGCAGCCTGGATCCGGTCGCCGACGCGGTTGAAGAGAAGGGTCGCCGACGAGGCGCCGCTTCTCGAAGTGTACGACAAGCCTGCATTGACCACGTACGGTGCCTGTCCAACCATTCTCCTGCTGAGATTGGTAGCGCTTGCCTGCGTGTCCTTGAAGAGATGAATAGTGCTCTGCATCGCGGTCACGTTGCTGAAAACCGTAAAGGGTGCAAACGCTTCAGCGACGAAGCCAAGGTCCTTCCGTGCCTCGAGCTCGACTCCATAATTGTCAGCGCTCTCCGCGTTCGTGAAGAACACTGTGCGCGTTCCCGAACCAGCTGCGCGGTATACGCGCTCGATCGGCAGGTCGAACTTTTTCGCGAAGAGCCCGACGCTCAGGACTTCGCCTGCGTTGGGATAGAACTCCCAACGGAGATCAGCGTTGCGGACCCTGGTGCGCTGAAGGTTTTCGTTGCCCTGTGTGTCGTCGCCGTTCAGGACGTCTCGGCTCTTGATTGGCGAGAGCTCGCGATATTCCGGGCGCGCCAGCGTGCGGGACAGCGACAGGCGGACCTGCTGTGACTCGGTCAGCTTGATGTTGAGCGCCACCGAGGGAAGCACGTCGTTCCAGCGCTTCTGAGTGGAGACGGGCGAGCCCAGAGTCGAGAACGCGCTCACATCGAGGCGATCCCGCTCGTAGCGAGCGCCGCCGATCAGTCTCAGCCTGCTCGACAACGCGAGCTCGGTCATCGCAAAGGCGGCGGAGATTCTGTCGCGTGCAGTGTAGGATCCACCCTGCGCGAGCGGGCCGATGTCGAGAACATTGCTGCTTGCCAGACGGCCATCGAAAATCTCCTCAGCCGGAAGCTCGCGAATGGCGTTTGAAATTCCATTTGCACTGATGGCGTACGCACGAGTGTCGGCGTCGCGATCTGTGGACCTGAACAGCGTTCCGATCTTGACAGAGCTGGCGATGTCGCTGCCGAAATTGAGCTGATAGCTGGCAGATCCCTCGCGCGAGCTTTCAGACAGGTCGGAAAAAGTGCGCGTCGCTCCGCCGTTGCCCGAGTTCTGCCAGCGAAGAATATCCGGACCGTTTGGCGTATCGCGCTCGATCGCCTGAACGAATTCCGAGCGATCGGGCTCGAAGCGTCTCACGCCGCTGGCCGTGCCTGTCCATTCAATCCGCTGGCGTCCGAGCTGATGCTCGCCTGCGAGCTGCAGAGACTTCACCCCGCGCTCCACATAATCCATACGGCTGATGCGGGCGCGAATACCTTCATTCTCGAACGACCCGTTTTCGATAATCGCGGAGTTATCTGCCGTTCGGTTGTAAATGCCGTTGAGCGAAACGCGTGAGCCAGCGCCAAGCATGGTGCTGAAGTTCGCAAGGCCACCCCAGAGCACACCCTGGTTCGCGTGCTGTCCGGTGAAGCGGTCGATCTCCCTCGTTGTTCCCGGCGTGTTGCCGCGGTCTGCGAGAGCACGGACATCATTGTCCCGGTAATCGGTCGTCGAGGAGAATGAGCCGGACAGGAGATATCCGAGGCGATGTCCGAAGAGCAGTGGATCGTTTCCGCCAAAAGATGCCGACGACGAGATGTTCGGGGTCGCTGTGCTGTTGCCCGGTATCCACGCATTCCTGAATTGGCCGACGAGCAAATTCTTGTCGCCCTGATTCAGGTTAATCGCCTGAAAGTTGCCGACCGACCGAACGAGCGACGGAAGGCCGCGCTCGCTATTGACGGTTCCAAGTCTTTCTCCGCCAACCGAGAGCGGCGCGATGACGCTGCTGCCGGTTGCGCCCGACTCGTACCCGCCGCCGATCTGAAACGAGCCTGTGCGGTGTGCCGGGAACTCTCTCGTCTTGATGTTGACGAGTGCCCCAGAGAAGTCGCCTTGAAGATCGGGGGTAAATGTTTTCGTTGTCGTGATCGACTGAAGCAGTCCCGACGGAAACATGTCGAGAGGAACCACTCTTTTCTCGGGCTCGGGACTTGGAATGCGAGCGCCGTTCATCGCGCTCGTCGTATAGCGCTCTCCGAGCCCGCGCACGAACACGTATTTGCCGTCCTGAACAGTTACGCCGCTGACGCGCTGCACTGCCTGCGATGCACTGGCATCAGGACTCTTCGCGATCTGCTCGGCCGTGACGGAGTTGACGACACCGATGGCGGAACGCTGTGCATCGAGCGCTTCGCTGACCGTGCCGCGCTCGGATGAGGCGGTCACGACCTGCGTCGTGAGCTGAACCGACGCCGCGGCGAGAGCGATGCTCTGTTCGGCGGTCTTACCGCCGATAACGATGATCCCGGTGACCTGCTTGGGTGTAAAGCCGATTCGTCGCGCGACGACGGTGACGGCTCCAGCGGGAACGTTGTTTATCGAGAAGCGGCCGTCCACCCCGGACATTGCGCCGGTATTGGTCCCGCTGATTTGAAGGCCGACATCTGAAAGGCCCTTGCCCGAAACTGCGTCGACCACTTGACCAGTAATTCGCCCGGTGGCTTGTTGGGCGGGCAAGGCGAAGGGAAGAAATGAGGCGAGCGCGAAGGCGCGAATGATTGAGTGTCGCATGGGCGCTTGTATTTGTCCGAGGGTTTGCTATCGGATCGAGCGCCAGGCCGAAAACCCTGCCGCTCGGCATTACGGAACGATGCCCGGACGGAGTCTCGGTTCTGCTACGGAATTGCAACAACGGTGTAACGACGCCGCTGTTCGGCCAGCTTAGCCAGCGTCCTGCGATGACGGGAAAAAGGCCGCGATCGACGTTCCCTGCTGCGGGGTACTCGACGCCCGCACGCGGCCGCCGTGCGCTTCCGTCATGTGCTTGACGATGGCGAGTCCCAGCCCCGTGCCTCCCTGTTCTCGCGATCGCCCCGCATCAACCCGGTAGAACCGCTCGAAAATTCTGAGCAGATGATCTGCGGCGATTCCTTCGCCGGTATCGCGCACGCCGATCCACACGCCCCTGGGATCGGGCTCGGTGAACACCGTGACGACGCCGCCAGCGGTGTGACGAACCGCGTTTTCGACGAGGTTGGCGAGAATCTGTCGGATCGCTGTTCTGTCGGCGAAGGCAGAGCGCGCATTGGCCGGTATGTAGGTGCGCAGGGAGATTCCTTTTGCGTCCGCGGATCGTTCGAGTGAGCTCACAACCTCCACGATCAACTCGCCCACATCGACTTGATTGGGCTTTGGAATCCAGCCACCCGACTCTATTCGGGAGAGATCGAGAAGATCGTCAACGATTCGCTGCATGCGGCGCGTGTTCGACAGAATCATGCCCGCAAATTCCTTACGCGTTGCGGCAGGCGGATCGTCGTCAGCAAGCGTCTCGGCAAATCCGCCGACGATAGTCAGCGGCGTTCTCAGCTCATGCGAGACGTTCGCGACAAAATCGCGCCGCACTTTCTCCAGCGCTTCGAGCTGGGTCGACAATTGGTGAAGCGAAAAGGCGAGCTCACCAACTTCTCCGGGAGCGCGCGTCAACGGCCTCTCCTGAAAATCGTGAGCGGCTAATGAATGCGCTATGTCACGCAGCTCGATGATAGGACGTGACACGTTCCGCGCGAACAGGAACGCAATCAGCATCGCACCGACGAGCGCGATGATGCCCGCGGTGAGAATATCCCGTTGAGCATGGTCGAATATCGCGTCGACAGTACCGGTGCCAACCGACACGCGGGCGATTCCTGTACCTGCGCGAACCGCGACGTAAACCTCCTCGTCTCCGCGGGACGGACTCCTTCTTCTCGCGGTGCCCATCCCGTGCCGATGGGCCTCGATTACCTCCGGCCGATTGGAGTGATTCTCCAGACGACGGAGTCCGGCTGAATCGAATTCAGAGTCGCCGAGCACGACACCAGATGAATCGATGAGCGTTACGCGGCGGTGAAGAGCAGCTCCGGCTGCATCGGCGAGTGAATCGGCGTTTCGAGATGGGGTCCATTGCAAAGCAACCAGCCTCGCTTCGCGCGCGAAATTGGCAGCGTTTTCATCGGTGATGTTTTGTCGAAGCCGGCTATCGACGATCGCGGCGATTCCAATTACGAGTACCGCGATGAGAACGAAGGAGTAGAGGAGAAGCCGCTGGGCCAGCTTCACGCGCTGGACCTTGCCTCGTCATTGAGCCGGTATCCGAAGCCGCGAACCGTTTCGATCAGCTCGCCCGCGCTGCCGAGCTTTGCACGGAGCCGCTGGACGTGCATGTCGACCGTCCGGGTCTGAATGTCGGGCGCCGCATCCCACACAGTTTGCAGGAGGTGAGACCTCGCCTGCACCCGACCTTTTCTCTCGGCGAGCAGCAGCAAAAGACGAAATTCTGTTGGAGTCAGCTCGACTTCTCCGCCGTCAACCGAAACTCTGTGCGCCGCACGGTCGATCGAAAGCGGCCCTATTGCAACGACGTCGTGTGCCGCGGTTGATGGTCCAACTCTTCGCAGAATTGCCTTGACGCGAAGCACCAGCTCCTGCGGACTGAACGGCTTCGTGAGATAGTCATCGGCGCCGAGCGACAGACCTTCGATGCGATCGGGCTCCTCTCTGCGCGCGGTGAGCATCAGAATACCGATGTCGCGAGTCTCTTCGCCGGCGCGAATTTTTTCCAGAACCTCGAACCCCGACATGCCGGGTAGCATTAGGTCGAGAATCACGAGCGACGGCCGCTCGCGCCGGGCCAGATCGAAACCATCGGCGCCGTTGGTCGCGGTTACTACGCGATAGCCCGACTTTGCCAGATGATAGGCGACGAGGGCGACGATGTGAGGCTCGTCGTCTACGACGAGCACCAGTTCACTGCCCGCCGGGCGTTGTTCCATATCCCTAAACTTCGCCGCACGCGTGAAATCGGTCAACGCGCCGCATGTCACAGTTCCGTGACACGAGCGCGAAGGCTCCTACTGATGGGTCAACATATACCTGACGACCTGGTCGGCGATCCAGTCCCGGACGGCCTCGCTGTAGTGGATCGAGTCGCCGATGTTGTCAGATGAACTGCGCCACGTAGCACCATTGTCGTCCGACGTTCTCAAAGCGAGATCGATGAGCCCCACACCTCGAGCGTTCGCGACTGATCTGATCCGGTCGTTGATCGGTGGAATGGCCCCGATTGAAAACGCGCGTGGAGCGAGCGTCGTGAGGATGAAATGGTCGGGTGAATGGCCCGCACTCACCCATTGATCGATCATCCAGGCAATGTTGGCCGCCGACTGGTCAGCCGTGAGCCCGTCTGCAAAGTCATTCGTCCCGATCGACACGTAGACAAAATCGCGCGCGTTGGGAACGAACGACTTGCGCCGTACTATCGCGCCCTGCGGGTACATATCACCCGATTCGCCCCCACTCCATGGGAATCCGGCCCCTAGCACCTCGGCCTGAAATCTCGAGACGCCGTTTACCACTTCGCGGGCGTTTGGAGCGTTACCGGGTGTGCGCCCCGCGCCGCTTCGCGTTCCAGATATGCCATGATTGACCGCGACGATGGGATTCGTTCGCACTGCGCTCCACTTCGCTTCGATCTTTCCCGCCAGCTGCGTTGGATGGTTAGGAGATTCAGGCGGTGCGCGGGCAACATCGCTCGATACGTAAGAAAGTGCTGCAAAGACAGGGTTGGTTCCGTAGTAGCCCGCGTCGGTATTCGAGTCTCCAAACGTCACTATGCGCACTCCGAGGACTGGCGGGGGCGGAGGC
>JBBQYO010000019.1:0-23123 GCA_038208605.1 Gemmatimonadales bacterium | reverse complement strand
CACTGACGGCATCGACTTGTAATCCATGTGGACATTGTGTCCAGCAATTACTTCTGCCGCAACAACACCCTCTTCCTCGGCCTTGTGAGCGAGCAGCTTTCCGCCGACCGCATCGCCGATGGCGAAGACGTTGGGAACATTGGTGCGCATCTGCTCGTCGACGACGATCCCGCCACGCTTTCCGATTGCGAGTCCCAGCGCGGCGGCATCGATTCCGGACAGCGATGACTTGCGACCGACGGAGACGAGCACGTAATCGGCTTCGAGGGTTTCCCGTTTTCCGTCTTTCTCGACGTCGACCTTTACGACATCACCTTCGCGCGTCGCGCCGACCACTTTCGTGCCGACACGAATGTCGAGACCCTGCTTGCGGAAGATCTTGTCGGCTTCCTTGATGATATCGGCGTCGTTGCCTGGCAGAATAGTCGGGAACAGCTCCACGACAGTCACCTGTGCGCCGAGTCTTCGCCACACGGAGCCAAGCTCGAGGCCGATGACGCCGCCGCCGATGACGATCAAGCGTTTCGGCACTTCGGGAATCTTGAGTGCGCCGATGTTCGACAAGACCCGCTCTTCGTCGAACTTGAGGAATGGGAGTTCGATCGGAACCGATCCCGTCGCGATGATGACGTTCTTCGCCTGGTAGGAAGTCGTGGTTCCATCCTCGGACGTGACGTCAACGACATTTCCCGATTTGAGCGTGGCGCGGCCCTTCGCCCATTCAATCTTGTTCTTCTTGAACAGGAACTCGATTCCTTTCGTATTCTGAAGAACGACGGAGTCCTTCCGTTTTAGCATCGTCGGCAGATCGACCGACACACCGTCGATCTTTACGCCGTGCTCGGCTGCGTGAAGGCGCGCGAACTCGTAATGCTCGGATGATGCGAGCAGCGCTTTGGACGGAATGCAGCCAACATTTACGCAGGTTCCGCCCAAGGTCTTGTCCATCTCGACGCAAACGGTGTTGAGGCCAAGCTGCGCTGCGCGAATGGCGGCGACGTAGCCGCCCGGCCCGCCACCAATGATGACGACGTCCGCGGACTTCACATCAGTCACGAGTCGTTACGCGATGAGCATGGCCGCGGGATCCTCGATCAGCTCCTTGATGCGAACAAGGAACAACACCGCCTGCTGCCCATCGACGATGCGATGATCGTACGAGAGCGCGATGTACATCATCGGCCTGATCTCGACTTTGCCGTTGACCGCGACCGGACGGTCCTGCGTTTTGTGGAGACCGAGGATGCCAACCTGCGGATAATTTATGATCGGAGTCGAGACGAGCGATCCGAACACGCCGCCGTTCGTGATAGTGAACGTACCCCCGGTTAGATCGTCCATCGAGAGCTTGCCACCTCGTGCGCGCTTTGCGACCTCCGAGATGTCGCGGCTGATGTCGAGCATGCCCTTCGCGTGTGCGTTCTTGATGTTTGGAACGACAAGCCCGGCATCGGACGCGACGGCGATACCCATGTTGACGTAGTGCTTGTAGATGATCGAATCGTTGTCGATCTGAGCATTGACGACAGGGTACGCATCGAGCGCCATGCACGCGGCTTTGACGAAGAACGGCATGAAGGTCAGCCTCACGCCGTGTTCCTTTTCGATCTTGTCTTTCATCCGCTCGCGAATCGCGTTGAGGGCGGACATGTCGATCTCATTGAACGTCGTCAGATGCGCCGTGTTGTGCTGGGACTGGAGAAGATTTTCGGCGATCCGTTTGCGGCGGGTCGACATTTTCTCGCGTGTCTCGCGTTCTCCCGAGTTGGCCGGAGCCGGTGACAATGACGATTTTGTCGCTGACCTGGCGCTTGATTGGCCCGATGCCGGCGCTGTGTCACTGGATGTTGCCGCCTCGGGCTTCTGGCTGCCGGAGAGATGACCGATGACGTCCGGCTTGCTGACCACGCCACCGCGGCCGGTTCCGCTCACCGATCCAATATCGATTCCAGTTTCATCAGCCAGCCGCCGTGCGGCCGGAGAGGACTTGGCGTCAGACGACCGCGCCGTCGCAGACACCGTTGCTGGTTCCGTGCTGGTCGGCGCGGTCGCGGCCTGTTCTGAGTCGACCGGAGTTGACGCAGGGACCTGGGTTGGTGCCGCAGCAGCGGTCGTCGTTTCATCCAGCTCGCCGAGGAGCTGATCCACCTTCACCACATCACCCTCGGCGACGGATTGGGACGTCAGCACACCGGCGCGAGGAGCGGGCACCTCGACCGTGATCTTGTCGGTCTCGAGCTCGACGATCGTATCGCCGCTGGCGACAGCGTCGCCCGTTTTCTTAGTCCACCGCGAAACGGTGGCTTCGACAATCGACTCACCGAGCGGAGGTACTTTGATGGATAGCATTACAATAGAAGCAAAATGAGAACGGACTCGATATCTTCTGCCTTCTCCGCCTCGGCGGGCGGGCGAAACTCAATATAACGCCCGAGGTTTTCGTTGCGAGCACTCACCATCTCCGCGCACGCCGGACTCGACAGTCTCGAGTACCGAACAGATGTCGCGGAGCCTCATGCAACTCCCGGCACAGTTCGCGTCCGCATCAAGGCCGCTGCGCTGAATCACCTCGATGTGTTCATGCTCGACGGCCTGCCGGGCGTCAATATCGTTGCGCCATGGGTCATGGGCGCTGATGGGGCCGGCGTCGTAGACGAGATCGGCGACGAGGTCGATAACATCGCCGTCGGCGACTCAGTCGTCATCAATCCCGGCATCAGCGACGGTACATGCGAGTTCTGCAAACAGGGCGAACATTCGGAATGCGTTCGATTTCGCTTGCTTGGAGAGCATCTTCCCGGAACGCTGGCTGAGTACGTCGTCGTTCCCGCGCGAAACGTTCGACAAATACCGGCAGCTACTGACATGCACATGGCGGCCGCATTTACACTGGCAACTCTTACCGCATGGCGAATGGTCGTTTCGCGAGCCAGCGTTGGACCAGCCGATGACGTTCTCATCTGGGGAATTGGCGGTGGTGTCGCACAAGCGGCGCTTCGGATCTGCAAAGAAATCGGAGCCCGCGTGTGGGTTACATCGGGCAGCGACGAAAAACTCGAGCGCGCCAGGGAGATGGGAGCCGATGAGACGCTCAATCACCGAACCATGAACGTCGCGAAGGAAATTCGATCGCGAACCGCCAGGCGCGGGGTGAGTGTAGTACTCGACAGCGTAGGACAGGCAACGTGGGATTCGTCTCTTGGCGCGCTTGGCCGCGCAGGCAGGCTCGTCACGTGCGGAGGCACGTCCGGCGCGATCGTCGAGACTGACGTACGCCGTCTTTTCTGGAACCAATGGACGATCATGGGCTCGACGATGGGCAACGATTCGGAGTTCGAGGCCGTCGTCAGAGAATTCAACGAAGGCCGTCTGCAGCCGGTGATCGATTCGGTGTTCGATCTCGAGGACGGCAAGGCAGCATACGAGCGAATGGCCGCTGGTGATCAGTTCGGAAAGATCGTCGTGAAAGTCGCCGAATGAGCGAGCAGGCGCAGTACACTCCCGGTGAGCTCAAGTCCATTCGAGAAGTGTTCGTGAGTGGAAAAACTCCGGAGTGTCCGCGCTGCCACGTTCACATGACGGAGCGCCCGATTGGCGGTGGCTCGTTCGGCCTCGGTTACGCGCGAAAGCGCGAATGGCTGATCTGCCCGAAGTGCCGCCGCAGCGCCATCTACGACATCAAGCGAGGAACGCGCAATTAGCCGAGCGAAGTTGCGGGCTCATTGCTATTGTTAAGCCTGTAATCCGCACTCTTCCCTAGCGCAAAACCGTGGGCGACACAACTCAGAGTTTCGGCGAACGGCTTCAGGACAGTTTCGCGCAACTATACCAGTACGTGCCTGCTCTCGTTGGCGCGCTCATAATTCTTTTCGCCGGGTACCTGCTGGCTCGGCTGTTCGAAAAGGGAACTGACAAGGTTCTTCGCAGGGTGCGCTTCAATCACCTGCTGGAGCGCGGTGGAGTGATGGACGCGATGGAGCGGGCGGGTTCCCATCTGAATCCCACGCGCATCGCGTCGAATCTCGTGTTCTGGTTCGTGATGTTTACGGTGATGCTCGTCGCGGCCAACGCGCTCGGTCTTCAATCGCTTGCAAATGTCTTCAGCGAGCTCGTGAGCTACATCCCGAGCGTCATCGCCGCAATCGTGATCATCATCGTCGGCATCGTGCTCGGCGGTTTTGTGGGCGGGCTGATCATGGCGAGCGCAGGGGGAATCCATGGCGGTCCGACTCTCTCACGTGTCGGGAAGGGTGGGGTTATCGTGCTCGCCGTATTCATGGCGCTCCAGGAGCTTGGTGTCGCGAGCGAGATCGTCACGACGGCATTCGCGATTCTGTTTGGTGCAGTCGCTCTCGCGCTCGCTCTTTCGTTCGGTATGGGCAACCGGGATCTTGCCGGCGAGGTCACTCGCGAGTGGTACAACCGCTACCGTGCGGAGCGCGATGCAATCGACAAGGATCACGCCCAGCTGGATTTAGAGGATGAGGCTGATGCGGCTGGATACGGCGGGCCGTCGCACTGAAAAGACTAGACCCAACTAAAGGCGAGTTCGGAGTCTACAGTTCCTGAGTTTTTGAGTAGATGGGTTTGCAAACGAGTTTTCAGTCTCACGACTCGTCGGCGAACTCATAAACTCACTGACTCAACAACTGTCGACTCCAAACTCGCCCCTCGTCAAGTTTATGCTTTTCCAATCAGGGCGCCTGATTGATTTTTACTGTCCGCTCGATCTCGCGTGCATCGCCTTTGCTGAGCCCCGTGATAACGATTGGCTGAGACCCTCCCGATGACTCGATCGTAATCGACGAGAACATTACCCCATGTACGGCGCGAACGGATGAGATGTGATCGACGTTGATCGTCTCCTCCGTCGATCCAAACCAGCGCCGCTTGCGATACGTGATCTGATGACCTTCCACATCGAGCGATGTCGGGAAGAGCCGGTTTCCTGACGTGACCCTGCTGGCTTTGTAAATCATGCCCTAAGCTCGCGCGCCGCATTGACGGAGGCAAGCACCGCAAACATACGTGACGCAACTGCCCCCCTCGCAGTCCTCAACACACGACCGCAGGCGCACTTGTCTTGCGTCCGTCCCGTTATTTGCCCACCCAAGCCGCCCACTGAGAGACGCAGCCGAAGTGAACGAGCCAATCGCAGGCGAAGGAGACCTATCGACGCATCGTCCGGGAGATACGCTTCGCCAGCAGATTCTTGGCGTAACGGCGAATCTTTTTACAGTTGCAGCAATCGCACTCGTCGCCATCGCTTCGACGATCGGTCTGACCTATTACGCCCACGAGCTCATGGCCGGGAGGGTTTCCAGGAGCCGCGACATCTCTCACCTGGCGCGAACGGCATACGTGCTCACGGTCGAAAGAGAGTTGGCGTATCTCAACGACTCCGCCGTCCGCCCTGCCGCGAGTACCGCAGCAAAACTCGCAGTCACGATGGACTCTCTCGTCAACGAAGTCGGCGCCAATTCGGATCGCCGGAATCAGGTGATGTCGATTCAGGATGCTCAGACAAAGTGGGTAACGAACACCGCTCGCGTTGTCCCTGGCGGCGCACTGATTCAGCGCAGACGCTTCGACGTACTGAGAACACGCCTTGCTCTGCTCATTCTGGACGAAGACAGACGCTACGCCGGGAGCCAGGACGCCGAGCGGACGCTGTCGTTCATTACGACTGCAACAGTTTTCGTAGAACTGCTGATTCTTCTCCTCGTGTGCAGCGGCATGAAACGCCGGCTTCTCAATCAGGCCGACATGGTGATCGAGCAGTCCGATCGCCTCCGGGTTCAAACGGCCGAGCTCGAAAGCTCCAATCTGGAGCTGGCCATGGCGATCGAATCGAAGGAACAGGCGCGATTTATCGCAGAAGAAGGTGCAGCAGAGCAAGCGGCCTTATTCAACGCAATTCCGGAAGTTTTTTTCATCCTCGATCGCGATGGCCGCTATCACAAAGTGTCGCCGACGAATGATCAGCATCTTGCTGGTCCGCGGGATGAGCTGCTGGGTCGCCGGGTACACGAAGTGCTGCCCGCCGATGTCGCGGGTCTGGCGCTTCAGGCGATCTCGAAAGCTCTCGACACCGGACAGCGTGTCGAAGTCGAATACCCGCTCGACCTCGCCGGAAAAACGGTCTGGTTTGCAGGGACGGTTACACCGCTCAGCGACGACAGAGTGCTGTGGGTTGTGCGCGACGTGAGTGAAGCGCGAATGGCCGCCGAGGCTCTCAAGGACAGTGAAGCGCGTTTCCGAAATCTCGTCGAGCATTCGCCCCAGGCCGTCGCTCTGCACTCCGAAGGCCTTCTGCTCTACGCAAACCCCGCATGCGCAACACTTCTCGGATTCACGGATCCTGAAAAGCTGCTCGGTGTTCCGCTGATGCGGTTCATCACTCGCGAAACCGCACAAGGGCTGAGGGATAGTCTCGCTTCACTCGGCCGCGCGCCGACGCGCGCATTGACGGCCGAGTGCCAGTTTCATCGTATCGGTGAAGCGCGAATGCTTGCGGTCGAGGTGACTTCAGTGCCGGTCAGTTACAACGGGCGCGCAGGAGTGCTGTCAATTCTTCACGATGTCACGGAACGAAAACAACTCGAGGAGCAACTCGCCCATCAGGCGTTCCACGATCCGCTGACGAATCTGGCGAACCGCGTCCTGTTCAAGGACCGTGTCGAGCACGCGCTCCAGCGCGCTGCCGGAGGCACGGCGTCGCCTGCCGTGCTGTTTATCGATCTGGACAATTTCAAGGCAGTCAACGACAGTCTCGGCCACTCGGCCGGTGATTGGCTGCTGATCGAGGTTGCGGCTCGATTGACGGGATGCCTCCGGCCGGCGGACACAGTAGCTCGATTGGGGGGCGACGAGTTCGCGGTTCTCCTCGATGACGAGGTCGCGCGGCCGATGACGGTTGCCGACACGATTCTCAGCGCATTCACGCAGCCGTTCAGTGTGCAGGGAACGGACATCCTGGTAACGATGAGCATTGGCATCGCGACAATGCTGCCTCATCAGGGCGCTGATGATGTTCTTCGGAACGCGGACCTCGCGTTGTACCGGGCTAAAGGCGAAGGCAAAGCATGTGCTGCGAGCTTCGAGCCGGCAATGCATGTCGCTGCCCGACGGCGGCTGGAAATGGAGGCGGAGCTGCGTCGGGCGATCAACGGCGAAGGCGAGACCGGCAATCTCGTTCTCTTCTATCAACCGATCGCCCGTATGTCGACGGGACGAATGTTCGGCTTCGAAGCACTCGTGAGATGGCAGCATCCCGAGCGAGGAATGCTCGAGCCGCTCGATTTCATCTCTCTCGCTGAGGAGACAGGCCTCATCGTCCCGCTCGGCCGATGGGTTCTTCGTGAGGCATGCAGGCAGACCCGCGAATGGCAGACGAAATATCAGTCGACTCTGCGCGGCACCGGCATGTCGCTGATGGTCGGCGTTAATCTCTCAGGCCGGCATCTGTCGCAGCCTGGTGTGGTGCAGGATGTTGCGTCGTCGCTCGACCACTCCGGGTTGGCGCCGAGCCATCTCGTGCTCGAGATGACCGAGAGCATGCTCGTGCACGACAACCGCGCTACGCTCGAGCGCCTTCACGCACTGAAATCTCTGGGCGTTCGACTTTCGATCGACGATTTCGGCACCGGTTATTCGTCGCTTGCGTACCTCGAGCGCTTTCCGGTGGACAGCCTCAAGATGGACCGGTCGTTCATCGCCGGCCTTGGCCGCGAGAACACAAAGTCTCCGCTCGCCGAGGCGGTAATTGGCCTTGGACGAATCCTGGGTTTGAGAGTAGTGGCGGAGGGGATCGAGACCAGGGAGCAGTGGGATCGTCTGCGGATGCTCGGATGCGGGCTCGGGCAGGGCTATCACATTTCTTATCCATTGCCAGCATTTGAATTCGAGCGTTTGATTGAGACCTCGGCGAGGATTGACGGGGGCCTTCCGAGCACGGGTTTTCCGCTGTCCCAGCTGATCGGCCGACGCACGCCGCTAACTCCCATGCTGGCAACGGGTTAGAGCCGCTCGTTCAGGTTGCTAAAATGCTCTCAAAACGGTAGATTTGAGGGTTGTCTTTCCCGCCTCCCGCCTCCCCGAAAAAAGCCAAATGACCGCGCCCAACAATCGCGAGCGGATTCTTCCGCGCCTCATCCACGAAGAGGTAAAGGAATCGTTCATCAATTACTCGATGAGCGTCATCGTCTCGCGTGCTTTGCCAGACGTTCGGGACGGCCTCAAGCCCGTCCACCGCCGCGTCCTGTACGCAATGAACGAGCTTGGTCTCGTCCCCGGCCGCCCCTACAAGAAGTCCGCGACAGTCGTCGGCGACGTGCTCGGCAAATACCATCCGCATGGCGATTCGTCGGTTTACGACGCGCTCGTTCGAATGGTTCAGGACTTCTCGCTGCGCTATCCGCTGGTAGATGGCCAGGGAAACTTCGGCAGCGTTGACGGTGATCCAGCCGCCGCCTACCGCTACACAGAGGCGCGGCTCACACGGATTGCGATGGAGATGCTGGCCGACATCGACAAGAACACCGTCGATTACGCGCCGAATTTCGACGACCGGCTCATGGAGCCCAAAGTCATGCCGTCGGCGGTTCCCAATCTCCTGATCAATGGGTCATCGGGCATTGCCGTTGGAATGGCGACGAACATTCCGCCGCACAACATCAACGAAGTAGTGACCGCTGTCATCGCGCTCATCGACAATCCCGAACTCGAAGTGAGTGAGATTCGGAAGATCATAAAGGGCCCTGATTTTCCGACCGGCGGATACATCTATGGCCGCGCCGGAATCAAGGATTATCAGGAGACGGGCCGCGGCCGCATCGTGATGCGCGCGCGTGCCGTCATCGAGGAAAAGGAAAGCTCCAACAAGTCGCAGATTGTGATCAACGAGCTGCCATACCAGGTGAACAAGTCGAAGCTCGTTGCAGACATCGCCGAGCTGGTGCGGGACAAGAAGCTGGAAGGCATCTCGGACCTGCGTGACGAGTCCGACAAGGACGGAATGCGAGTCGTGATCGAGCTGAAGCGCGATGCAATTCCGCGGGTGGTCCTGAACGGCCTGTTCAAGCACACTACGATGCAGTCCACGTTCGGCGTGATCATGCTCGCGCTCGTCCCCGATTCAAACACGGGGCAGCTCGTTCCGAAGATCATGCCGCTCAAGGAAGTGCTCCAGCACTACATCGCGCATCGTCATGAAGTTGTGGTGCGCCGCACGCAGTACGACCTCGACAAGGCGCTCGAGCGCGAACACATCCTCGAAGGCCTGAAGATCGCTGTCGACAATATCGACGCGGTGATCAAGCTCATTCGTGCGGCCGAAGATACGCCGACGGCGAGCGGGCAGCTTCAGAGACGTTTCAAGCTGAGCGAGCGCCAGGCAGAGGCGATCCTCAACATGCGTCTCGCCAAACTCACCGGTCTCGAGATCGAGAAGCTGGAAGCGGAGCTCAAGGAAGTTCGTGCGTTCGTGAAAGAGCTGCGCGACATTCTCGCGTCGCGTCCGCGGCGGATGCAGATCATTCGTGATGAGCTTCTCGACGTCCTCAAGCGGTTCGGTGACGAGCGCCGTTCCGAGATCACGAGTGACGAGGGAGAATTCACCATCGAGGACCTGATCGCCGAGGAGGACATGGTGATCACGATCTCGCACTCTGGTTACATCAAGCGGACATCCGTCTCGACTTACAGAAAGCAGCGGCGTGGCGGTCGTGGACTCAGCGGCCAGACGCTCAAGGATGAGGACTTCATCGAGAAGCTCTTCATCGGATCGACGCATGACTACATCCTGTGCTTCACTGATGACGGGCGATGCTTCTGGCTCAAGGTGCACGAAATTCCGCAAGCGGGCCGCGCAACAAAGGGCAAGCCGATCGTCAATCTGATCAATACTCAGCCGGACACGCAGATACAGGCGATGGTTCCTGTTCGCGAATTTACTGACACGCAGTTCCTGCTTTTCTGCACGAAGAAGGGGACTGTCAAGAAGAGTGCGTTGTCACAGTACTCGAACGTGCGTGCGAATGGCATCAAGGCGATCAAGATCGAGCCGGGCGATGAGCTCATCGACGTGCAGGTAACGAGCGGCACGAACGACATTGTGCTGGCAACGAAGCACGGCTTGTCGGTGCGTTTCCATGAGCAGGATGTGCGTGAGATGGGCCGCGACACGACCGGAGTGAAGGGGATCGAGCTGCGTAAAGACGATTCACTTGTCGGAATGGTCGTGATCAAGCGCGAAGCGACAATTCTCGTCGTTACCGAAAAAGGTCTTGGCAAATGCTCCCATATAGACGACTATCGTGTCCAGCGTCGCGGCGGAAAGGGCATCATCACGGTCAACCGGACTGAAAAAACCGGTAACGTGGTCGGTGTTATGGAGGTGCTGCCGGAGGACGAGATCATGTTGATTACCAGGAATGGGGTCATCATTCGCTCTTCGGTAGCCCAGATCAGGGTGACCGGACGTATCGCTCAGGGGGTCAGACTCGTCAATCTCGATGACGGTGACATTCTGACCGCGGTCGCGCGCGTTATTCCCGAGGACGATGACGGGGATATCGACGGCGACGATTCTGCCGTGATCGCTGGCGATGATCAAGCGGTCATTTCGGAAGATTGATGTCCGATACCAGGGACGTTTCGATTGGACTCACAGGAAGGGAGCGAGGTGCAGGCGTTGAGGGCGGCTCTCCGCAAAGCGGAGGCCGAGCTTCAGCGCGCTCGTGAAGAGGATGAATCGAGACGAAACCTCGTCGACATTCTGCACGAAGTCATGGGAAATCTTCCCACTGAGGAGATCTTCCATCTCCTGGCCCGCCGTCTGGCCCGTGCTCTCAATCTCTCGCACGCTTCGGTAATTCTCGCCAATCACGGTTCAGCGACCGGCGTTGTGGCGACTGCCTTCGAGCAGCCCCATCTGCACGATCTCGAAATTCAGCTCGACAAGTATCCGGAAGTGGTCTCAGCGCTGCACGGACGCATTCCGGTGCTGATTCCCGATCTGATGCACACGCCGTTGTATGCGCAGCTGCGCGAGAAGTGGGCAAGGGAAGGAACGCAGGTGAACATCCGCTCGGTGATGGCGCTTCCGTTTCCGCTCGATGGTGATAACTGGGGAGTGTTCCTTCTTCGCCGCACGAACGAGACGCCAAAGTTCGAAGCCGCAGATGTCGAGTTCGCATCGACCGTGGTGAGAAGTGGTGTCGCTGCAATCCAGCGCGCCCACGCCATCGAGACGACTCGTGCAGACAATCACCGACTCGAAGCACTCGCTCAGACTGATCCACTGACGCAGCTCGTGAATCGTCGCGCGCTCACGGTGCGGCTGGTTACGGAGATGGAGCGCGTTCGGCGATACAACGCGCCGCTCGCGATGCTGTTGCTCGACCTCGACCACTTCAAGCTCGTGAACGACACGTACGGTCATCTTACCGGCGACGATGTCCTCTTTGGCCTCGCTACCGTGCTTCAGCATGCAGTGCGGACTGTCGATACGGTTGCGCGCTATGGCGGCGAGGAATTCGTGATCATACTTCCCGAAACGGGCAAGCAGGGCGCGATTGCTTTCGCGGAGCGTATTCGCGACAGGATCTCGCGGCACGAGTTTCAGCTGCCCGGCGGCCGGGAGATTCACATCACCGCCAGCATCGGTGTCGCCACGTATCCTTCGCAGGGTATGGATTCGGCGGAGGATCTGTTTCGTGCCGCCGACGCGGCTCTCTATCGGGCAAAGGGAAGCGGGCGTAATCTAGTCTGCAGCTGAGCCGCGGAGCTCGAGCGGGTCAGCGGCATCTCCGACATTCCCGCCGATCAATGAAAAATTCGATTTCCATTTTTTCCGTTCCTGTCATCGCAATGTTGTTCGCGTGCGTCGACTCGTCTCCGCGCACGAGCACATCCGGAAGCACTTCGGCTTCACGGGCAACTCCGGTCGTCACGTCCGTTCGCGTGAATCAGGGAACGTACGGAATCACAGCGCGGGTCAGATGGGCGATGCCTTCCGATAGCTCCGCGATCCTGGCAATGGTGGATCCGTCCGGCGTTGAGAACGAAGCAATTCCGAACGCGTTCTTCTTCGGCAGCGAGACCAGGAATTTCCAGACGCGAATGGACAGCGTGTGGGATGTTGCGCCGTCGCCGGACTGGGGTGCAATTGCGTTCTCGCGAGCGTTCATACTGAATGCTGCCGGAGCTGATTCGATCCCGCCGGAGATGTGGCAGGATCTCGCGCGTCGTACGGGCATCGATACTGCAACATTGCGGACGGGCTCATTTCCTTCGAGCGGGATGAGTGTGGCGCGAGGAGTGGCCCAACCGGGAGTCATTCAGATTCCGGCCGATACGAGAGCGCCCGGAGCCGTGGATGCTGCGGCTGCGCGCATGTATCCTGTCGCGTTGGGCTGGCACGTACGCTGGACTCCAGATGGAATGACTGTCGCTCTCGGAAACAGTCCGGCGAAGGTCCAGGACCAGGAGGCGTCGGAAACCTGGGCTGCGCTCGATCCGAAGAATGGCGCGTTCCACGGCACTCTTCCGGCAGCTTCGAAGCTTCTCGTTGCGAGATGGGTCGATGGGCCCGTGCTCGGCATGTCGACGCCGGTGGACATGGAAGGCGCGTCGCCGATTCATATCAAGGCCGGCACGCGATTGATGGCGATCGAGAGCCTGCGCGGAGTGATCACCTCGAGTGAGTTTGGAACGGGAATCGATTCGACGGCTCGAACATTCTCGATCGGCTCAGGGAAGGCTCTTGCTGCGACAAAAGGCGGTCGCTACATCCTGGCTCTCGCGCCGCGGCAGAGGCCAGTCGCCAATGAGATTCCGATCGAAGCAGTTGTGTATGTCGTCGGCTGGTAATGTTCAGGTTCAACTTTAACATCATGGTGAAAAAGCCTGGAGGCTTCCCCACCCATGATTGTTGATCTTTGAGATCTTCCGCGGTGTTCGGCTACTTACCCAGTCGCTGCAACTCGACCAGCAGACACCGATCCTGAACAACATCGATTCCCGCGCGAGCGAGGCGCTCCGCAGCGGCGTCGTTGCGAATGCCAAGCTGAAACCATACTGACTTCGGCTTCTTGGCGATAATGTCGTCGACGTGAGGAGGAATGTCTCCGGGTCGCCGGAACACATTCACCATATCGACGTCGCCAGGAATACCATCGACCGTGCGGTAGACTTTCTGGCCGAGCATTTCGGTCGCTTCAGGATTAGAACACCGGCACCGGCACGATCTCGTAGCCCGCCTGCTTTGCGTATTCGGGAACATAAAACGCAGGACGGTCGTATTCCTGCTTCATGCCGAGTACTGCGATGCGGTGCGTTTCTGTGATTACTCGCCTGACGCCTTCTGGAGTTTCGATGAGATGATCGCGCCAGACCTCGCTTGATTCGGAGCTCGCTGTCATGTGTACGATGCTGTGCAACGAATGCGCCGGGGTGACAGTACATATCGGCTCCGGATAGATTTCCCGGCTGTTACCAAGTAATACAATGGAGATTGCTGATGCGAATGCTGGTACTCGGGGCGGGGCTGCAAGGCTCCGCCTGTGCATATGATCTGCTGCAGAACGACGAAGTCACCGAGGTCAGGCTTGCCGATCTCAAGGTCGGACACATGCCGCCTTTCCTCGCCCCGTACTCGGGGAAGAGACTGATTCCAACTCCTGTCGATGTTCGTGACAAGGATGCCATACGCGCACTGATGAGGAAGTCGGACGCGGTCATGAGCGCGATTCCTTACTACTTCAACTTCGATCTCGCCAAACTTGCCGCTGAATGCGGGGTTCACTTCTGCGATCTCGGTGGCAATACTGACATCGTGTTCGAGCAGAAGACGCTCGACGGAGAGGCGCGCGCGAAGGGGATCACGATCGTTCCTGACTGTGGCCTTGCGCCGGGCATGGTCAACATCCTGGCGCAGCGCGGCATCGATCAGATGGACAGTACGAGCGAAGTCAGAATCTTCGTTGGCGGTCTGCCTCAACATCCCGAGCCACCGCTCAACTATCAGATCGTCTATTCACTGGAAGGCGTTCTCGATTACTACACGACCCGGTCGTGGGTCGTACGCGATGGAAAACGTGAGCAGGTGAAGGCGTTGTCAGAGCGCGAGCCAGTGCATTTCGACGCGCCCGTCGGCGAGCTCGAAGCGTTTCACACCGCCGGTGGTCTCTCGACGATGGCGTTTCGCTACGAGGGGAAAATACCGACGATGGAATACAAGACCCTTCGTTATCCCGGCCACGCGCAGATCATGGAAGCGATCCGCGAGCTTGGATTTCTCGAGTTGGAGCCAATCGATGTGAAAGGCGTTCGCGTCGTACCGCGCGATCTCGCTGTGGCTTCGATGGGACCGCGGCTCACCAAGCCGGAAGCAAAGGATCTCGTTGCGCTCAGAGTGATCGTGAAGGGGAGAAAAGATGACAAGGATAAAACGGTCACGTTCGAGCTTGTCGATCGCTACGACACGGAGCGCGGCATCAGCGCAATGATGCGAACCACCGGATATTCGTTGTCCATCACGGGGCAGATGCAGGCGCGCGGAGAGGTTCAGCCGGCCGGGATTCACACGCCCGATGAGTGCATTCCTGCGGAGAAGTACATCCCAGAACTGGCCAAACGCGGCGTCAACATCAAGGAAACTACAAACTAAGAATCGAACTGCTTCAAGATGCGAGGGGACAGAAGCGTAGGTTTTAGTGCGGGGTTGTTCCTCCGCTCTTCCAACTGTGCTTCTGACACCTCGTATCTTGGCGTAGTTCGATGGTCAGTTTCCCCGACTATCGCGCAAAGTTTGCCAGAGTTGCCCCCATCACATCGATCATCGACTTCGCTGTCCATCTGTCAGCCCCGTTATAGATGAACGAGAAAGCAATGACCTCTCCGTTCAGCGCGGTGACGTAGCCACCAAGCCCGATCACATCGTTCGTCGTTCCGGTCTTGGCGTGAAGATTTCCCTGCGCTGCGCCGCCGCGCATTCTCCGCTTCAATAGCTCCGACTCGCCGGCAACAGGCAGCGACGCATGAAACCACGGTCCCCAGCTTGCCTTGTGCGCGTACGATAGCATCTGCACCATCTCGCGCGGAGTTACGCGATCGAGAGTCGAAAGCCCGCTGCCATCGTGAACCTCGAGAGTGCTCGTATCCGCACCAACTTTAGTTGCGAAGAAATTTCTCAGCAGCGCCTGGCCATTTGCCACCGTACCCTGTTTGTCGCGCTGCGGACCACGCGCCGCGTCCCTCATCAGCAGCTCAGCAAAATGATTGATGCTTTCGCGATTCATCGCGGACACGATACGGTCGAGCGTGGGAGACTTGAGGCTCGCGATCTTCGTCGCGTTCGCGGGAGTTTTGCCGAGTCGAATGCCGCCATTGACGGCGATTCCCTTCGTGACAAGCGCGGCTTTCAATGCACCGGTGGCGAACGTGGCTGGATCTTCAACGACATACTCATACCGGCGAGGTGGTGAGTTGGAGCCGATGCGCCCGGAAACGACGATCGTCCCATCACCCTGTCGCCGAACCGAGAGACTCGCACCGCCTCCCGGCACAGTGCGCACGTTGCTGACGAGAGGAATCGCACTCGTAGCGGGCTCGAGCCTCACTCCACCCGGCGTAATCGTCACCCACACAAGGTTTTCATTCAGCGACAACCCCGATACCCGCGCCGCATAACCTGCCTGCAAGTACCGCGTGAGCCAGCCCTCCGGAATTCGCTGGTCGTCGAATGCAGATGCATCGCCGATCACTTCACCAGTCACACGCTTCACCCCGCGCGCAACGAGCTGATCTGCCAGATAATTCATCGGCGCTTCAGGACCTCCCGGCATGAACCGTCCGGACAGGGACGGATCTCCATCTCCACGGAGGTAGACGTTCCCCGAAATCGTGCCGTCAGCCGACATGGGCCCGTCCTGCAGCACGTCGGTACTGAACTGGTGCGCAGGACCGAGCCGCTCGAACGCCACCGCACTCGACAGCATCTTCATCGTCGATGCGGGCATTAGCGGACTACCTGCGTTCTCTGAGAAGAGCGTATCGCCGCGAGTCAGCGAGATGGCCATAATACCGAATCGGCCGCTTCGAATCCTGCCGGCCATCGACGTCATGTCGGCCATCAGCGATGCGACCGTGCGCGGTGCGGTCGAGTTGACCGAGGGAGCAGGAGGCGTTTTCGACGCCACAGCCTTTCTTGTTGGCTTCTTTTTCGGAGCAGCGCGTTTTCTGGCGGCCGAGCTGGTGGTCTTTTTTTTCGTTCGGCTCCGCGACTGTGACGAGGCGGGTGCGGCTGCGAGAGTGGCGAGCAGAACTACAGCCAATATGTAAAGCTTGCGATACAGCATCGATGTCGGTTGAGCGTTTCCAGGAATTACTGCGGATGATATTAACTAACAGCGAATGCGAATTTCACACCACATAAGGTTAGTCACCATGCAGGTTGCAAACGCCGCTCGACTCCTATGCAAATCCGCCCTCACGGGATAACTTCCCGCTAACTGACACGACCCGGAGAGTTATTGATGGCTGAGCGGCACGATTCCACTCGTGAGGGAGTTTACGCCGGTCTCATTGGGGCCACTGCGATCGCTGTCTGGTTCGCGATAATCGACATTTCTACCGGGCGCCCGCTTCATACGCCAAGCGTCCTCGGCGCCGGCCTCGTCAGCATACTGGGCAAGCCACCGATGATGCCCGACACGGTGGGATTTCACGTCTTCTTCTACACGATTTTCCACTATCTCGCATTCGCGCTGGTTGGTGTGATCATGGCGAAGATCGTCCATCAATCCCAGCGCACCCCCGCCATTCTCGCTGGATTTCTCATTGCGTTCGTTGCATTCGAGCTCGGCGCGATTGGCTTGACGACGCTGCTCACGGAATCGCGGCTTGGCGGAATGGCATGGTACCAGATTTTCATCGCGAATCTGCTTGCTGCCGGGGGCATGTTCTGGTTCATGTGGCGGCGTCACCCGAGCCTCAAGGCGGACCTCGACCGTGCACTGACCGGCACCGACGAAGACCACAGAGTCGAAGCAAGTCCGCACGAAAGAGCCAGCCGCTAAGCGGCGCGCGGCTTCCAGTCCACCTGCGCACCCGCGGAGTGATCTTCTCCGCGGGCCGACCATTTGAAAAACACGACTGACATGATGATCGTGAAGATCAGACCGCCCGGCACCCACATGATCAGTCCGCCCAGCATCTGATCTTCCATCGGAGACAGCGGGAAAACTCGCGGAGCTGCTGAGTACGCCGGATAGAGAATGTGGTCCGCCATCGTGATGTACACCGCTACTACCGACATCGGGATGCTCATCAGGAAGCAATACAGAACCTGTCCGGGATAAGGCAGGCGCGGGAGCTCCGGCAGCTGGCTGGTGAGCGGCCACCACATGAGAACCGCTGCCGACATGAAGATCAGATGCTCCACGATGTGAATGTTGTGATTCGCCATCGCTGCATTATAGAAAAACGGCAGGTGCCAGATCGCGATCGCAAGATTGAAGATCGTGAAGCACCACGCCGGCTTAGTGATTTTTCGGGCAATCGGGCCGAGTATCGCGTTGCTCAACAGCGGCCGAAGCATCCAGCCCGGAATCCCGAAGATCAGAAGAGGTGGCATCGCCAGAGTCAGCAACAGATGCTGAACCATGTGCGCGCTGAAGAGGTAGTCGTCGCTCAGATCGTGCAGCGGGCCATTCAGCGCAGCGAAGATCAGGAACAGGCCCGAGAAGAACGATAGCCTTCTCCACCCGCTCGGGCTTTCACCCGGTGCAGCCTGTCGCGCACGCCAGACGTAAATCCCGGCGAGAGCTACAATACCGATGACGGTGCTCGGATGTATCGACCATTTGAGCCAGCTCATCTGGCCAAATGGATGCAGCAGGGCGAGCACCATCACGGCGACCTATTTGCCCGGGCCGAACCGCGCTACGAGCTGTCCGAAAAGAAAGAGCAGTGCGATGAGCGTGGTTCCAGCGATGAAGAGCGGTCCCGTGAATAACGCGCGGAACAGCTTGTGATCGTACTTCAGATGCATGTAGAACGCGACGACGATAGCGAACTTTACCGCCGACATCGCGAGCAACGAGGGAACGAAGCCGCGCGATGATGAGAACGAAGGGATGTAGTAAATCCACACCTCGACGACCGTAATCAGCGTCAGAATGACCGCGACTTTCCAGTACGTCGACCAGCCAGGATGATACGCGTCGTCGTCACCGTGACCGTGATGGGGTGCTTTGGTCACTTCTGAATGAGTTGAGTCGTGTTCCATCGAATGCCTACTTGATCAGGTAAACGAGCGTGAAGATCGCAATCCAGACGACGTCGACGAAGTGCCAGTACAATGCCGCGATGTCTACGTTGAGCGCGTCCTTCGGTCCGAGACCTCTGCGATAGTCGATCGCAAGCAGCGTCAGAAGCCAGAGCACTCCTGCTGTCACGTGCGCGCCGTGAAATCCAGTGAGAGTGAAGAACGACGAGCCGAACAGATTCGTACGAATCGTCAGACCTTCATGTACGAACGAGGTGAACTCGAACGCCTGGAATCCGAGGAACGTCGTGCCAAGAATCGCTGTCATCCACAACCACAGCTTGGACGAGCCGAGGATACGGTCACCGGTCGTGCGCTTGGGAAGGTCCTTGTTCTGTACGGCAGCGAGAGCGAGCACCATCGCGAGCGATGACATCAGCAGAACGAACGTCGACGCCGACGTGACAGGGATATTCAGAATCGCCTTGAAGTGCTCTCCCGAAGGACTCACCCACACTTCGTGCGGATACGGCCCAACCCGGCTCTTGCCCTTGTAGATGAGGTATGTAGAAATGAGCGACACGAACAGCATGCATTCCGAGCCAATGAAGGCCCAGATCGCGATCTTTCTGCTGTCGAGCCCGGTGCTCGTGTAGTGACCAGCGGCGGGTGCTGACATGATTTAGTGGTGCTCCGGCTCGAGCGGGCTCAGGAGCCAGCTGTACAGTGACGCGACCATCGATGCGGCGCCGATAAAAATGAGCGGCCTCGCGAAGATGAGTCCGCAGAACATGATGACCATCGATCCCGCAACGATCATCGGCTTGATGGTGCTGTACGGAAGAACGATGTGCAGCTCGTCGGCAGTCTTGCCTTCCTGCGAATTGATGCGCGCACTCTCGGCATCACGCTCGTCGCCTTCCCAGAGCGGATAGCGCGACGTCACAGTCGGCAGTACCGCAAAGTTGTACTCGGGCGGCGGTGAAGGTATCGACCACTCGAGAGTGCCTGCACCCCATGGATTCGGGCCGGCGATCTCTCCGCGCTTGCGGCTCGTGAGGAAGTTGTAGATGAAGACCAGCGTCGCGATCGCGAGTATATATGCGCCAATGCTCGACTCGAGATTGAACGTGTCCCAGCCCTGGCCTGAATCGTATGTGTAAATACGACGCGGCATTCCGAGCATTCCCGAGAAGTGCATCGGGAAGAACGTGAGGTTCATCCCGACAAAATTGACCCAGAAATGAATCTTGCCGAGCGACTCGTTCATCAGCCGGCCGGTGATTTTCGGGAAGTAGAGATAGATGCCGGCGAAGATTCCCATGATCGATCCGCCGAAGAGCACATAGTGAAAGTGCGCGACGATGAAATACGTGTCGGTCTGCTGGAGATCCGCCGGCGGCGACGAGTGCATGACGCCCGAAATTCCACCGATCGTGAATAACCCGATGAGTCCGATTCCGAACATCATCGAAGTGGTGAGGCGCACCTGGCCCTGCACCATCGTTGCGATCCAGTTGAAGATCTTCACGCCGGTTGGAATTGCGATGAGCATCGTGACGAGCGAGAACACGCTGTCGCCAATCGGACCCATGCCGACTGCGAACATGTGGTGAGCCCACACGCCGAATCCGAGCACGCCGATCAGCATGCCCGAGTAGACCATCACGGGATAACCGAACAGCGGCTTGCGCGAGAACGTCGGCAGCACTTCCGAAACCAGTCCGAAGGCCGGCAGAACCAGGATGTAGACTTCGGGGTGGCCGAAGATCCAGAAGAGATGCTGCCACAGCAGCGGATCGGCGCCGGCGGCAATCTCATAGAACTGCGTACCGAAGAAGCGATCGAACAGAAGGAAAACGAGTGCTATGGTGATCACAGGAAACGCAAGAACGAGCAGGAACTGCACGACGAACGACATCCACGTGAACATCGGCATGCGCATCAGCGTCATGCCGGGCGCGCGGAGGTTGATGATCGTCGTGATGAAGTTGAACGCCGCGGCGAGTGACGAGACGCCGAGGATCTGGAGACCGATCACCCAGAAGTCGATGTTGAGTCCCGGCGCGAACGGTTTGGTGGTGAGCGGAGCGTAACCGAACCAGCCGCCGTTTGGTGCGACGTTGAACAGAATCGGCAGCGTGATGAAAATTCCGCCGAACAGATAAACCCAATAGCTGAACGCGTTCAGACGTGGGAACGCGACGTCACGCGCACCGATCTGCAGCGGGATGAGGAAATTGAAGAACGCAGCTGACAGCGGCATGACAGCGAGGAAGATCATCGTGGTGCCGTGCATCGTGAAAAGCTGGTTGTACAGCTCTGCGGAGACGACATGACCGTTCGGACCCTGAAGCTGAAGGCGAATGATCTCCGCTTCGAGTCCGCCAATGACGAAGAACGAGAGTGCTGTAAAGAGGTAGAGCACTCCAATCCGCTTGTGGTCTACAGTTGTAAGCCAGCTCCAGATACCGGAGTGCTCATCGTACGCTGTTGCGGCGTGGGGCGCAGCGTGGGTGGGCACGGCTGTCGTGGCCATTCTTATTCCTCTACTTCAACGACGAAAGGTAGGCGACGATGTCAGCGATCTGCTGGTCGTCGAGCCCGCCCATTGCTTTTTCAACCGGCTTTTTCAACTGCGGATCGTACTCGTTGAGTCCGAGTGTAGGCATCAGAATTCCCGGCTTCATCTTGCGGGCATTCTTGATCCACAGTGCGAGATACGCAGGCGTGTTCGGAAAACTTCCGGCACCAAGTGTTGCACGCGAACCGATGTGGGTCAGGTTGGGGCCCACGTTTCCGACCGATGAAGGGTTTCCCGCGATCGCGTGGCATCCGATGCAAGCGGCTGACGAGTAGGTCTGCATTCCTCTCGCCGCGCTTCCCGTGAGTCCTTTCGTGAAATTCATATCCGCCGGAATCGGCGTATGCGGCTTCGCATAGTCGAACTCTGCAACATTGCGCGGAAACGTGTAGCCGGCTGGAAGGCTCGCGAGCTGAACGCCACTCGTTGGGGACGGAGCAGCAATAGTGTCTGCGCCGGGTACGAATGCGCCCCTCGGACGCTCTATTGCGACTGACCTGCCACCTTCCGCTCCGGTTCCCGACGTCTTCGGCTCGCCGCCGGCGGGTGCAGTCGCCTGACCCGCGGGAAGCGATGCGACCGTCGCACCATAGGCTGCAGGCTTCTGTTGTCCCGCGACCCAGCTCGCGAATTCAGCAGGCTGAACCGTGAACACACGAAAGCGCATCTTCGCGTGCGACGTGCCGCAGTACTCCGTACAGAACCCATTCCACACGGCCGACTTCATCGTGGAGTCGGGCGTATACCATATGTAATTGGTGCGATTCGCAATGACGTCGCGCTTGCCGCCAAGCTGCGGCGTCCAGAACGAGTGAATCACGTCGTTGGAGTTGAGCTTGAAATTCACCGTGCGGCCAACGGGCAGATAAATCTCGTTTGCCGTCGTGATCTTGTACTGCGGGTAACGGAACTCCCACCACCACTGATGACCGATGACTTCAATTTCCAGCGCACCCGCCGCAACCTTCGCCTGGGTCTGGAAAATGATTTTGACCGTGGGCACCGCGATGAAGAGAAGAATGAATGCGGGAATCATCGTCCAGATCACTTCGAGAACCGCGTGACCATGAGTTTGCGGCGGCTTGCTGGTTTCCCTTCCGGTGCGGCGATAACGAAAGACCACATAAATGAGCGCGCCCTCCACCAGGACGAAGACAATCGTCCCGAGCAGCAGCAGCCGGTTCCACAGGAAATCGATCGCCCGTCCGAGCTCCGAGTGAGGCTGGAACGTCGTATTGGGATAAGTCTGCGCACCAGCCGCGAACGCCAGCCCGAGCATGATTATCAAGCCTGGAGCTAGAATCTGACGCAGGCGTGAATTGCCTTTCATTCCGAGTCCTTATCGAGCCGTTGTTGCATGGAGCGCAGGGCGGGAGTCACCGAGCGCCTGAATGGTTGGAAAACCGCTTGAAATTAACTCTTACGTGCCGCCATTGGGAGTCAGGAATACTCCTCCATCACCGAGGCGCCGTCATTGCTTCCGGATCGAGCGCCTGATCGAGCTCCTCTCTTGTCATCAGACCGCGCTCACGAACCAGCTCATATACGCCGCGTCCCGATTCCAGCGCTTCCTTTGCGATCTCGGTCGCCTTTTCGTAGCCGAGCACTGGAAGAAGTGCAGTGACGATACCAATCGAATGCTCGACGAACTGCCTCATCCTGTCGACGTTCGGCGTAATCCCGTCGACGCAGCGAGTTCGCAGCACGATGCACGCGCGCGACAACATGACCATTCCGCGAAGGAGCCTGTACGCAATGATCGGCTCGAACACATTGAGCTGAAGCTGCCCGGCCTCTGCCGCAAATGCGACAGTGACATCGCCGCCAATGATGTCGAAACACACCTGATTCACGACTTCGGGAATCACAGGGTTCACTTTGCCGGGCATGATCGACGATCCTGGCTGCATCGGCGGCAGGTTGATCTCGCCGAAGCCGGCGCGAGGGCCCGAGCTCAGGAGCCTCAGGTCATTGCAGATCTTGGAGAGTTTCACCGCGCAGCGCTTGAGCACTCCCGACAACTGAACGAACACTCCGGTGTCGGCAGTTGCCTCGACGAGATCGGGCGCAGTGATGAGCTCGAGCCCCGTGATCCGCGACAGGTGTCCCCGCACCGACTCGGCGTAACCTTTCGTCGATGTGATTCCAGTGCCAATCGCCGTCGCGCCCATGTTGATCTCGCGAATGAGCGCCTGCGCTTCGGTCAGACGGTCGACATCCTCGAGTATGGTATGCGCGAACGCCGTGAACTCCTGGCCGAGTGTCATC
>JBBQYO010000018.1:0-23268 GCA_038208605.1 Gemmatimonadales bacterium | reverse complement strand
GGTGCAACAGATATCAACGATGGCTTTGCATACTTCTCGAATGTCGGAAGCTGTGTCGATATCAACGCTCCGGGATTCAACATCACATCTGCCTGGATTGGCAGCAATTCCGCGACGAATACCATCAGCGGTACTTCGATGGCGACTCCTCACGTCGCAGGTACGATCGCTCTCTATCTGCAGGTCAATCCGGCCGCCACGGCAGCGCAGGTTGACGCGTCGCTGAAGGCGAACGCCAGCACGACGTCGGTTCCGGCTGGAACGACCAATAAGTTCTTGTACAGCGGCTTTATCGGCGGTGCGCCGCCGTCACCGCCACCGCCGCCGCCGCCGCCACCGCCGCCACCGCCGCCGCCACCACCACCACCACCACCACCACCACCACCACCTGGGACAGTCGCGAGCTTCAACTCCTCCTGCAGCGGACTGTCATGCACGTTTACAAACACGTCGACCAACGCAACGTCATATAGCTGGAACTTCGGCGATGGCAGCGCGCTGGTTACGACTACCAACGCAAATCACACCTTTGCCTCGCGGTCCAATTCGACAGTAACGCTGACTGCGACCGGCCCCGGTGGGTCGAGCTCGGCGTCGAAGCAAATCAGCTGCAATCCAAAAAGATGCTGATGGTTAACGCTGGCGCCGGGTAGCTTCGGCGGCCGCATCAGTGAAGGGGCCGGCTCCTCTGGAGCCGGCCCTTTTCCTATCGATGTGCCCCGGCCCGTGTTCCAATTGCGCTAAATGGCGCGTGACAGTCCCGCCGGAGATTGGCTCTGACGACCATTCGGAGCGAAAGTAACATCCGAAACAGACGTTCATCGCCCTCTGGACTTTGCAAAACCCTGACATAAATATCCTCCGTCAGTATTCAACCACCTTTTCTCAGAAAGGATCGTCGATGAAGAGACTGCCCGCCGCTGTTGCTGTATCTGCAGGAATCATTGCCCTCGCCGCGTGTTCCGATGCGACCGGCGTCGCAAAGCCGTCGACGAGCGTCGATCTGGCGCCCTCGTACGGACAGGATGTAACGCCTGACGCAGCGAACGAAGGTCACGTTCACTTCATGCCGCTCAAGTCGAATGCCGCGGAAGCACATTCACAGGCCGGCAAGAGCAGGCCCGGAAGCGGAACTGGAATCTCCTACCACGGCGGACCGGTACTTCAGGCCGGCACGAAAGTCGTGGCGATTTACTGGTCAGGCTCGGCGATCTACAACGGTGGACCAAACCCGTCGACCCTCCCAACGGGAACCGGTACGCAGGACGGCTCGCTCGTCGGCTTCTTCCTTCGCAATCTCGGCGGATCGCCATACTTCGGCATCAACAGCAGCTACACTGACGGCTCCGGTCGCGCGATCGTGAATTCAGTCTCGTATACGGGCTTCTGGGCGAATGCCGCGAATGCTCCTACCGGCACGCAGAACGTCACCGACGCGGCGATGATCGCGATGCTTCAGTCCGGCTTCGACAGCGGCGCACTGACGTACGATGGTAGCACGCTCTACGTGATCTTCACGGCCGGCAAGGTCAACCTCGGTGGCGGATTCGGCTCGCAGTATTGCGGTTATCACACGCATGGCACGGTCACCATCGGTGGCGTTGCCAAAAATGCACTCTACTCCGCGATGCCTTACGACTACGCGTATCCCGGAAGCTGCACCAACGGCAGCCCGTCGCCGAATAACGATCCCGGCGCAGACGGCGAAGTCAGCGTCCTGGCCCACGAGATCGAAGAGACCACGACGGACATGATGGGTAACGCATGGTATGACAGCCGCGGTTACGAGAACGCCGACAAGTGCGCCTGGACCTGGGGCACTTCGTACAATGGCGTTTCCAACATTACCTTCGGCGGCAGGGCGTTCCTGGTTCAGCAGAACTGGAAGAACACGGGCAGCGGTGGCTGCGGCATGACGCTGTAGCGGCAGTTTGAAGAAAAGGGAGCGGGCACCCCTCGGTGCCCGTTTTTTTTGCATCTACGGCATGACCACATCGGCACGCTACGTGCACGCATCGTCCTGTTTCGGGCCTCGCGCCCGACCTACCGCGACAGGAGGAATGATGGGCGTTTTCGACAACAAGGACGATGCAAAAAAAAGCTCGGGGTTTTCTGATGTAACGGCAGACACGTCATCGTCGATGTCAAATTCGGCTCCCGCTGATTTCTCGGACGTCACAGCCGGGTCGTCGTCAGAAGCCAGCACCGAAAGATCGGAGCAGACCTACACCGTGAAAAGCGGCGATTCACTCAGCCACATCGCCAAGCACGTCTATGGCGACGCCAAACAGTGGCACAAGATCTACGAAGCCAATCGCGACCAGATCAAGAATCCCGATCTGATTCAGGCGGGCTGGGTCCTCACCATTCCCTCCGCGTGAGCGCGGCGACAAAGGAGAACCGATGAAAATCAACTCACGCGGCGTCGTAACGGTTGCCGCGATGGCCGTGATGCTGGTCACAACCGGCTGCAAGAAAAAGGATGCTGGCGTCGCCGATACCAGCGCGATGATGCCGCCCCCCGCGCCGGAGGCACCGGCTGCGCTGCACGTCACCGACGTCTCGACCGGTAAAGGCTTTACCGCCGACAAGGATCTCAGAGACGGCACAAGCGACTTTGGCGTTCGCGACACGATCTACGCTCTCGTCAAAACGGACGGCGCAGCAACGGGAGCCAAGCTCAGTGCCAAGTGGACTTACAACGGAAAGCAGACGGTCAAGCAATCATCGACCAGCATTTCGCCCACGGGCGGAGAAACACGAACCGAGTTCCACATGCAGAAGGGATCGGCATGGCCAAAGGGCAACTACAAGGTGGAAGTCATGCTCGACGGCGCACCTGCCGGAAGCAAGGATTTCACGATCAAGTAATTCTCCGTTGCATCATTGCAGGCACGAACGGGCTCCTCGTCGGGAGCCCGTTCGCACATCACTCCGTCAATTGTCTTTCATTCAATCACTTCCAACTCGAGCACAACGTGACCGAAAAATCACAATCTGCTGCGCATTATCGCTGGGACGACATCCCGCGCGAGCGTGTCAACGACAAACTGGAGAGACGCCTCATTACCGGCGATCGCATGATGATCGCGCACGTCTACCTCGCAAAAGGATGCATCGTTCCCAAACACTCGCACGTGAACGAACAGATCACCTACATCCTCGAAGGCGCGCTCAAGTTCAAGCTCGGTGAAGATCAGCAGGAAGAAGTCATCGTGAGAGCCGGTGAAGTCCTCACCATTCCGTCGAGTCTGCCGCACATGGCGGAAGCGCTCGAAGACACGCTCGATGTGGACATCTTCGATCCGCCGCGCGAAGACTGGCTGAACAAGACGGACAACTATCTCCGGAAATAGCGATGGACCTCCGATTGCGCGGAAAGGTCGCGTTCGTCGCGGCGGCGAGCAAAGGCCTTGGGCGCGCCATAGCAGAGGAACTGGCTGCAGAGGGCGCGTCACTCGCTATCAACGCACGTTCCGAAGCACTTGAAGCAACGCGCCGCGAAATCGCCGCGACCGCTGACGTCGATGTGATAGCAGTCCGCGGCGACGTGTCCGAGCCCGGCACCGCCGAGGCGGTCATCGCAGAAGCGATTTCTCATTTTGGGAGAATCGATATCCTCGTGACGAACGCAGGAGGTCCGCCAAGTGGCGCATTCGAATCGCTCACGGCTGACGCCTGGAACAAAGCGATCGACCTGACGCTCCTGAGTGTCGTCAATCTTACGCGCGCAGTGTTACCGGGAATGAAGGAGCGTCGCTGGGGCCGGATCATCAACGTGACGTCCATCGCGGTCAAGCAGCCGGTGAACGGTTTGATGCTCTCGAACAGCCTTCGATCGGCCGTGACGGGCTTTGCGCGAACCCTGGCGAACGAGACCGCGCCGTTTGGCGTGACGGTGAATAACATCCTTCCTGGCTATACACGAACCGAGCGGGTTGAAGAGCTGTCTCGGGCGACTGCAAGCAGGGAAGGCATCAGCCAGCAGGACGCTATCGGCAAATGGGAGGCGGAAATTCCGATGGCTCGTCTCGGCGAGCCCCGCGAATTCGCCGCCTTGGCTGCGTTCCTGGCTTCTGAGCGTGCCAGCTACATAACCGGCGGGTCGATCGCGGTCGATGGAGGCTGGATCAAGTCACTTTTCTAGCGCCCGCGATTTACGGCGGGCGCGTCAATTACCTTTCTTGTATGCGTAAGTTGTTGCCAAGCAACGACTTCCTGACAGCGCTCCGATTGTCGTAGGATTTCGGACACCGGACTACTACATTGGGGGTCTAACCGGACAGACCAAGCCCCATCCTGTTCGCCTATCGGCCCGGATCCGATGACAAGTCAGACCGCGTTGCATGTTTAACAGCGGCCCCCACGCGAAGGACGCTTCAAACGGCTCTCCCGTCACTACCGGCGAGCAGGAAAGCGCTGCGTCCCTACGTCCGCTGACACCGTACGACACCCTACCCGAGGAGTCGTTCGACCGTGTCGCCCGGCTTGCCGCGGCTTCATTGCGCTCTCCTGTCGCCATCGTGTCGCTCATCGATGACGACCGGCACATGGTCAAAAGCAGTGTCGGTCTGACCGGCCGCTCGCGGGTCTGGCGAAAGCTGCCGCTCGCTCTGAGATATGTGCGGCAGGTTGTGACCGCCGGACGGCCGATATTCATCGGGAATACGGAAGAGAAGGTCGTTCTCGAATCGGAGACCGAAGAGCGTACGCCGGACGGTGTCGCCTATGCGGTTGTGCCGATGATGACATCAGACGGACAGGTGATCGGCACTATCTGCGTGGTCGACACCGCGCCGCATTCGTGGACGCACGACGAGATCAATTGTCTGATGGACCTTGCGTCTTCGCTCCTGACGGAGCTTGAGCTCAGAAGCGATCTCTCGCTCAAGCGGCAGACACAGGAACACCTTCTCTACAGCACTCTGCACGATGCGCTCACCGGCCTGGCCAATCGCTCGCTGTTCACCGAGCGGCTTCGTCACGCGATGAGGCGGGCGGCGCGTCATCCCGACAATCTGTTCGCGGTGCTTTTCCTCGACCTCGACCGTTTCAAGGACGTCAACGACAACCTTGGACATTTCGCCGGAGATGAGCTGCTTCGTGCTGTCGCGCGGCGTCTCGAAGCATGCATTCGTCCCGAGGATACGGTAGCGAGACTTTCCGGCGACGAATTCGCGATCCTGCTCGAGAGCATCACCGAAGCGAGCGACGCTGGAAAGGTCGCCGAGCGAATCGAAGAGGCTCTCGCGTTTCCCATCGATCTCGCCGGCGCGGAAATCGCGACCTCTGGAAGCATCGGGATTGTCACGAGCTCCATGGCTCACGACCAGCCGGAGCAGATTCTGCGCAGCGCCGACATGGCGATGTACCGAGCGAAAGCTGCCGGACGCGCGCGTTACGAGATGTTCGATCGCGCGATGCACACTGATGCGCTGGCACGTCTTCAGCTGGAAAGCGATCTTCGGCGAGCGGTAGAGCGTGATGAATTCCGGTTGTTTTACCAGCCGCTGGTTTCGCTGCGCTCAGGTCACATCACAGGTCTCGAAGCGCTTGTCCGCTGGGAGCATCCTGAGCGCGGCCTCGTGCATCCCGCGGATTTCATTCCTGTCGCCGAAGAAACCGGACTGATCGTTCCGATGGGTCGCTGGGTGCTCACTGAAGCGTGCCGCCAGATGAGCGAATGGCACAAGGCTTACCCAAGAGAGCGGCCGTTGTCGATCGGCGTAAATCTCTCGGCGAAGCAGTTCTCGCAGCACGATCTGATCGAGCAGATTTCGAGCGCCATTCAGAGCTCCGGCATCAGCCCGGGTTGCCTTCGGATCGAGATAACGGAAGCAGCGATCATTGATAAGGGAAAGGCGGCATTGTCGGTTCTGCAGTCGATGCACGAGCTCGGGGTCGAGATCTACCTGGACAATTTCGGAACCGGTTATTCATCGCTCAGCTACCTGCACGGTCTGCCCATCGATGCGATCAAGATCGACCGTGCATTCGTCAGCAACATGGACACCGACGAAAAAAATCTTCGACTCGTCCGAACAATTCTCACGCTTGCGGAGATAGTCGGTGTGCGCGCGGAGGCCGAAGGAATCAGTACCGCCGAGCAGCTCCGCGAGCTTCGGGCGCTCAGCTGCGAGCAGGGACAGGGCTTTCTTTTTTCGGCCCCTATTGCCAGAGAAGCAGTCAGCGATGTGCTTACCGCAGATCCGGTCTGGTGATTTGACGTAATCGGCATCACCTTCGCTTCATGCAGCCAGCCGCGCTTGCCCGCCGCGCGTTTACACTCGTTGAGATGGTCGTAGTAATTGCGATCGCCGGCATCGCACTGGCGATTGTCGGGCCTGCGCTGATTCTCGCCCCGCGCGCTCACGGACTCGAAACCATAATTGCAGGTGCGAGGCGCGCCGCGCTGCGCCGCTCCGAGGCAGTCTCCCTGATAGTCGGCCCCGACGGTCAGTGGCGAATGGTTGCAGCTCGGTCCGGCGCCACTGTATTGTCCGGCGCAGGAGCCGGACCGGCGCCTCTGAAAATCGACGTCTCTCCACTCGGACTCTGCACCATCGGTGGGGAGTCTGACGCGGGACGAATGGCGATCGATCCGTTCACTTGCGCGCTCGATGATTCCGCGAGTGTATCGCGTTGACCCTGCTCGAAAGTGTAATTGCTCTGGTGATTCTGTCGCTATCGGCAATTGGAGCACTCGAAGTATTTCAGGAGACGAATCGCTCCGTGGAAGACGCTCGCGCCTGGACTGTGGCCATCTCGTATGCAGAGCAGGGCATCGAGGCAGCGAAAAACGGCTCAGCCGTTCTTCGTGAGGCGATGGCAATGCCGCTGGCACCGGGCTATTCGCGAAAGATCATCACGACACCGGCTCAGCTCGGTCTCACCGACGTTGCTATCGTGGTCGGGTTGCCGAGCGGAGCGGCATTTACCATTCACCGCCTGGTTCCAGTAAAATGAGACGCCAGCGCGGCTTCACACTCATCGAGCTGATCGTTGCGATGACGCTGACCGGTATTGTCGCTCTGCTCGCTTATGGATCGGTCAACGCCGGTCTCGACAGCGCGGAACGGGTTGACAGATATAAACGAGACGCGGAAGGAATCGCGTTGATGAGAAGTCTCGTTGGAAATGCATTGCGTCATCCAGCTGATGCACCTTCGGGAAGAGGTTCTTCGTTCGAGATCGTGCATGCAAACGGATCGGACGCTCTTCGTTTCGTAACGCGCGGGGTGAGCGGACCGCTTGGCGCCGGCGAGCTGTGGCGGGTCGACCTCAGGCCTTCGTCTCGAGGATTGGAATTCAGCGCGATGTCCCTCGACGGCGATGCCGCTCCAATTGCCGGGGCAGTCGAGGCCCTTCGGTCGATTGTGGTTCGTGTGCGAAACCCGGCCGATGGAACGACCTGGCAGAATCACTGGGAGTCCACTCGGCAATTCCCGTCAGGCGTAGAAATCAGTTTTCGTGATTCTTCGGGCAGCACCGGAGCGGCTCGATTGATCGTGTCCACTGCGCTCGAATCACGATGAAAGGCCGGCAGCGACGCGGCGTCGCGCTGATGCTCGCGCTGTGGCTCGTCGTGCTTCTCTCGGTGCTTGGGGCGCGAGTTGTTTCCTCCGCGCGAAGCTCCTCCGGCGTTGCGTCGAATTTGCGCGCGACGATTGCGGGACGTTACGCTGCAGAGAGCGGAGTCGTACTCGGGGCCGCCTGGATTCGTGACAGTCTTTCACGCATCGTCGACCCAGCCGCAAGAGCTGACTATCTCAATTCTCTCGAGCCTCGATCGGCCAGGCCAGTCGAGACTGTTTCCGGAGAACAGCGATTTTCGGTCGTCTATGTAGATGTGAATGCCCGCCTCGACATCAACAATTCTTCAGAACGCCAGCTTGCCCACCTGTTCTCGTTTTTTGTCGGGCCAGCGGATGCCGTTCCGGCCGCGAGAGCTGTTCGCGCGTGGATCGGAGCTGAAGACAGCCCCTCGTCATCGCGAACCGACCTCAGGTTTCCGGCAATGCCGGCAGGGCGACCGATGAGGACACTCGAGGAGCTGCGTCGCATCCCCGGAATATCCGCGCGACTGGCTGATGGAGCCGCGCCGTACCTGACTGTCGATGGTGATGGAAAAATCAACCGGGCGGCCGCATCCGACACTGTATTGTCATCTGCCGGTGGATCGCTCGTAGATGAGCCTTCGCGAATTCTCATTGTTTCGCGCGGGTGGCTCGACGGACATCCATTGACTCATGAGATCCAGGCGGTTTACGCAATCGATGGATCGAGCCTCGTTCTGGTTCGCTGGCAGGAGCGGGATCTGTGAGCGCAAGAATCGGCGTAGAGCTGGGCAAGGAAAGAATTCGCGCTGTAACCGTCGATCGATGGAGCCGGTCACCGCGCGAGACGTTCGAAATTCAATGGGATCCGCGCGCGCCTCGCGATGCTGTGGCGCTTCTTCGAAAGCAGCTTGGAGAAGTGAGTGCAATCGGGATGGCAATCGACGTCGGGTTCTTGCACGCAAAGAACGTAAAGCTCCCACCGGTTTCGCCGGCGGAGCGCCGCGGAATTCTGACCCTCGAGCCTGACAGGTTTTTCGCGTTGGACCGGGGCGACATCGTGGTTGCTGTGGGAGAAAATTCCGATCTTGTTTTCGCCGCGGATTCTTCGGCGATTGGATCATGGCTTGCTGCGTTCGAGGAGTGGGGCTCGGTATCCACAGTGGAGCCTTCTCCGCGCTCGGCGGCGCGCGGAGTGAGCATCGCCGGAGCTCGCTCCGGGACGTTCGAGCTTACCTCGACGAATGGAGAGCGCTCGGTCATCGAGATTGGTAATGGGGACGTTCTCGCCGCGAGGCGGAACCAGGGCGGAGCGAGTAGTGAATCATTGCGCGCGCTGCCGACCGTTCGGGGATTGGCGAAGGAGTTTCTGATTCCCTACAGTGCGGCTTTGGGAGCCGACGCTCCGCTTTACGAAATGCTGCTGCCTCCGGGCGCGATGAGCCGAATCCAGTCTCGTCGAAGGAATGCCTTTGTGAGGGCCGTAATAAACTTCGCACTCGCACTCGCGTTTGCCGTGGCGGCACTCGACAGATCACGCACAAGAGTTCTCGAACATGCTCAACAGGAGATCGCAGCGCTTTCGCCGCGTGTCGAAGGTCCGGCATCGGTGCAGGCGAGACTGGCGCAACTCGATCTCGAATCCTCCGCTGTGCACGCGGCCGGTGCATTGCACGCGGATCCTGTCAGCGTTCTTGCGGCCATCAGTCGCCGGCTTCCACACGATGCGGTCGTGATGAGCATTCGCGCCGACGGCGACGAGTGGCAAATCGACGGAACTGCGCGGGATGCTTCGAGTATCGTCCCCGCCCTGGACGCCGATCCCTCGCTGGAGAATGTGCGGTTTCTTTCCGCGAGCTCGCATTTCACGGAAGGAACGAGAACGTACGAAACCTTTTCGGTGGCGCTCCATGCCGGCCGGTAGTCTTACGCGCCGTGAGCGGCACTTTGTCGCGATTGGATCGGCGATCGCTGTCTTTGCGCTCGTGTTCCGCTTCGCATTCGTGCCGTTTGCCGGCCGCTGGTCTGCACGCGAGAGCATGATTGCGTCGACTGCCGAAACTCTGGCGAGAATGCGGAGTCTCGTTGGTGAAGAAGCAACACTGCGAGCGACTCTCGTGTCACGCGAAGCCACGGACGGCACTCGCAGGCTTGTTTCCGGCCGAACCGTGGCGCTCGCTGGATCGGCGCTTCAATCGGCTCTTCAGACATACGCCGACAGAAGCAATGTGACGATCAACAGGCTCGATCTCGCTGGCTCAGCCGACTCGGCGAGTGGCTCCGGACTTCCAGACATTCCAGTCGAAGTCTCAGCGGTTGGCGATGTTTACGGCTTATCCCAATTCCTTTCGCTGCTTCAATACGGCACACCCGTAATTCAGGTCAAACAACTGACCGTCGTATCGAACTCGGCGCTGCGGGGTGGCTTGTTGCAGATGTCATTTCAGCTGAGCGCGCCCGCGGTGATTCAATGAGAGTGACAGGCGCAAATGGCCGCGCCGGTCTCAACATTGCGACGGTGGTACTTGTCGCTGCGGGAATCTTCCTTTGGTTTCGAGAGCCGCGCCTTCCGGTCGTGGCGATTCCTACGGCGGCGTCGCGTGTTGCGACACCTGGAGTGGAATCGGAAACCGCGGTTACTCTTGATGCCGGACCGATCGTAGCGTCTAACATGTTTTCGGCTACTCGCGCAGCCCCTGGCGTCCGCTATACTCTCCGGAGCGCGGGCGTACAGTCTGCGGATGCGAGTGTGCCCGGAGCGGACGAAGCGATGACGGCGCCAGCGCTGTCTCCGCCGCCGAGGGTTTACGGCACTATGACGGGGCCCAATGGAGCGACGGCGTTGATTCAACCAGACACAGCCGGTGCGAGCAGCCGACTCTATCGTGAAGGCGAGCGCGTGGGCGCGTTCCGCATCGAGAAGATTCTCGCGAATTCGGTTGTCGTGAGAAGTGCTGCTGGCCGATTGGAGCTGAAAGTCGAGCAGCGAGAGGATCGTCGCGAATGAAGGGGCTCAGGATTTTAGCGCTCCTCATCGCGGTGGTATGGTGCCCCGTCGCCACAGCATCGGCGCAGGCGCTGCCGCGCCCAACCGGAACAGCGCTCAACTTTGTCGACGCCCGCTTGTCGGATGTGATCAGGTCTCTCGCATTGAGCCTGGGGCTGAACGTGGTCCTGACGGACGTGCCGGACAAGCGCATCACGTTTACTACTGCTGCGCCCGTGGAAAGAGCGGATGTCGGGGCAATTCTCGAATCGATTCTCGAGAGCAACGGCATGGTGCTCATTCAAAAGGGTGCTGTCGCTCAGGTGATGCCGCTCGAGAGAGCACCCGCGCAGGCCCTTCACACGTACGTCATTCAGCTCAAGTACGCGGCGGCCGACGATCTTGCATCAGCGCTTGCGCGCGTGTATGGCTCCGCGATCAGCTCATCGGGCGGCGTGACACTCGACGATAGAAGTCTCTCGAGAAATCTCGATGCGTTCCGGCAGCGTGAGGCGCAGGCTTTTCAGATGCGCCGCGACACTCCAATAACTCCGCCTGCGGTATCCACTCCCGCGATCAACGAGCCCTCGTCGCCGAGTGCGGGAGCTGCAAACACGGCGAACGGCGGGAACCTCGTCGGTCAAACTACGATCGTCGCGAATCTCGCGACGAATTCACTGATCATTCGAACTGTACCCCCAAACTTTCCTCTGCTTCGGGAAACAGTCGAAGCGCTTGATACGAGACCACCGCAGGTTTTGTTTGAAGTTCTCGTTGCGGAGATCTCTCTCGGAAAGACGCAGCAGTTCGGCGTTGACTGGTCGGCGGTGAACGGCACGACGACGGCGCAGCTTGGATCGCCGTCCGCGCCAGACAGTTCAGTGTCGATCGATGATTTCGTTTTGCGTGTCGTGTCGCTCGACCGTTTCAGGGTTCGAGCGGTGCTACGCGCTCTTGCTGCGAATTCGAACGTCCGAGTTCTATCCACCCCGGAAATTCTGGCATCGAACAATCGTGAGGCGCACATCCTCGTCGGCAGCAAAGTCCCGTTCGTTGTTTCAACCCGACTCGGCAACGACATCGCTATCGATCGCACGGTGCAATTCCAGGATGTCGGAACCAACCTGACGATCGTTCCCACGATCAATCAGGACGACTACGTCAGCGTGCAGATTCTCCAGGAAGTGAGCACACTGACGTCGCAGACCATCGCGTCTGCATTGGACGCTCCGGTGATCTCGACACGCGAAGCGTCCACTCGTGCGACGATCAAGAACGGACAGACAGTGGTCATCGGAGGCCTGATCGGAACGACCGAGGAATATTCCGACAGTGGCGTGCCGTTTCTCAAGGACATTCCGATCATCGGCAACCTGTTCAAGCGGCAAAGAAGATCTCGCAACCGTACAGAGCTCGCGATATTCGTTACGCCCTACATCGTGCGAAACGATGAGACGGCCGATCAGGTTCGCGAGCGAGTCAAAAGCAGGCTTGACAGGCAGTCGCCGGGGATCTTCAACGACTCGCTGCCGAAAGTGATTCCTCCACCTGGCCGAGCTCCGTGAGCACCGGCGCACGCGATCTGAGGGAGGCGGCTGGCGGCGCGCTCGCGTCACGTCTGTCGCCCCGGTATCTCGAAGAGCACTGCCTGATTCCATTGGGAATAGCAGACGACGGCGTAGTCGACGTCGCAGCTGGCCGGGGCATCGAGTCAAGCGTCGAGGACGAGCTGTCGCGATTGTTCAAGCGACGCGTTCGCGCGGTAATTGTGCCGGAAGGCGAGGTCATTGCGGCAATCATGTCGGCGACGAGAGAGGACGCCGTCCCGGTTCGGCACGGCGCGAATGGCTCCGCGGAAAATGGCGAGCCGGCCCTCGATGATCTCGAAGCGCTCGCGAATCAGGCTCCCGTGATCAAGCTCGTCAACGTCCTGCTTCTCGACGCTCTCAGGCTCGGTGCGAGTGATGTCCACGTCGAGTCGATGCAGCCCGGCTTGCGGGTTCGCTATCGTCTTGACGGCGTTCTGCACGAAGTGTCGAAACTTTCCGACCAGTACGGCGCGGCGGTCGTCAGTCGTATCAAGATCATGTCTGGCCTCGACATCGCAGAGCGAAGAAAAGCGCAGGATGGACGGGCGAGATTGCGCCTCGCTGACCGCGACGTCGACTTGCGTGTGTCGACGTTGCCCGCACTTCACGGTGAAAGCGTCGTACTCCGCATTCTCGACCATGCGGGCCACGGTCGTGACTTGTCGGAGCTCGGAATGTCGGACGAGCTACTAGAAGGCTTCGAACATCTGATCGTTCGCACGAGCGGCATGGTTCTCGTGACCGGTCCTACCGGGTCTGGGAAGACGACGACACTGTATGCAGCGCTCGGTCGCGTGAATTCAACGGGAGTCAAGATCGTCACGATCGAGGATCCGGTTGAGTATCAGATTCCCGGAGTGATTCAGATTCCGGTGAACGCAAAAGCCGGATTCGGATTCGACAGCGCCTTGAGCTCGATCCTTCGGCACGATCCTGACATCATCATGGTCGGCGAGATGCGCGACCGTGCAACGGCCGAGCTTGCAGTGCAGGCCGCGCTGACGGGTCATCTGGTTTTTTCAACGCTTCACACGACTGACGCGGCAAGCGCGATTACACGCCTCGTCGACATGGGGATCGAGTCGTACCTCGTCGCGGCAACGGTGCAGGGAATTGTAGCGCAGCGACTGGTGCGCCTCCTTTGCGAGAACTGTTCAGAGAGATATCACCCGGAGCCTGCAGAGTTTGCACGCGAGACGAATACTGCCGGAGCGGGCGATTATCGGCGGGCGAAAGGATGTGACGAGTGCTCCAACTCCGGTTACCGCGGCAGGATGGGCATCTACGAATATCTGCCGGTCAGTGATGAGCATCGTGCGCTGATTGCGCGTGGTGCGGGTCTATCCGAAATCCGTACTCTCGCCCGCCGCTCCGGCATGAAATCCCTTACCGACGCGGGATTGGAGCTGGTACGCGCGGGACGAACAACGTTTGCCGAGCTCGGACGCGTAGTCAACGAGAGCTCGGCGGCGTGAGCACGCGATTTCGATATCGTGCCGCCGATGCATCGGGCCGCGTCGTGGAAGGGAATCTTCAGTCTCAATCGCGCCGGGAAGCGATCGAGGATCTGCGGCGTCAGGCTCTCTATCCCGTCGATGTTTCGGAAGTAATCGCGACTGCGCCTGTGCAGAGAATCGCGCGGAGCTCCCTCGGAGACGCACTTGCCGTATGGACACGGACTGTCGCCACCATGCTCGGCGCAGGACTCCCGCTCGAGCGAGCACTTTCGTTTTCCTCTCTGGAGTCGTCCAACGCGGCGCTCGCGACCGCTGTTGGCGAAGTACGACGCGACATTCGCGAAGGCTCGACCATGGCGGCCGCGCTTCGCAAGCATCCGAAGATCTTCGGACAACTCTACGTGGCAATGGTGACCGCTGGCGAAGAGTCGGGCGCGCTCGACCAGGTGCTTGCGCGCCTGGCCGACAATCTCGATGAAACCTCCGAGCTGCGCGGAAGAATACGCTCGGCGCTGTTGTATCCCGCGCTGATGGCAATCGTGGCCGCAATGGGTGTGACGGTGATTCTTCTCTTCGTGATTCCTCGATTTGTCGAGATGCTTGGCGAAGTGGGAGGAACGCTGCCGCTTTCAACGCGAGCGCTGGTTGCCGCCAGCAACTTTGTCACGCGATGGTGGCTAATCTGGGTTCCCTTCGCCGCGGTCGCGGTGTTCGCGTTGCGACAATGGCTGGCCAATCCTTCCAACCGGCTGCGCTGGCATCGCGCGCGCCTGTCGATTCCGGTTACGGGCGATCTCGAGCGCAATTACATGACCGCGCGCTTCACGCGTACAATCGGCCTGCTGCAGCGGAGCGGAATCGGCATTCTTTCGTCTTTGCGGATTGCGCGGTCTGCGATGACGAACGAGGCGATGGGGGAGCAGATTCAGCGGGCGACGGATGGTGTTGGACAGGGGCGGCGACTCGGCGCCGAGCTTCAGGGTGTGCTCCCTCCGCTTGCGGTACAGCTTCTTTCCGCGGGAGAAGAGAGCGGACGCCTCGACGAGCTGTGCCTGAGGGCAGCCGACAGTTACGATCGTGACGTTGCGAGACGTCTCAGGACGTTCATCAGTCTGCTCGAGCCGGCCTTGATCGTCGTGTTCGGGATGGTCGTAGGTTTCGTTGCACTCGCGATGCTTCAGGCGATCTATAGCGTGAACGCTCATGTTCTCTAGAAGATCACGCAGAAAATCCGTCCCGGCGTTGCGACCGCGATCCGGCCTCACGCTCATCGAGCTGATCGTAGTGTTGATCGTGATCGGGCTGCTGGCGGGTCTCGTTGCGCCGCAAATTCTCGGGCGCGTGTCAGACGCGCGAGTTACAACAGCGAAAACGCAAATCGAGCTGCTCGGTGTTGCCCTTGAGAATTACCGTCTCGACAACGGCCTGTACCCGAGTACGCAGCAGGGGCTGGAGGCGCTTCGAACGCGGCCGGTTACGGGGCCTGAAGTAAGGAACTGGCGCGGACCGTACCTGAAGAAGGCGGTTCCGGCCGATCCTTGGGGGCGAGCATATATCTACAAGAGTCCAGGTGATAAGGATCGAACGGGCTACGACTTGCAGACCTTTGGTAGGGACGGAAAGCCAGGGGGAGCCGATGAGGATGCTGATCTTGGGAGCGGATAGGTGAGAACAGGCGTTTCAGAAAGCAGGTCCCAGTGATAAAATGTATTCGAACGACGGGTAACAACGCAGCATCAGCGTCGTCTAATGGTGAACGGCGCGACCCAAGAGGAGATGTCGGTATGAGTTCATCAGTCGAAACCGAGCCGGTGCCGGCAGAGGCGCCCATCGTTGAGGCACGGGCCATCGCACCACCGGCACGCATCTCCTCGCCGTCGACGCGCCGAAATTTTTTCATCGCCGGCGCGACTGCTGCCGCGGCATCGGCAAGCGCTTTTGCCATCGTCTCGAAAACGAGGCCGCGCCCCGTCACGGGCGATCCCGGTACGACGGTCCCACCCGTTCCTGGTCCTCCAGCGGCAGACCTCGAAGCATGGGGAACGCCCGAGATCAGACTGGCCCGCCGCATCACGATGGGGCTCACGCCGGACGAAGCCGCGCTCGCCAGATCGAAGGGGTTCAAGGGGTATCTGGACTACCATCTCAACCCATCCGCAATCGATGACAGTGCGGTCGAATCCTTCGTTGCCACCACGTATCCGCAGATGGCGATGCAGGGAACCGACCTTTACCTGCTCGACTCGAATCTGGTCCAGAGACAATTGCAGGAGGCCACGCTCTTTCGTGCGGCATTCTCCAGACGCCAGTTGTATGAAAGAATGGTCGAGTTCTGGAGCGATCATTTCAACGTCGCGATTCCTGAGGTCAACTATCTCAAGACGCTCGACGACCGCGAAGTGATTCGAAAGAATGCGCTTGGCAGCTTTCCCGATCTGCTGCGCGCCAGCGCTCACAGTGCGGCGATGCTCGTTTATCTCAACAACAACACGAGCCGCTTTCCGAAGGTAAACGAGAATTACGCGCGTGAGCTGATGGAACTTCACACGCTTGGAGTTGACGGCGGTTACACCCAGACTGACGTCGCGGAAGTGGCGCGTTGCCTGAGCGGATGGACCATCAAGGGCAGAGGCGATTTCAACTTCGATCCAACGGGCCACGACTTCGGCGCGAAGACTTTTCTAGGCAACACGATTCCGGCTGCGCCGGGCTCAGGCGCGGCGGGCGTTGCTGACGGAGACAAGGTTCTCAACGTTCTCGCAGCGCATCCGAACACAGCGAAGTTCATCGCGAAGAAGATGATCTCCTGGCTGCTGCGGTACGATCCTCCGTCTGCACTCATCGACCAGGTCGCCTCAGCGTATCTGTCGTCGAATGGCGACATCCCTTCGATGATTCGCCTGATTTTGACGCCAGCCAACCTGACGGCCGCCCCGGCCAAGCATAAGAGGCCGTTTCATTTTGTCACGTCTGCGATGCGCGCGCTCAATCCAGCGGTGAAGGGTGTGGCGACGATTGCCGGTACCCGGCTCGCGCTGCTCGGACATCAGTCGTTCCTGTGGGCAACGCCTGACGGTTATCCCGACAAAGTGCAATTCTGGTCCGGGCTCGTGATGCAGCGCTGGAATTTTGGTGACTTCATTTCGAATCTGACGACCGGCGAGCTTACGGTAGATACGACGCCCTTCACGGTGGTCAATACACCGGACGGGATAGCCTCGGCGATCAATGCCTACATGTTCGGCGGCGAAATGCCCGCTCGTACGCGCGACGCGGTCAAGACCTATCTGACAGGCGGCACTCTGAACAACGCACGTGTACGCGAAACTCTCGCGCTCGCGATCAACTCCAGCACCTTCCAGTGGTACTAGCGTCCTCGTTGCGCGCATCCAGCGCACGCCGGTCGCCGGAATTCAGGGGATAGCGGCAATGAACAACTGCAAAGACGAAGGCTGCACCGAGTACAACGAGCTGTCGCGGCGCCAGTTCATCACCTGGTCGGCGGGTGCTGCATTTCTCGCGACGGTGGTTCCACCATGGCTGCCGAAAATCGTGCTGGCCGAGTCGTTCGCGTCGAACCGCGATGTGATCATCTCGATTTTCATGCGTGGCGGCGCTGACGGGCTGTCACTCTGCGCTCCGTTCTACGACGTCGAGTACTACAACGGGCGGCCGACAATCGCGATTCCTCGTCCCGACAGCTCGCTTCCGAACAAGGGAATCGCGCTCGACGACAAGTTCATGTTTCCGCAGGCAATGTCATCGCTGGTCGAGCCATTCACGAACAAGGACCTGCTCGTCATTCACGGCACGGGATCGGTAGACACGACTCGCTCGCATTTCGATGCCCAGCGCTTCATGGAAGTCGGCAAGCCGCGTGATCCGTCCGTCATCACGGGATGGCTGGGCCGTCATCTCGCGAGCACGACACCGGTTCGCACCAACGCGCCGCTGCGCGCGCTCGGCATCGCGAACGGACTCGCTCAAACGCTTGTCGGCGCACCTCAGACTCTCCCGATTCCGACGCCGGCCAATTTCTCGCTCGGTGGAAGCGCGACAACGCGACAATCGCGAAGTGATTGGTTGAAGTCAGACTATCTGGGCACTGCCGATCCAGTGAAATCAGCGGCAGTCGATGCGATCGCGACTGTCGATCTCCTGAAGGTCATCAACTTCACGGCGTATGTACCTGCAAACGGTGCTGTCTATCCGACGTCCTCATTCGGCACGAGCCTCCGATCCGCTGCCGCTCTGATCAAGGCTGACGTTGGTGTCGAAGCCGTGCAGGTGGACATCGGTGGCTGGGACACACATTCCGCGCAGGATCCGCTGGCGGGATCGATGGCGACGACGATGGCCTCGTTCTCGACCGCACTCGCCGCACTTTACAAGGACCTGATCGCCGGCGCACAGACGCAGAACGTTACGATAGTGATCGTTTCGGAGTTCGGAAGAAATGCGCGCGAGAACGGGAGCAAGGGCACCGATCACGGCCGCGGCAACGTGATGTTCGCAATGGGAAAGAACGTCGCCGGCGGACGCGTCATGACGCAGAATTTTGCATCACTCGCCAAGGAAAATCTCGAATCAGGCCAGGACCTGAAGGTGACGATCGACCACCGCGACGTTCTCGCAGAAATCGTCAAGAACCGGCTCGCCAACGATAAGCTGTCGTTCGTCTTTCCCGACTTCGTACCGACGGTTCGCGGAGTGACTCGCTAACGCTCGACGGCGTTAGCCCGTCACGGTGATCTGGCCGGACATTCCGGGGTGAACCTTGCAGTCGTACGGGAACACTCCGACGGTAGTGAACGTTCTCGTCACAACCTTGCCCTTGGTTACCGGAATGCTGGCTGGCGCTCCAGCCTTCGCGACAAACGTCACGTCATGCTCGTCGCCTGGAAAATCGAAGCTCACCGTCCCGTTCACTTTGATGGTGGTATTGAACGGGCTGAACGCGTTGCCAGGCATCTCCACCACCGCGGTGCCGTCGGGAGGATTGGTGATTCCGCCCGAATTGTCGCTGCCTCCGCACGATGACACGAGCGGAATGAGCGACGCGAGCGCGAGGGCCGAGAGGAGCCGGCGGGCATGAACTGAAAGCTGAAGTTGAACGCTCACGTGATAACGACCTTGCCGCGGTTGGATGGGTACTCAATAATCTACGTTAGTTAGACTCCTCGATCGGCTACTCGTTCTGGACTAACCCCACAGACCAAAATCTGAATGCGCACGCCTGCCCCAATACTGCGCCGTTTTTTCTTACCGGCGCTTCTTCTCATCGCCTCGACCTCCGCTCGTTCCCAGACCGCGCCGCTTTCCGATTCGACGATCAAATCGATTATCGACGACCGGGTGGCGGGAAAGCGCGCCATGGGAATCGTCGTCGCAACGCTGGAGCAGGGAAGACCACCGCACGTCTACACGGCCGGAATATCCGGCGTCGCGGGACTTCCGCTCGACGGGAACACTGTGTTCGAGATCGGCTCGATTACGAAGGTTTTCACCAACACGATCCTCGCCGACATGGTGAAGCGCGGCGAAGTGAAGCTCGATGATCCGATTTCGAAGTTTCTACCGGCTTCGGTCCGGGTTCCCAGGCGGGCTGGGAAAGAGATCACGCTTCTCGATCTGGCGACGCAGTCGTCGGGCCTTCCGCGGCTGCCGAGCAACCTCCGGCCGGCGGACGTGGGTAATCCGTACGCTGACTACTCCGTTAAGCAGCTATACGATTTTCTCTCATCGTACACTCTAACCCGGGACATCGGCGCGCAATACGAATACTCCAATCTCGGCATGGGACTTCTCGGTCACGTTCTCGCCCTCCGCGCCGGGAAAAGTTATCCCGACCTGGTGAAGGAGCGGGTGCTCGATCCACTGGGTATGCACGATTCGGGAGTGTCGCTGACGCCCGTCATGAAGAGTCACATTGCCCAGGGCTTCGACGATGCGGGCACTCCAACACGCCTCTGGGATCTGCCCACGCTCGCCGGCGCGGGCGCGCTGCGCTCAACCGCCAACGACATGCTCAAGTTCCTCGCAGCAAATCTCGATTCGACTCACGGCCCGCTCGGCGCGGCGATGGCGCTGGCTCGAGCTCCCAGAAAACCGCTGGGAGAACGGAATTCCATCGGACTTGCGTGGAATAACTTCGAGTCGTACGGAACCATGATCACATGGCACAACGGCGGCACTGGCGGGTTCAGGACATTCATCGGAATGGACGATGCCCATCACCGCGGAGTGATTGTTCTTTCCAATTCCACAAATTCTCCCGACGACATCGGATTTCATTTACTCCAGCCCAAAGTCCCCTTGGAAACACCAACTCCTGCCCCCAAGGCACACGTCGAGGTTCCGCTCGACCCATCGAAGCTCGAGGCACTTGTTGGAGTGTACGAGCTCGCCCCCAATTTTCAGCTCGCGATAACCAAGGAGGGCTCGGCTCTCTTCGCTCAGGCTACCGGTCAGGGCAAAGTTCAGGTGTACCCTGAGTCCGAGACCGAGTTTTTCCTCAAGGTTACAGACGCTCAGATCACGTTCGTGAAGGGCCCGGATGGGAAAGTCGATCATTTCGTTCTGCACCAGGGCGGCCGCGACACTACGGGACAACGAGTCAAGTAGCTTGAGTCGAAGTGCGCAATTTCTGCTCATCGCCTCGCTGGTCACGGCCTCGGGCTGCCGGCCAGCGACAGGAGTCGTAACAGCTCCAGCGCCAGTCGCTGTTTCGTCTCCCGTGGTGGCAGTCGATGGTGGCGATGTCCCTCCCGGGCCTGTCGCTGGCGGATACGTTCACGTTCCCGAGAAGGCGGCAGCGATTCTCGGCTGCGAATCCCCTGCCAGCGCTGCGGTTTGCGACGTCGCTTCGCCAGACGCCGAAGAAGATTCTGCTTTTCACGCTGAAGGCACACGGCTCATCGCGCATCTGGATCCGCGTTGCCGAAAGCTCGGCGACGCAATTCTTGCGAATCTCGGTGAAGTGCGCATGTACAGGAATGCTTTGATCCGGTATTCGGGACCGCGGCGCCTGTATGGTGTGGGACACACGTACGAAGTCGACGACACGTGGATGGTCCGTGTTGCCCGGCGACTCGATGATCTCAACGAGCGCACGCTCGACGAAAAGAAGCGGACTTTGCGGCACGAGATGTCGCACACCATCGGCGCGACAGAAAGTCGTGCGTCAGTCTGGTCCGCTGAAGATTACGCCAACGCTTGCGCGTAGGGTCGAGCAACGTCGGGTCCAGGCGGGCGCGACTCAAGGCAGCACACTGTAAGAGTTTCGCGAGCAAAGTATCTGTCAACTTCTCCACCGGCCGCAATGATCGATCGCACAACCAAAGGTCTTCTCGAGCTCGGACTTCTCGCGGTGATGCTCACCGCACTCGTCTACAAGCCGTTCGAGCTCGACCGCTACTTCATTCCGAAGGAGCTGGTTCTCAATATTGCGGGACTGATTGCCGCGGTTGCGTTGTTCGCGCGGCGCCGCAGTCTGGCCTTCGACACTACTGATCTGCTTCTCGTCGTCTTTCTCGCCTGGAGTGCAGTGTCGTCGTTGTTTGCGACCAATTACTGGCTGGCGCAGCGAGCAATTGGACTCAGTCTCTCTTCCGCGCTCATTTTCTGGGCAAGCCGGCGCATCGCCAGAGGCGGAGGTTCACGCGGGCTTCTTGTCGCTGCGGCGATTGCCACAGTTGCGACCGCGATTGGCGCGCTCCTTCAGGCGTATGGCGTCGATTCAGATCTCTTTACGCTGGCGCGTGCGCCCGGTGGAACGCTCGGCAACCGGAACTTCGTAGCGCACATTGCGGCGATCGGTCTGCCGACGATCATCTGGTTTACCGTGACAACCCGGCAGCGTGCTGGTGCATTCGCTGGCTCGATTGGATTTGCGGTGGTTGCGGCAGCGCTGTTTTTATCGCGATCGCGTGCGGCGTGGCTGGCGTTCCTTGCGTCCGTTGTCGTGCTTGCCATGCTTCTATTCGCTTCCAGGGAATACTGGGATCGCGAAATAGTCGGAGGGCGCCTCGCACGTATTGCATTGGCCGGCGCGATCGCCGTCATACTTTCGATCGCTCTTCCAAACACTCTTCACTGGAACAGCGATTCACCATACCTCGACTCGGCGAGAGGTGTGGTGGATTACAGAAAAGGCAGTGGCGGCGGGCGAATCGCGCAGTACAGCAATTCGCTCAGTATGGCAAAAGCGCATCCGATATTCGGAGTTGCTCCCGGTAACTGGCCTGTTCGATACGTTCAATACGCGCGGACGAACGATAAGTCGCTCGCGGATGACGGCACGACCGCGAACCCGTGGCCGAGCAGCGACTGGGTGGCGTTCGTCTCGGAGCGCGGGATCGTTGCGACCCTTGCACTCGCCGGTGTATTCGGAGTGCTGTTCCTCTCGTCGCTGCGGAAGTGGCGAGATGCAGAAGACGGCCGCGTGCTGCTCAGAATCACGCTGGCAGCGACGATCGCCGCGGTAATAGTTGTCAGCTGCTTCGATGCAGTGTTGCTCCTGCCCGCGCCCGCATTTCTCATTTGGGGAATTATTGGGGCGGCGAGCGGGGGAAGCTGGAGTTGGACTGGCGGACGATCGCGCCTTGTTGATCTCACTCCGCGAAAATGGAAAATCGCAGCGACGGCGGTGCTGGTTTTTGCTGCGTTATCGGCAGCACGCAGCGCAACCGAGACATACGCGATGACGATCGTTGGCACCGGTGGGCAAACCGCCAACTGGGTGCGTGGGGCGGCGTGGGATCCGGGGAGTTACAGAATCAACGCTCGCGTCGCACAGCTTTACGTCAATCGTGGACGGTGTGCTAAAGCGATCCCCTTTGCGCGGCAAGCGGTCGAGCTCTTCCCTTCGTCGTCTCCCGCAAAGCGTCTTCTCAGGCGCTGCGGTTCGCACTGACCCGATCTCGGCGAAACAGCGACGCAAGGAAAAACAAAGCCCATATCCACACGAGCCAGACGGCTCGCTCCGGCAGCGACAATTCCGCGACAATCTGATACACGGCGACGGGTAGAGTAAGCGGAAGCAACACGCCGTGCGTTCGCGGACGCAGTCGCTTCACTATCGTCACCGCGCTGAGCTGCCGGCTGCGGAATGGCTGCTCGATGAGTTTTTCAAGGGAATCAGGAGGGAGCGCCTTCCAGCCTGGAATCTTCATGAGGTTCCAGGCTGCCACGGTCCGCCCCCACCCGTGGTTGTTCGACGACGCAACGAGAATGAGATGCTGCGCGGCGGCGATGTTTCGAATCTTCCGCTCCTCGGTATCGAGCTGGCCCAGACCGCGCGGTGCTGCGTCGACGAGCTCGATGCCCGCGAAATGCGGAAGGCTGTCGAGACTGGCTGACGTCACCGAATCGATGTGCGGATTGGGTATCGCGACGATGGTGACAGGGCCTTTGCCAATCGACGGAAGTCCGGGAACGAGATGTCCCTTCTGGTCGAGCACCGACGTATCTGCCGCGACGAGTCCCAGCATCACGGTGGAAATGATCTTGTGATACCGACCCTCGACCGCGCTCAGGATCGTCAGTCCGTCGCCAGCCTTTAGCGGGTTTGAGCGCATCGCCGCAGCGGCCCCGCCGAATCGAACGTGGTCAGAGATGTATGCTACGTCGAAACCGCCGGACTCGTGCCAGTCGCGATTGTCCGCGGGAGTGAACCGCTG
>JBBQYO010000017.1:0-23329 GCA_038208605.1 Gemmatimonadales bacterium | reverse complement strand
TAACAGCAACTGCCATTAACGGCGATGCACAGTTGAAAACGATGCACAGATGAAAAAGAAAAGGCGTGGTTGGGTTGCGGATTGCATCGTTAAGGCGGGGGCGGTTCATTGGAACAATGCGGCGCCCGCTCATCTGTGCATCGTTTTCATCTGTGCATCGCCGTTAATGGCAGTTGCGGTTACGCTTTTTCATCGCACGGGACGCCTAGGAATAAGCAACACGAGGATCAGCCTTAGCGTACGCGAGGTCAGTGATGAGATTTACCAGCACGAAGACCACCGACAGAAAGAGCACTGACCCGTTAATGGCCGGCAGATCCCGCCGCGCGATGGCATTCACGACATAGCGCCCAATTCCCGGCCACGAAAAAATCGTCTCAGTCAGAATCGAACCGGTCAGGTAATACCCGAAGTCGAGCCCGAGCACGGTGATGATGGGAATCAGCGCATTCCTCAATGCATGCTTGAAAATCACTACACTTTCGCGAAGTCCCTTCGCCCTCGCGGTTCGCACAAAATCTCCGCCGAGTACCTCGAGCATCGACGAGCGAGTGACGCGCGCGAGGAAAGCGATCGATCGGGATCCAAGCGCGAAAGCGGGAAGAATCAGATAGCGAATCCCACCGTAGCCCGACGGCGGCAGCCACTTCAGCGTCACGGCAAAAATGAGAATCAAAATCAGGCCGACCCAATACACGGGAAATGAGATTCCTAGGTACGCGAGCCCCAGCCCGAGACGGTCGAACCAACCGCCCTGATTGCGCGCGCTGAAGACTCCGATCGTCACTCCGAGCACGGTCGCAAGAAGCATTGCGGAGCCCGCGAGCAGGAGAGTTTTTGGAAACCGCTCCCTGATGTCACTGATGATTGGTCGCTGCGTGATGTAGGAGTTGCCGAGGTTGCCTCTGAGAACTCCGCCAGCGTAAAGAGTGAACTGCTTCGCGACCGGCTCGTCGAGATGAAGCTCTTTTCGCAAGCGCGCAATCGTCTCGGCGTCCGCTCGTTCGCCAACCATGTCCTGCACCGGGTCGCCCGGCGCGACATAGAGCAGCAGGAACACGACGATCATTACGCCGAGCAATGTCGGAATTGAAAGGGCGAGACGGCGAACGATGAAGGCGAGCATTGGGCGAATCTACCGGCTGTGTTTCAAGGTCTGGTGATGCTCACGTCAGTCCACCGCTGGCCGGTGAAGATCGTCGGCACCTTGAAGTTCTTGATCCAGGGCTGCACCGCGTACAGCTCCTTGTAGAAGAAGAGGTAGATCATCGGCGCGTCGTTGTAGGCCATTTCATCAGCCTGTTTGTACATCGAGGTACGCTTCGCCTCGTCCTGCTCACGCCTGGCGTCTGAAACAAGCTTGTCGAACTGCGGATTGGAGTAGAACGAGACGTTGCCGCCCACGCCCTTGTTAGCAGAATGGAGCAGTGGGTACAGGAAGTTCTCTGCGTCGGGGTAGTCGGCGAACCAGTCCTTGAGCGCCAGGTCTGTCTGACCGGCGCGCGCTGCTTCGCGCATCGATGAAGCGTCGCGCTGGATGAGCTTTACGCGCACACCGGCCTCCTTGAGGTTTGCCTGCACGGTCTGCGCGATACGCGGAAACGGTGGCGTTTGGGAGGACCAGAGCTCGACGTCGATACCATTGGCGAATCCAGCGGCTGCAAGGAGCTGTTTAGCCTTTGCGACATCGTGTGCGTAGCCTTTCCGCGTCGAGTCACCGCCCGCTAGTGACGGTGGAATTACACCTGCCGCGAGATTTCCCCGCCCACTGACGATTCCTTCGAGAATCGATTTTGAATCGGTTGCGTAGTTGAGCGCCTGTCTTACTCGCACGTCCTTGAGCGGACCTCGCGTCGTATTGATCGCGATATAGAACACGCGCAGCGCCGGCGCCGATTCGAGCATCGCTTTCTTTTCATCGGTCTGCTCCCAGTTGCGGGTCTCGCCTTCGGGAACGTACAGCACATCGACGTTCCCGCTCTCGAATTCGGCAACAGCGGTGCTCGGCTCAGGAACGATGCGGGCCATCAGGCTGTCAGCTTTCGGCGCAGTGTCGAAGTAGGCGTCGTTCCGCGCGAACTTGAGATAGTCGTCGTGCTTCCACTCGACAAACTTCCACGGGCCGGTGCCGACTGGATGTTCGCCGAAATTTGACGGCACCGAGTCGGGAACGATGGCTGCGACCGGCATTGCAAGAAGTTTCGGGAAAATCGCGAACGGCTCTTTCAGTCGAATCACGACGGTGCTGTCGTTCGTGGCGGTCAGTCCGGAAATGCTGCGTCCGCCCTTGCCGTCTGCAAATTCCTTGGCGCCCGCGATTGGATAGAGCGGCCATCCGCGGCCTCCCTTCGTCGCGGGATCGAGAACTCGTTGAAAGCTGTTGATAACGTTACGTGCTGCGAACGGTCTACCGTCGTGGAACTTTACGCCCTTTCGAAGGTGAAAGGTGTAGGTCATTCCGTCGGCGGAAACGTCCCACGATTTGGCGAGTCCAGGAACTACCTGGGCGTCAGGCGTAAACCGCACGAGTCCGTCGAAAACGTATCCGACTGCTCTGCCGGTTGGCACGTCTGTAGACAATGCTGGATCGAGAGATCGCGGATCGTAGGTGTCTCGCGAGTCGATGAGCGTGCGACGCGCGGGTGATGATTCGCCTCCCGTGCATGCCATTGCCGCCAAAGAAGTTACGAGGAGAAGTCGCGGAATGCGCATGATTGTACCGTTGACATTGTGGGGGCGGACGCGAGAACTTACCGGGCCTTCCAGAAGGCGTCAAACATGAGCGAAGACTACTATTATAGGCGCCACCTCGCGGCCAACGACCTACTGCCTGCGATTGGCGTTGGAGTCGCTGCCGGCCTGGGCGCGTTCTACCTGGTGCAACTGTTAGTCCAGCGTACTCCGCTGGTTCCGTCGCCTGCAGTAGTCCGCGAGCCGCCGTTGCCCGACAAGAAGAGCGGGCCGGCCGGACCGTGGGACCGAAAGCGCGGCGGCTGATGGGCGGCGGGTACGCGCGCCCCTTCTTCCTCTTGTGCTGCGCACTACTCGTCACCACGCTTGCGAGACCCGCACTAGCTCAGGAAGTAAACTGCGATCCGGGTGACCAGGAGGTACGACGCCTCGCGTTCACCGGGAACTCTGCGTTCACCGATGCAGACCTTTCGAAGGTCATCGTCACGACGCCGTCGCCGTTTGCGCGGACCGTTCTGCATTTGCCTCACACGATCCGGCGCTGCCTCGATCGAAATGAGCTCCCGAAAGACAGGGCGCGGCTCGTCGTCTACTATCGCCGCCGGGGCTTTCCTGACGCCACAGTCGATACCGCTGTGCAGGTTGTGGGGACGAACGCGGTTGAAGTGAGATTCGCGATTCATGAAGGACTCCCTACTAAGCTTGGGTCGCTGGTGGTCGAAGGGCTCGACTCCGTCAGAGGCCGCTCGCGAATAGTGAGCAGTTTGCCAATCCGCGCCGGTGCGCGATTCGATCGCGTGATTCTCGAGGCTGCGCGCGACACCGTCGGCAGGAGGCTCCGCAACAACGGTTATCCGCGTGCTCAGGTCGTGAATACTTTCGAGATCGACGAGACGACGCGCATCGCGTACGACACGATCTCGGCAACACCAGGTCCGTTCACACGAATTGGTAAGGTCGCTATTTCTGTTGTACCGTTCGAGAAGAAGCCGCAGCAGGTATCCGACGACGTGGTGAGACGCCTGATCGGGCTCAGGGCAGGAAAGATCTATAGAGAGGATGAGCTTCTCGACGCGCAGCGAACACTCTATCGAACTGAAGCGTACCAGCACGTGTCGATCCTGCCGGATTCGACACTCGGAGTAACGGATACGACGATCAATATCAATGCGGTCCTTGCGGAGAACACTACGCGGTCGGCGAGACTCGGTGCCGGATACGGCACACTCGACTGCTTTCGGCTTACAGGCGAGCTGTCGAACTACAACTTTCTTCGCAGCGCCCGCCGTCTCGACCTGACGACACGGCTGTCAAAGATCGGGATTGGTGATCCACTGTCTGGTGCAAAGGCGCTGTGCCCGCAGGCGCAGAACGATCCGTTCAGCCGGAAGGTCAACTACTACCTGGGCGCCACTCTTCGGCAGCCAGTTTTTCCCGGACTTCGCGCGCTTCCGACGATCACCGTTTTCAGCGAGCGCATTTCGGAATACAACGCGTACCTGCGCACAACAACGATCGGAGGAGTGGCGTCACTCGATCTGCGCCGCTGGCGAACCGTGCCGGTGACGTTCGCGTATTCGATGGATCTCGGACGAACCGAGGCACAGCCGGCGCTGTTTTGCGCGGTGTTCAATCTCTGCGCCGCGGAAGACAGGCGGCGGGTTCAACAGACTCAGCGTCTCGCTGTGGCGAGCGTCGTTGTATCGCGAGACCGGACCAACAGCCTGGTTGCGCCTACTCGCGGATATCAATGGCGGCTCGAAGCGCGGCATGCTTCACGATTCATTCTTTCTGACACGGCGCTGCAGTTCAACAAGATCATTGGAGAGAGATCTCACTACTGGGGCATCGGCAGCGGTTCCGTACTTGCGTTCAGAGTGCGGAGCGGCGCTGTGTTTGGACGGAGCTTCGGCACCACGGCGGGTTTCATTCCGCCCCAGGAGCGACTGTATGCCGGTGGACCGACGTCCGTTCGCGGGTTTTCACAGAATGAGCTGGGGTCGAGCATCTACATCGCGCAAGCGTTCAACGTCGTGCTGCCCGCGGCCTCGGGCCTGCCTGACACTTTGTTCAGGGCCACCGATTCGTTGCGCGATTTCCGGCGTGCCGTCCCGGTTGGTGGAAATTCGATGATCGTGGCGAACCTCGAGTTGAGATTGCCGAGTCCGTTTCTGCCTGATGTTTTGCAGTGGACGGTTTTTACTGATGGCGGCGATGTCTGGAATCGCGGTCAGACGAACAGCTTCCAGAATTTTCGGTTCAAGATCACGCCGGGAATTCAGCTGACCGCATTTTCGCCGGTAGGGCCGGTACGAATAGTTGTTGGGTACAATCCATATCGCCGGCCGGCAGGGCCGCTCTACTATGAAGTACCGACCGGCTCGACAGATCTCACTTTGCCCGAGGCCGGAAGTCTTCCGTGCGTCAGCCCGGGCAACCTTCTGCCGGTTCATCTGGTGAACGGAAGGCTGACCCAGAACGAAGGCCGTTGCCCTGCTACGTTCACGCCGCGCTCGTTCAGCAGCATTCGCAGCCGGCTCACATTTGGACTTGCCATTGGGCAGGCGTTCTAGGACAGCATGTCACGCCGCCAGCGAATCGTAACGTGGAGCGCTCTCGCGCTTGTCACCATCTTCTTCGTCCTGGCGGCGATTGTGGTGTCGCTCACCCAGACCGGGTTCGGCCAGGGTCAGGTTCGCGCATATGTGCAATCGTGGGTCTCTGGAAAAGTGCGCGGCAAATTCTACGTCGGCCGCATCAGTGGCGGGCTGGTGAATGGTGTCACGATTGATTCAGTCGAAATACGCGATGAGGAAGACTCGCTGTTCCTCGCCACTGGTCCGATTCACGTTCGCTACGACATGCGTGATCTTTTCGACCGCCGGATTCTGCTGAGCCATCTGAACATCGAGCATCCCCTGATCGAGGTTCGACAGCATGAGAAAGGCGACTGGAATTTCCAGCGCATTTTCCCTTCGGGGCCGAAGAAGCCGCCGTCGGCGGCACGAGGCTTCGGCGATTACATAGTGATGGACTCAGCGGATCTGCGGAATGCGTCCATTGTCGTGAGCATGACGTGGCATCCGTCGGATACACTGCGCGGGGCAAAACGTGACAGCGCAATCACGCATGCATTGGGATCACTGACCCGGGTTACACCGGGAAACCAGTGGCGAACGGAGATCGACAAGACTCGCGAGGGTTTTTCGCACGTTTACCGCTTCAGTCAGTTCCAGGCCAGCCTGAGCTACGTTCGGCTGGCCGATCCGGACAGCGTTGGACGATTCGTCCGCGTCTCGCACGCGAGCTTCATCTCATCCGATCCACCGCTTTCTGTCAGAGGCATCGCGGCCGACATCCGGCACCACGGTGACTCGGTGTGGATTGTGTCTCCGGCGTTCCAGCTTGCGTCGTCGAGGGGCAGCATTCCGGCGGGCAAGATAGTCTGGGGAAGCGGACTGCCGGTGCGCTACGATGTTCACGTAGTTGGCGATCAGGTTGCCCTCAGTGACATCGCATGGGTATACCAGACCATCCCGACGTCAGGCGGTGGGAAGCTCGATCTGTTCATCAACAACTTCAAGCACCCGCACGTCATCGATTATGCAGTCAAGAACATGGACATGCGTACGACGCGCTCTCATCTCACCGGCGACATGACCTATGGCGTCGGCGGACCGGTGCTCGTGCTCAAGGATGTGAAGCTCGACGCAACACCGGTGGACTTCGACCTGATCAAGCAGTTTAACGGCAAGCCGTTTCCGTACCCGTGGCGCGGGCAGATCACCGGCACGCTTCGCGGCGCTGGAGGTCCTCTCGACAGGTTTCGCGTCAATGAAACCAAGTTCACGTTTGCCGATGCCAATGTTCCCGGAGCTGTCACACGTGGATCGGCGCGAGGTGTGCTCGACATTCTGTATCCAGCCTTCACGGTATTTCACGGACTCGACGTAAATATCGAGACGCTCGATCTCAGAACGATGCAATACCTGAATCCGCTTTTCCCGGAGCTCAAAGGCACGATCTCCGGAACGACGCGGCTCGATTCATCCTGGCTCGACGTGCGATTCTCCAACGCCGACATCCAGCACCATGACGGTGACCTGCCGACGTCGCGAATAACCGGAAGCGGCAGGATGACGTCGTTGCCGAAGGAGATGGCATACGACGTCGACCTCCAGGCAGCGCCTATCTCGATGACGACGCTGCAGAAATCGTATCCGAGCATTCCTCTCCGCGGGAATTACACGGGCCCGATCAGAGTGAAGGGCGTGCCTGTGGACATGGACGTCGTCACAACACTCACAGGCGAAGGGGGAACTCTCTCGTTCACGGGCAAGGTTGACGGGAGTCTGCCGGACTATGGCTACCACGGCTCCGGCACTCTTCTGAACATCAATCTCCGCAGTCTCATTGAAAATCCGAAAGCGCCGCGCACTATGCTCGCGGGTGACTACTCGATCGATTTTATCGGAGACTCGCTGGTCGTCGGGGCCGGGACGATTCGAAGCTCGGTTCACGGAACAGTCGAGAAGCTCAAGATTGCTTCATCGATGGCTGCCGTCCGGCTCGACCACGGCATCGCCCACATCGACACACTCGTCATTCAGAGCGACGTCGCTCACGCGAGCGCTTCCGGAGATGTTGGACTCATGCCGGGCAGGGAAGGCAAGCTTGCGTTCGTCGTTTCCGTCGATTCGCTCGCCGATGTGAAGCGCTACATCGGACAGAACACGCCCATTTCCGGCGACTCGATCCGCGGATCGCTGAGAATTGCCGGTGAAGTTACCGGCACGCGCGACCGACTCAACATCGACGGAACCATGACCGGTCGCGAGCTGTTTGCGGCCGGCAAAACTGTAGGTCGTATCAGCGGCAAGTTCTCGCTCGACGACGTCACGAAAAATCCGGCAGGCCAGGTTTCGTTCAACGCGGACACGATTCGCGCCGGCGCGTTCGGCTTCACGTCTCTCGCAGCGTCCGCCAGGGTCATGTCGGCAAGCAGGGCCAGTTTCGATGCACAGCTCGCCAGCGAAGGCGGAGTGATCTCGACGATCGGAGGGAGTGCAAACCTCAGCGGCGACACGACGTCGATTCGAATCGACAGCGGCAACGTCGCCGTCTCAGGAGGCAACAGCTACCGTCTCGAAGCGCCGGTCAATGTAAGGCTAATGCCGGGCGGAGGATCGCTGGATTCGCTGCTGCTGCGACACTCGAGCACCGCGAGGCTCGCCATCCGCGACGTTCGCCTTGCTGGCGATTCCGTCAGAGGAAATCTTCGGACCGACAGTGTCGATCTTGGTGTGCTCGAAGCATTCGTTCCGGGGTTCCGAAGCGCGCGTGGACAGCTCGTCGCGAACGTGGACGTACGGGGCACCGTCAAGCAGCCGGTGATCGACGGGCAATTCCGCATCAAGAACGGTTCAGCAACGCTCACCAATGTCGGCCTCGCGCTCGACAGGGTAAACGCCGATGTGCTCCTCGAGCGCGACACGGTTTTCATCCAGCGCATGTCGGCCGAGACGTCTCGGGATCGCCGGGGAACACTCGGCGTCGAAGGATTTGTAAGTCTGAAGCAGTACACGAATCCCGTTTTCGCAATCAGGGCTCAGGCGAAAAACTTTCACATCGTCGAAAAGCCCGGGCTTGCGTCGCTCGATATCTCGACCGACCAGGACCTCACGCTCACCGGACCGTACAAGAACGCCACAGTCAGCGGTGCAGTCCGCGTCGACCGCGGAACCATTTACATCCCGGAACTCATCACCAAGCAGATCGTCGATCTGAGTGACCCCGAATTCGCTGGAATCGTCGATACGCTGTTATCGCGCGACCGAAAGCTCCTTCCGGAAACGCCTAGCGCGTTTGCGCGCAATCTTACGCTGGAGAATGTCGCGGTGAACATCGGCGACGGGGTCTGGCTTCGTTCATCCGAAGCGAACGTGAAACTTGGCGGGTCTCTCAACGTCACGCTGGGGCGTAGCCCGACCACGGGCGACCGCTCGCAGCTTGCCCTCGAGGGAACGCTCAACGCGGTGCGCGGAACGTACCGGCTGACGCTCGTCGATCCGTTCGTGCAGCCCACGTTCGATGTCGAAAGTGGAAGCCTGAGATTTTTCGGAACGCCGGACCTGAATCCGACCCTCGACATCCGTGCGATTCACACGATCCGCCAGCCAAACCAGCGCAGCGCGAATCTAAGAGACATCCGCGTTCGCGTGAACATCGCCGGAACACTGGCGAAACCGACCCTCGCACTCGACAATCCAGACAACCTCCCGCTGTCGCAGTCCGATCTGCTCAGCTACCTGATAACGGGCGAGCCCGCGATTGCGCTCGACAACTCGCAAGGTCTATACAAATCCCAGATCGCGTCATTCGCGCTCAGGTACGGCGGAAATCTTCTGACGAGCGCGATCCCGCGAAATCTCGTCGATATCGTCGAGCTGCAGACTGGACGAATCAACGACAACACGCGCACTCAGCAGCAGGCGACCGACCCATACCTGTACAGCCTGCTCAACTCCCGCGCCATCGTCGGCAAGCAGATCGGCAACAACTGGTTTCTTGGTCTAAGCACGGGTCTCTGCGTGGTGAACGCAAGCAACTTCCGCGATAATTTCGGTTTGAAAGTGGAATACCGGTTCAATTCCATCTACACCGCGCAAGCGGGCGTGGAGCCTGGATCGAGCGACATCACCTGTGCCCGTAACGCGCCGCAGATTCAGCAGCAGACACCACGGCAGCTTGGATTCGATTTCTTCCGGACGTGGAGATTTTAGTGGCGGCGCTTCAGGAAAAAGACGCGATGACGTGCAGGGCGTGCGGAAACGAAGAGCGCGCTTCGGAAGGATATCCATGCACAGGCTGCGGAACTTTCATCTGCGTCATGTGCAGCTTTCGCGGGATCGTTCAGTGTCGCAAGTGCTCCCACTGGGCCCAGAAGCCCGACGCGCCGGCGACACCCGCCCGCGAAATCCCACTCATCGACTGGCCTGAGCATTGAGCCCACGAATTGTTCGCGTTCGCACCCCGATCGCACCGGTACTTCGCCACGCGAAGGCATCCAGTGTTCAGGAGACACAGATTCTGTATGGACATTGCGCCGAAGTGATAGCAACGGACGGCCAGTGGCTTCGCGTTCGCGGCGGCGATGGATACGAAGGCTGGATGCACGAGGGTTTTGGCGGTGCGGCCGAGGGCACGTGCGATGGGTGGGGCTGGGATACCGAGGGTGAGCTGTCGATCGGATGCGGTATGCGCGACCAGGAGGGTGTGACCATCGACCTGCCACTCGGCGCGATTCTTCAGGGAGGCCGTTGCATCACCGGGCGTTCTCTCGACCTTGCACGCCGCCGCGAAGTTTTTCCGGCTGATGCCGGCGCCATCGTCGCATCGGCAACTGGATTATTTCAGGGTACTCATTACCAGTGGGGCGGAGTGACCCCGTGGGGCGCCGATTGCTCGGGCATGGTGCAAACGGTTTTTGCCCTGCACGGAATCCGGCTGTTGAGAGACGCGTGGCAGCAGGCCACGCAGGGTATCTACGTTGAAGGCGGTCTAGAGGCGATCCAGCCCGCGGATCTGCTGTTCTTCTCCGACCGCGACGACGGCCACATCACTCACGTCGCTCTGGCGGTCTCGCCTAACCGTGCAGTTCACCTCGCGCTCGGCCGCGGCGGCCACCGCATCGAGTATCTCGACCGGCCTGATGATTACACGAGAGGCCTGCTGGCGAACTTCAAGTTCGCGCGGCGAATTCTCGGGAGCGCTATTCAGTCCTAGCTGAAAATTCCAGCCGGCGGCTGGATTACGACTGGCGGTGACCCGCTGACGTGAAGTCTCACTTCAGCAGTCGGCGTCTTGTCCAGTGACACCTGCATGGTGTAAAGCCCCGCCATCGTGAGCGGCAGATCGATCACAGCGATGATCGGCAGGTCCATCTCGAACGCCGGGTTTGGTCCCGGCGTAACGTTGAGCTCCCCATCGGACGACCACAGAACTTCACCGGCAGGATTGACCCAGTTGAAAGTCAGCGTGTGAGCACCGGTGTCTTCCATGCTGCCTTTCAGCCGCACGACGAAGTGAGTGCGAGGGTGCACTGACGGAAATCCTCCAACGTGCAACGCGTCGAAGACGCCGAGCACGTTGAGCTTTCCCTCCTGCGAAAGGTTGGCGCCGTCGGCAAATACAGCGAACGAGATGTGCATCGGCGGAAAGTAGCAGGAGCGAGCCGGGACAAGCTAGTTTACGGGCGATGACACAGAGCCAGACACACGCCGGATTCGGCAAAACCGACGCGTTGCTTCTTCTCATGGCTCTGATCTGGGGCGTGAACTTCACCGTCGTGAAGTTCGGGACAACGGTTTTTTCTCCCCTCGCGTTCACAGGTTTGCGAGTCATGCTTGCGGCGGTGGTTCTTCTCACCATTGGCGGCGCGCGTAAACAACCCTGGCCTCGTCGCAACGACATTCTGGCGCTGATGGCCCTTGGAACGATCGGAAACGGTATTTACCAGATTCTTTTCGTCGAAGGAATTTCACGGACCAACGTAGGCAATGCAGCGTTGATTGTCGCCGCAGCACCGGCGTTCATCGCAATCGCCTCGAGGCTTGGCGGCATCGAGCGTGTTCATAAGCGAGTTCTCGGTGGCATCGGATTGTCGCTGGCGGGTGTCGCGCTCGTGGTATTTGGCAGCGCCCGGTCTCCCCAGGGAGAAACAACTCTGCTTGGAACGCTGCTGGTATTCGCCGGCACACTCTGCTGGACAGCGTTCACCGTTCTGCTTCAGCCATACGCTCGCCGGCTCGACCCGATTCACCTCTCCGGTTTCACCATGCTTGGAGGGTGCATTCCGATGTTGATCGCAACTCCCCGTGCGTTGATCGCCACCGACTGGTCGCGGGTCGGGCTTCCTGCATGGGGCGCGATCTTTTATGCGAGCATCATCTCGATGGGTGTCGCGTACCTGTTCTGGTATCGTGGCCTGCGAGTGCTCGGGGCGACTCGCACTGCGGTATACGGAAATCTTCAGCCCGTGATCGCGATCGCCGTCGCCTGGCTTTTTCTCAAGGAGCCTCCTACGGTTTGGCAGGGAGTCGGTACTGGAACGATCATGACCGGCCTTTTCCTGACGCGGCGATGAGAGTCGTGCTCTTTGACATCGACGGCACGTTGCTGCGTAGCGGCGGTGTCGGAAGGATCGCGATGGAGCGCGCGCTCACGGAAGTATTCGGGTCGCCCGGGAGCAGCGATTATCGTTACGACGGAAAGACCGATCGTCAGATCGTGCGCGATCTAATGCGTCTCGATGGCCTGACCGACGGTGACATCGACTCACAGATGGACGCACTTCTCGATGCTTACATCGGTGGTCTCCGAAATGAGCTGGCCTCTGGAAATCGCACTGTTCACGTATTCGATGGCGTCCGCGAGCTGCTCGACGAACTCGAATTGAAAAGCGATGTGGCGCTCGGACTGCTGACTGGCAACGTCGAAGCCGGCGCCCGCGCCAAGCTGGGCGCAGCAGGCATCGATTTCGATCGTTTCAAGGTGAATGCGTTTGGATCCGATCACGAGCTTCGGCCGGAGCTACCGGCCGTCGCGCAAAAGCGGGCGCGCGAGATTCTAGGTGTCGATATCGCCGGCGACAGGCTCGTGGTGATCGGCGATACGCCCGCCGACATCCGCTGCGGCGAAGGAATCGGCGCACGCGCGATCGGCGTCGCAACGGGAAGATATTCCGTTGAAGACCTGGCAAGTCACGGCGCGTACGCGGTGTTCTCAACGCTTGCCGACACCGAGGCTGTTATGGAACGCATAGTCAATGCGTGAGGTTGAGCTCAAGAGTGTCGTCGACGACATCGTGCTGAGACGCGGTCACGTCGAGCGCGAGGGAGGACAGCTCACGTTCGAAGGCAAGCTTACCGATGTCAGGTACGATACATCGGGGGGCGACCTGATCCGGCGGGACCACGTGCTGCGCATCAGGACCTACGATCGAAATGGAGATCAGGAGGGACACCTCGACTGGAAGGGCGAGACGAGGTACGAGGGCGGCTACAAAGTTCGCGAGGAGATTTCCACCACGGTCGGTGACGCGGCTGCGCTGGCTGCGATAGTGAGAGGCCTCGGTTTTCTCGTTGTGCGCGAGATCGAGCGTGAGATCGCGCAGTACTCACTTCACGGCGCAACCGTGAGATTCGAGCACTATCCACGTATGGATGACCTTCTTGAAGTTGAGGGAAGTCCCGCTTCGATCGAGCAGGCGATTGCCTCACTCGGGCTTCCCAGAAATGGCTTCTCGAGCGAGCGACTCGCCGATTTCATCACAAGATACGAGGCGCGGACGGGGAACAGGGCAGCGCTTTCGGCAAGCGAGCTGAGCGGTAAGTACTCGTTTCGTGAAGAGTCCGTTTAGCGATCGCTGTCGAATTAGCGATCGCAATCGAAGGGGCTTTTTCCAGCCCCGGAATTGCCCCGACCCGGTATCTCGATAGATTTACTCGGCAATGAAATCCGGTCGCAAAATCGCCGCCCTTGGCGCCCTCATAATGGCGCTTTTCACGACCCGGGCGGCCTCCCAGGAAAATTCGGCAAAACGTCTCTCCAGCATCGTAAGTGTTGCCTTTGAAGAGTATACGAAGGCTGTGGATGCTCGCGGACAACTGATTTCGGCTGACGAATACTCCGAAACGACGGGCTTCCTGGACGATGCCAGGATCGTCGCCCAACGGCTTCGCGGTTACAACGCCCCGCAGGCTCAGGCGGTTCTCGACACGCTGATTCTCGCTGTGAAGAACCGCCGGCCTCCTCAGGATCTCAAGCTGCTGCAAGCCCGCTTCTCGGGTGCGCTCGGAACGCAGGGCGCGCTCGAGTTGCCGACGGTCCCGCTCGACACGGCAAAAGGACACGCACTCTTCACGAACAACTGCAGCGCGTGTCATGGCAACGCCGGTCTCGGCGATGGTACTGCCGCCAAAGGACTTGGCGTAGCCGTTCCGGGGATCGGGTCTACGACTGCGACGCCGGAACTCAATCCGACACTGGCCTTCAACGTCGTCTCCGTTGGCGTTCGCCGCGCTCCAATGCCGTCGTTTTCGTCGAGACTGTCCGCGCAGGATCGCTGGAACGTCGTGAACTACGTGTACACGCTTCGCGGCACGAAGATGGAGCTTCCCGCGCAGTCGGATGCTACCGCCGCTCCCGGAACCGCTGCTGCACGGTCGGTGATGGCGCTGCTCGACAGCGCGCTCGAGTTTGCACGAAAGGGTAAATCAGCAGACGCCGGGGACCGCGCATTCGACGCATACATCGCGTTCGAGCCACTCGAAACGCCCGCACGTGCGCGCCAGCCGGGACTCGTCTCGTCCATGGAGCGGCAGTTCGCCGATTTCAAGGGAGCGCTCAGGGGAACAGACCTGTCCGTCGCTGAGCGTGCACGCGACGCGATCGCCCTCGACCTGCCAAGGGTTGTCGAGCTGACGAGACCAACCGGCAGCGGGTGGGAAGCTTTCTTTCAGTCTTTCCTAATCATTCTGCGCGAAGGATTCGAAGCAATCCTGGTTATCGGAGCAGTTGTCGCATTCCTGATCAAGACGGGAAATCGCGATCGTCTCCGCTCGATCTGGCTTGGCATCGGCCTTGGGCTGCTCGCCAGCGCCGTGATGGTCGTCGTACTCAAGACTGTATTCGCCGCGCTGCCGACGAGCAAGGAAGTCATGGAAGGCGCGACCTTGCTCATCGCGGTAGCGGTTCTGTTTTCGGTGAGCTACTGGCTCATCTCCAAAGTCGAATCGGCAAAATGGCAGAAATTCATCCGCGAGAAAGTCAGCACGGCGCTCGACCAGGGCGGCGGAAAGGCGCTCGCTCTTGTGGCGTTCCTCGCAGTATTTCGAGAAGGAGCAGAGACTGCGCTTTTTTACCAGGCGCTGTTCAGCGAAGGAAACGTCGCGATTCCGTTGTCGCTTGGAATCACCGCAGGCTTTGTCGTGCTGGCGATTGTCTTCACGCTCTTCTACCGGTTCGGTGTGAAGATTCCGATGCGACCGTTCTTTACCGTGACGAGCATCCTGCTGTACTACATGGCGTTTGTGTTTGCGGGCAAGGGAATTCGAGAGCTGCAGGAGGGCAACGTGGTTCCGATCACCGTTGTGCCGAGCATGCCAAGCCTGCCGTCAATGGGAATTTTTCCGAGCCTCGAGACGAGCGTCGCTCAGGGTGTCCTGCTGGCGCTGTTCGTGTTCATGCTGGTGAAGACGTTCATGCCTCGAGACGCGGTGGCGACGGCTTCGTAGGAACGGATCAGGTTTGCGTGGCCCGATCAGATACGTCCAGTCGTGCGTGACGTCATCTCCGCGCCACACTCATTGGTCTATCGTGCCGCCGCGCGCTTCGAGTAGATGCCGGGCGCCGTCGCAGTCACATCCCGGCGCATATACATCCATATCGCACCGAACAACGCAAAGCCGAGCGCGATCAGCTGAGCGCTCGTGAGTCCGCCGACAAAAAATCTGTCGTCCTTGGCGCGAAAGAATTCGACAATGAATCGCTCCAGTCCCGCGAGCAGGCAGTAGAACCCGAACAACCATCCAACAGCATGCTTGTGGTCGCGGAAGCGCCAGATGATGAGGAACATGATGAATCCCATGACCACTTCGTATATCTGCGTAGGATAAACGGAGACGACTTCAGACGGCGACATCCCCGCCGGAAAGTGCACACCGAACATCTTCGACATGTTGCCTACCGTCGACGGCGGTGCACCCTGAGGAAACATCACCGAGAAAGGACCGTCGTACGGCCTGCCGTAGTCGTCTCCAACGGCCCAGCAGCCGGTGCGGCCAATCGAATAGGCCGCGGGCAATGCAAGCGCGACAGAGTCACTCATGCGTGCCACGCCCAGTTTCTTCTTGAGCACTACCGCGGTGACAGCAACGATGCCGCCGATGAGCCCGCCCCAGAACACGAACCCGGCCCGGCTCAGAATCGAGCTCACGTCGCCCATCAAGACGGCGTAATACAGTTTCGCGCCGAGCAGTCCGCCAATCACAGCAGCGAACACCATGTCGCCAACCGGAGCCGAGTCTTCGCCCCGGCGCTCGAGCTCCTTTGTGAGGATGATCTGCCCAATGACGAAGGCGAGCAGCATCGCCAGACCGAATCCCGTGGCCTGAAAAGGACCAATCTGATATGAGACCGGGTGATGAACTATCGAAGCAAAAATGCCAATCATCGGAAGAGGCTGAAGTGTCATGCGGCAGCGAGCCCCGGAATCGGTAAGCTCGCGAATGCATTGAGATTAAACGCTGAACGTTCTCCTCGCTCAAATCGAAACAAACCTGCTCGAGCGATCATCGCCGCGTTGTCAGTAGCAAGGCGCGGCGAGGGAGCAAATACAGTAGCACCAATTCCAGAGGTTCGCTCGCGCATCGCCGCGATCAGGGCCGAGTTGCATGCCACGCCTCCGCCAAGCACAATGCGCGATCTGCCGAAGGCGTCGGCCGCGCGATACGTCTTCTCGATCAGGGATGCGATCAGCGCATCCTGAAATCCGCGGGCGATGTCCGCCTTGTCGGCGTCTACGTTCTCACTGCCCCGAACAGCATGCAGCACGGCTGTCTTTAACCCGCTGAACGAAAATGCGTAGTACTCATCGCCCGCCGGGTCGTCATTTCGGTGAACCATCGGCGTTGTGAAACGAAACCGTGAGCCTTGGCCCCCACGTGCGAGATTTTCGAGCGGACGTCCGCCGGGATACGGAAGCCCAAGCAGTTTCGCGACCTTGTCGAACGCCTCGCCCGCGGCATCATCTCTTGTGGCGCCGAGGAGCTTGTAACTGCCCCATGCCTCCACATCGAGGAGAAGAGTGTGGCCCCCTGAAACCAGCAATCCCGTGAACGGAGGAACGGCGTCCGGATTCTCGAGCGCTGTTGCGAATAGATGTCCTTCCATGTGATGAACGCCGACCACCGGAATTTCGAGCGAAAGAGCGAGCGCCTTTGCGTAGCACACTCCGACGAGCAGCGCGCCGATCAAGCCCGGTGCGTGCGTAACCGCAATCGCATCGAGCTGGGACGCAGCCACACCTGCATCAGCGAGCGCGCGCGCCACGACGGGGACGATGCTGGTCAGGTGCGCTCGCGACGCGATCTCCGGCACCACGCCGCCAAAAACCCTGTGGATGTCCTGAGATAGAATCACGAGCGAGCGCACCTTTACGTCGTCGCCGGTTCCCTCGAGAACCGATGCCGACGTCTCGTCGCATGATGTCTCAATTCCAAGAATGACGGGCACTCGTCAGCCCGCTTTTTCAGCGAGCAGCCGTTCAATCAAGCCGCGGTTGGAAGGTGAATTCCAGTCGGTCGCGCCGAGAAATTTTCTGCGGATTACACCATCGCGGCCGATGATCACAGTTTCGGGATATCCCGTCGTCTGGTAGTCACGGCTGACTTTCCCTTCCTGTCCGCCGACATCGTGCAGCACTTCGAACGTGAGCTTGTACTGCTTCGCGAATTCGCGGATCTGCGCGTCCGTTCCGGGATCGTCGACGCTGATGGCAACGACCTTCAATCCTTTCGGAGCATATGCCGCGCTGAGCTGCTCGATGCTCGGCATTTCGACACGGCACGGCGCGCACCACGTCGCCCAGATGTTGATGAGCACGACATCGCCGCGATAATCAGCCAGAGTTTTTTTGGCCGGCGTTGAATCGAGAGTCATGGCGACAAATCCCGGCGCCTTTACTCCAAGGCCGACGGGTGCCAGCTCATCGGCGAGAAAAAATCTTCCTGCGGCTGCGATCAGCAGGGCGAGACCGACAACCAACCCCACCAGCGTCACCTGCTTTCTGCTCGTCATACCGATTCCAGGCAAAGCATTCGAAGCTCCTGAATCTCGGCCCTGGGATCAGGTGCCGAGAAGATCGCGTTTCCTGAGACGAACGTGTCCGCGCCGGCTCGCCAGACGTCGTGAATGGTCCGGCGAGAGATTCCGCCGTCAACCTCCAGCGCCGCGGGACTTCGGAATTCATCGAGCATGTGCCGCGCCCGTGCGACCTTATCCAGCGATGCGGGAATGAATTCCTGTCCGCCGAATCCGGGATTCACCGTCATCACGAGAAGCAGGTCGAGATCGACGACAGCTTCGCGAACTGCGACGAGCGATGTTCCGGGATTCACCGCCGCCCCGGCGCGGCAGCCGAGCTTTCGAATCTGCGTGAGCTGCCGCTGAAGGTGCGGGGCTACTTCGACGTGGATCGTCATTCCGTTCGCGCCGGCACCGGCAAAGCTCTCAAAGTAATTCTCGGGCTCGCGCACCATCATGTGCACGTCAAGAGGCAGCGTCGTCAGCTTCCTCACCGTCGCAATGACCTTTTCCCCAAACGTAATGTTGGGAACGAAACGGCCATCCATCACGTCGAGGTGAATCTGGTCCGCGCCGCCTTCGACACACATGTCGATCTCATCCGCGAGCCGCGCAAAGTCGGCGCTAAGAATTGACGGAGCAATGCGCGCCTTCAACCTGCCGGTCATCGTGCCGGTCCCGGAACGTGGGGAGAAAAGCGAAGTGAATCGACACGAGTTGTATCAACCGTCGGTCGCGGCGGCGGCGGGAATCTCGAGATTCTCAGTAACACGCTGGAACCTGCAGGTACCGTAGCCCCTGCAACAGGGGACTGCCCGAGCACGGTGTTCTCCGGCATGAAGGAGCTCGTATCGGGGTTGGCCGAGCCAACCCGCAGGCCGAGCAGCTCGAGCGACGAACGGGCGTCGGGGAGAGTCCGCCCGGTGAGATCGGGTATCTGAACCGACGGACCCTGGCTCATGATGATGTTCACGGTCGCTGGAAGCTCCGACGTCGTACCCGCGGGCGGAACGCTGCTGATGACCGAGCCGCGGGCAAGGTTGCTCGCTTGCTCGGTGATGCTGCCAAGTGTAAAGCCGGCGTTCTCGATCGCAATTTTCGCCTGCTGCTGCGATGACCCTGCCACTTCAGGAACTGTGGCAGTTGCCTGGCCTCCACTCACCGCGAGCGTCACGTTGGCTCCGCGTTTCTGCAGACTTCCGGCAGGTGGATCCTGCTCGAGAATTACATCCCGTGGAATGGTCTTGTGAAAACGGGTCTGTCCCTTGATCGCGTGAAACCCTGCCTTCTCGAGTGCGCTGGTCGCCGCATCGAAACTCATGGCGACGACCCGCGGGACGTGACCGTCGTCGGGAAGAACATCGGCAGGGAACGCAAATATGAACAGGAGCACATAGGCGATCAGGAACCCGCCGACACCAACGATGAGATACGGAAACGAGCGCCTCGCAATGGTGCGAGGGTTCACCTACTGGCTCCTGCGCAACCGCGCGGCGAACGCTCCGTCGCTTCCGTGCGACTGCGGCAGCACGCGAAGATAGCCACGATCGATTGTCTCGGCCGGAACGCAGCCGGCGGGAGGCGGCTCGAGCCTCCATTCAGGATTCTTACCGAGGAATGCCTCGACCTGGGAATCGTTCTCTTCCGGCTCGAGTGAGCAGGTGCTGTAAATGAGAAGTCCGCCCGGTTTGACGACCTTCGCTGCTGCACTGAGAATGGTCGCCTGAAGCGAAGCCATCACCGACACGTCAGAAACCTTGAGACGCCACCGCGCATCGGGATGACGCCTGAACGTTCCCGTTCCCGTGCATGGAACGTCGATGAGGACTGCGTCGGCGTTTCGCACGACCGGCATGCGAGCGTCGCCTACAGCAACGAAGAGATTGTGAGCTTCGAGACGCGCGCGGTTGTCGAGCAGTCTTGTGAGCCGTTGCGAAGACTTGTCGGCGGCGAGCACCATTCCCGCAGTTCGCGACAGCTCGAGCGATTTCCCGCCCGGAGCCGCACACAGGTCGGCGACCAAAGCTCCCTCGGGAATCGCCGCATATTGCGTGACAAGCGTCGATCCTGGATCTTGAACGAAGAACAAGCCCTGCTTGAAAGCTCCGAGCTCGGTCAGCGAAATGGTGCCGCTGATCTGGATGCTGTCGCGCACGAGAGGCGCGTCGTCGATATCGACTCCCGACGTTTCGAGCATGGCCTCGAGCTGCTCGCGAACGATGCCGTAAGGGCGTATCACAACAGGCGCTTCGGCATTGTTCTTCATCATCAGAACGGCCGTCGCCTCTTCGCCCCAGCGCGCAAGCCACCGCGCAATGAGCCATCGCGGATGCGAGTACCTTGCAGCGAGATCGTCGAGACGGTCGGCGGTCCGCGGAAGGACGAGCTCATTCCGCTCCCGGTCGATCCTGCGAAGCACGGCATTCATAAGCTTGCTCGCACCTATTCCGTGACGGACTTTCGCAAGCTCGACAGCTTGAGCAATCGCTGCATACGCCGGAACGCTTCCCATGTGCAGAAGCTGATAGACACCGAGCCGCATCAAGTCGAGTAAATCAGGGTCTACCCGCGCCAACCCGCCGCGCACGCGCTCCGCCATGTGCGTGTCGATCGTTCCGCGCTGTCTCAGCATGCCGTACATGAGCTCGCGCAGCCATCTCCGGTCGCGTGCATCCAGCACTTTGGCCCGGCGATCGAATGCGCTGTCCAGCATTTCGCCACTCCGCAGGTCGGCGCAGATCCCGGCTGCCACAACGCGTGGAGCGGTTACGCCGCCGACAACAACCTGCACGCCCGCCCCTTCCGGCATCACCCGCCAATCATCCCGGTAAGCGGCGAAGACGGAACCGCAGTCTCACGGCGCGGCATGCGGCCGGCGAGATAAGCGAGACGGCCTGCGTCGACTGCCTGGCGCATCGCGGTCGCCATGCGGACCGGATCTGACGCAGCTGCGATTCCCGTGTTCATCAGGATTCCGTCGACACCCTGTTCCATGACGATGCACGCGTCAGATGCAGTGCCTACTCCGGCATCGACGATCACCGGCACACTCAGCCGGGACTTGATAGTTCGGATTGCGTATGGATTCAACATCCCGAGTCCCGATCCGATCGGTGATGCAAGCGGCATGACGGCGACCGCACCTGCGTCTTCAAGTCGAAGCGCAGTGATGAGATCGTCGTTCGTGTAAGCCATCACCTTGAATCCTTCGCCAGCGAGAACGCGCGTTGCTTCGAGTAATCCGGCGGTGTCAGGCAAAAGGGTTTCCGTGTCGCCGATGACCTCGAGCTTCACCCACTCATTGAATCCGGCAGCCATCGCGAGGCGCGCGTACCGAATCGCATCGTCGGCGTTGTAGCAGCCCGCAGTATTCGCGAGAAGAAAAAACTGCTCGGGATCGAGGTGATGAAGAATCCCTTCGTCATTCGCCCGGCTCAGATCCACTCTGCGAACCGCAACTGTCACTACTTCCGCGCCGGACGCTTCGATCGAGCGCGTCATCTCGGAATTCGATTTGTACTTGCCTGTACCCACCATCAGGCGCGAGCGGAATTCACGGCCTCCAATGACCAGGGGAGAAACATCGAGCGAGGTCTCCATGGCAATACCCATCTCAGCCACCCCCGACGAAATGAACTATCTCGAGGACGTCGCCATCGTTGAGAGCGCGGGTGGCGTACGAATCCCTGTCTCGAAGTATGGCGCGATTGTGCTCGACGACGACAAGCCTTGGATCGATCCCCAAGGTGCCGAGCAGGGCCGCAACCGTGCTATGCGGTGCCAGCTCCCGGGCCGCTCCGTTCACCATCAGCGTGATCATTTCGGCCGACACCGGAGACTGAATCATACGCTGAAATATAGCGCGTGACCGGTTCGTCAAAGCCGGAGTGGCGCAGGAGCGGAAGGCGCGTTTTCATGAGGTCGTCGTTCGCGTTCGACGTATCCTGATTGTCGTTCCACCCTACCCCCCGAATGGTCGCCACGCCGTATGCGCCGGCGTTGACAAGCTCCGGCACGTTGTCAGGTGTTATGCCTCCGATCGCAATGACAGGAATTGTGACGGCTCCGGCCAGACGCTCGATGAAATCGATTCGGGCAGGCGCGCGACCCTCATGGCTTGGCGTCTCGAAAATCGTACCGGCGACGCACCAGGCCGCGCCGGTTTTCTCTGCCTCGACTGCTTCCTCCACACGGTGGACGCTTGCGCCGAGGAGCATGTCAGGCGCGACGATACGGGCTTCGGCTATTTGCAGCGAGTGCGATGCGAGCTGCGCACCGCGCGCGCCAACCTCACGCGCGACATCGACCCGATCGTTGACGATGAGCCAGCAGCCTGTCTCATCCTGAAACTGTGCGAGCCAGTTTGCGGCCTCGTAAAACTGTCGGCCGGTTGCGCGGGAACATCGCAGATGAATCGCCCCACGGGATCCCAGCGCGCGCATTACCTGAACCGCACGGTCGTTGAATCCGGCGCTCAACACGGATTGGCTGTCGGTGACGGCGTGAACGACTGGAAAGGCGGTCATTACCGCGTCCTTCTCACGCACAGCGATCGCCAGCAGCTACGCCCCGGCCGCGAACCCAGTCCGACGAGCGCATGCGGCCTTTACCTGAAGGCTGCACATCATGAATGCGCAGCGCGGTGTCTCCGCACATTACGACAACGCCGTCGGTTGTGGAAACGACGTCGCCCGGTTCCGCGCCCGGAACCGACGCACCGTCGATCGAAGTGATGCGCGGACCAAACAGCTTCACATCATTGCCGTTGATGGTGGTGAACGCACCTGGTTTTGGATCGTAGGCGCGAATGGTTCGCGCAACCTCGCCCGCCGGCATGCTCCAGTTCACGCGAGCATCTTCTCGCGTGACCTTCGGCGCGTATGTCGCCCGCGAATCGTCCTGCGGCTGCTCATCGGCCGCTCCAAGCTCGATCAGCGCGAGCGCCTCGAGAAGAGTCAGCGCGCCAACTTCAGACAAGCGGTTCTGCAGCTCACCATACGTCTCGTCGTCAAGAATGGGTACCGCTGCGGGAAGTATTACCGGTCCTGCGTCCAGCGCCGGAACCATTCGCATGATCGTTACGCCTGTCTCGGTAAATCCCTGACGAATTGCTGCCTGAATGGGAGCGGCACCGCGCAGCTGCGGAAGCAGAGACGCGTGAATGTTGAGTGTACCGCGAGTGGGGAGGTCGATGATCCGTCGTGGCAGAATGTGGCCGTAGGCCACAACGACCGAGATATCCGGCGACATCAACCTGATCGCCTCGCCGAATTCTTCGTCCTTCGGGCTCGCCGGCTGGTAAACCGGGATGCGCTCGTCCAGTGCGATCTGCTTTACCGGGGGAGGCGTCAACGTGCGCGCCCTGCCTTGCGGCTTGTCGGGCTGCGTGACTACTCCGGTCACATCGTAACCTTCGCCGATCAGCGCCAGCAGTGGAGCTGCTGCGAACTCGGGCGTCCCCCAGAAGAGGACGCGCATTCAGAGCTCGCCTTCGCTGTGGTGCGGGCCGGCCTGCTCGAGCGACACTTTTCTGATGAAGTTCGGATAGTCGTCTTTCATCTTATCCCACTTCGACATTGCCGAGCGGCGCTTGAGAACGCTCAGGTAATCGATGAAGAGCTTTCCATCCAGGTGATCTATCTCGTGCTGCATGCAGCGCGCGAGCAGCTCCGTTCCCTCGACTTCGATATCCCTTCCACTTTCATCGAGCGCCCGCACCACCACCCGGCTCGCCCGGGTAACGTCGCCGAAGATTTCCGGAATCGACAGACAT
>JBBQYO010000016.1:0-23605 GCA_038208605.1 Gemmatimonadales bacterium | reverse complement strand
CTCTGCGTACGTTTTCGAGCCTGAGAGATTGACGTTCGCGAGTGAGTTACCAAGACCGGCGAGATGCGCGTGGGCATCGACCATTCCCGGAATCACCGTCGCGCCGTGCACGTCGAAGACTCGAGTGCGGGGGCCGGCGAGCGAGCGAACTTCACCATCGGAGCCGGCAAACAGCACGTGTCCGTTGCGTATCGCGAATGCCGAGACCATCGGGCGGGACTCATCGACGGTGTAGATGCGGCCGTTAACTACAATCATGTCGGCGGGCCCCGTTATCGACCGCCTCGCGGCCATTGCGGCCCGCGCGGTCGTTGGGATTGACTGTGCACGAGTCATAGCCGGCTGGACGCAGCAGGCGGCAAAAAGAATTGCACTGGAGAGAGATGTCATTCGCATGCGGGGAGTTTGCGTTGCGCGCCTCGGAATTGCCAGATACGCGGCGTGAATCGGCGCTTTAGCTTCAGCTGACATGAAACTCGCGCGCGGAATTCGGGCCTGGCCGGTGTTGGGGGCGGTCCTCATAAGTGGGTGTGGCCGCCTGCCCGGCGGAGGTGGGCCTTTGCCGGCGAGCGTCTGGCTTCTTCCTTCGCCCGAGGAGGTTCTCGACTCTCGCGCACGTGCAATACCTGGTGAGATAGCACAGTTCGAAGGCGGCCTCGTGATCATCGACACTTCGACGTTTCGCCCTGTGCAGTTATTACCGGTTGGTGCTGTTCCGGCGGGCGCATCGCGAGTCGCGCTCGTGACGACGTTTCAAGGCTCGCGCTATCATCCCGAATCGATTCGCGCGCTCAGCGAGGATTCGATCGCAATCGACGGCTTTGCTGGCTCGATTGCGATCGCGGTAAGCGGGAACAGCAATGGCTTGTTCATCGATTTTCAGGGCGAGACCCCGGACGAGCTCACGCGAACCACCCGCCTCCTCCGCGCGATATCCGATTCATCTCGTGCCCGCAGGCTCTCGCCACTCGGAGTCGTCGTTCCTCCGGGCGATACGATCGGATATCCAGCCGCGCTGCTCGCGAGAACCGCCGACCTGATAGTGCTTCGATTGAGCGGTGAGCACCGAGCGGGAACTGCGCCCGGACCACTTCTTTCACCCGAGTGGATCTCGCGGCAGATAGGCATTCGCGCTTCGGAGATTGGGGTGGCACGGCTGGTCGCTGAGCTCCCGCTGTTCGGTTATCGCTGGAACCGGGATGGTACGGTTGTGAGCGTTACGTACGCCGATGCACAAGCGATGGTGCGCAGAGAGGCGGGAGTGTTCAGGAGAGATCCGGCGAGCGGATCGCTGACAGCAACGTCAGCACGCGATGGGTGGACCGTCTGGATTCAGGATGCGGAGACTCTCGAGCGATTGATCGCGGTTGTTCGGCGGGCGGGAGTTCGGCGATTCGCGCTGCTCGGCATCAGCGGTGCGGATCCCGATATCTGGACGCGGCTTCCTGCCGCGCTTAAGCGCTAACCCGGATTCTTATCGGCGAACTGCAACCGCGTCAGGGAGGCAGCGGGAAAGCCTATGCAACGACGATCAAATCTGTCTGATAGTCGAGAGGCGTGATGACGACCTCGCCATCTCCGATGTAGGCATTCACCTCGCTGCGCATCCCGACGTCCCCGGCGAGATAAACCCCGGGCTCGATCGAGAACCCGATCCCCGGAACCAGGAGACGCTCTTCACGCGTCTCGAGGTTGTCGATGTGCGGACCCGAGCCGTGCAGATGTCGCGGATCGATCGAATGCCCGGTGCGATGTATGAACTGAGGTCCAAATCCCAGCGACGTGATCACGGCACGCGATGCATCGTCCACTTCGCCGCCGCTCACGGATTTCCCTGAAGGAATGCGATCGCGAAGCATGGCGATCGCGGCATCGCGCGCACCACGCACAGCTTCCCAGACTTTGCGGGATTTCTCCGACGGTGCGCCGAGCGAGCCCATCCACGTCTGGTCAGCGAAGAGTCCGTTGTCCTCGCGCGCCCAAAGGTCGATCAGGAGAACGTCGCCCATCCTGATAGTCGCCGTGCGGTCAGCGGTTGGCTCGTAATGAGGATCGGCAGCGTTGGGCCCGATCGCGACGATCGGACCGTGATCGGTCGACAGGCCGTTCGCTGCGAACTCGCCAAGAATCCACTGCTGCAGGGCATACTCCGTGAGGGAAGCGCCCGATTTCGCTGCATCCCCTGCCCTCTTCATCGCATCCCGGGCGACCATCGCAATCACCTCGGCGGCGCGTTTGTGTGACGCCAGGTTTTCCTCGGACCACACTGCATAAAACCTGGTGACGAGATCCGCGCTCGAGACCACAGTCGCACCCGAAGCGCGTACCATCTCGAGCACACCCGCGGGTACGCGGTCGAGATAGGGGACTGCATCGCCTGGTGAATACTCCATCGCTACAGTCTTTCCGTTCACCAGCGTGGCGAGCTGCGATTCGAGCTCGCGCCAGCCACTGTATTTTGTCTTGCCCCACTCCGCGGGCCAGTCGCGCCAGGGGCCTTGCTCGATGGCGTGAGTGATTGCGACGGGTGCGCCGGTGCGGGGGATGAGAACGAAAATCCGCCGCGTCGCCATGCCGGGCAGCTCGAGCAGCCCGGTCGCAACCGGATTCAGCCCGTGAAAATCAAAAATCAGCCAACCGTCGAGATTCGCTTCGGCGAGTGCCGCCTGAAGTGGAACGAGCTTCTCCGCATTCAACATTCAGATTTCCTCACGCGACGTTGCTGCGCCATTCGGCGCGCCACTCGCACGCACCTTCGTTCCTGGCTACACAGTGAATGTGATCCACCTGTCCTCCGCCATTGATCAGGAGACTCAGCAGCTCGCGGAGTGCGGCTTCGTAAAATGCGCAGCCTTCCGATTTCGCGGCGCCATTCACTGTCACCGACTCGGGAATGCGGAGGACGAGAAATGCTCCGTTTTCCTCGAGTGTGCCGCCGAAGAAAATCACTGCGATCGAATGCAGCTCCTTGAGGGCAGCCGGACGGGAGATCGAGCCCGGCATCAGCCGAATGATGCTGCGCTTGGTCGAAGAGATCGACTCGTAGATGTCGTGGGCGAGAATCTTTCCCGCGCTCTCGAAAAGCTGCTCTGAATCCGGCCGCCTGCCGATGAGCGTACCAAGACCCGACGCTTCGACAAACGGAATTCTCTGTCCGCGCTTCGTTGCCTCGGAATACCGGCGTATCTGAGTGTAGACGGTGTCGCTCAATCCAAGTCGCTTGTTCCGAAGCTCAGGAACATATTCAGTGTCGACCTGATCGTCCGGCGTATCGATACGGCGAATCGCTTCGAGAAGACTGAGTGGTATTCGCGCGTGAACGGTCGAGGACATTTGAGCCGGTGAGATCATGAAGCCGGATTTCTCCGGCGGGGTACTAAAAGTTATTGCAATACTCCTGCAGGTGAGCGACTGATCGATATCTTTGCCGGTAACGGCGGCTCGCGTCTGCTGGCTGGCGTCGCGCTCGCCGGACTGGTTGCGGTGGTTGCACGCAAACGCCGGTCGCTGTCAGCAAGCGGGGCTGTCGCGGCAATTGTCGCAGGGGCGATTTGCACCGCTGCCGGGTGGGCATGGGGCGCGCTGTTGATCGCGTTCTTTCTGTCATCGACCCTTCTTTCGCATTACGAAAGCGACCGAAAGCAGATCCGGATTGCCGAAATTGTCGCGAAGGGCGGCGAGCGTGATGCATGGCAGGTTCTCGCCAATGGCGGATTGTTTACCGCGGTCGCCGCGGCAAGTTTTTTTTCTCCATCAGCGCTCTGGCTGTGTGCCGGAGCAGGTGCAATGGCGGCTGCGGCCGCGGATACATGGGCGACCGAGATCGGAGTTCTCTCCTCAGCAACTCCGCGCTCGATCTTGACCGGAGCACCCGTGGCTGCCGGGTCGTCAGGAGGCGTGACGTCAGCCGGTACGCTCGCTGGAATTGGCGGAGCCATTTTCATCGCCTTCATTACGTTTCTCGCCGGGTGGACAACATCTGCCGTGGTATCAGCTATAGCGGGAGGATTCGGTGGTTGCGTCATCGATTCGCTGCTTGGAGCATCTCTTCAGCTTCGGAGATGGTGCGATCGCTGCAACACGGGAACGGAACGGACAGTCCACAGCTGCGGTACGACTACTCGCATGGCCGGCGGCTTGCCATGGTTGAACAACGACGCGGTGAACGCGGCCAGCTCCGCTTCTGGAGCATTAATCGGAGTGGTTTGCTTCCTTTCGAGCCGATGATTACAAATGAGATGAGATGACCACGCCCCCTCGTGGAGCACGCGTGCTGCTCATCAGCGCGAACCGGGAGCGACAGCCGTATCCCGTCGTCCCGAACGGACTCGCGTGCGTCGCATCGGCACTCGACCAGGCCGGTCACGAAGTGCGTTTCGTCGATCTCTGCTTCGAACGAAATCCTGTTGCCGCCGCGACGCAGGCAGCGCGCGAGATGCGGCCCTCGATCATCGGCGTATCGATTCGAAACATCGATAACAGCGATGCGATCGCGCTGCGTCATTACACACCCGAAGGCAGGGCGATATTCGCCGCGCTGAGAGAGGCCGCCCCGAACGCGAAGATCATCGCCGGAGGAGCAGCATTCGGTGTCGCGCCCGAGGCGCTGTTCAGGAATTTCGGCGTTGACTACGCGGTCGCAGGCGACGGCGAGCGCGCGAGTGTTGCACTGGTCAATGCACTGACCCGGGGCGATCACATCGACGCAATAGCCGGCCTCGTTCGCTCGGTCGGCAGCACAGTTCATTTCACACCGCCGGGCGAGGACGCCGATCTCGATTCGCTGCCTTCGCCTTCGCTGCACAAGTGGATCGACCTACGTCGGTATGAGCGCCACGGCGCGACGATCCCGATTCAGACAAAGCGCGGATGCGTCTACAAATGTGTGTACTGCACCTATCGCAACGTCGAAGGATGGGGATACAGAACCCGCGATCCCGAGCGAGTCGCGGACGAGATCGAGGAGCTCTATCGCAAGGCGGGTGTTCGCAACTTCGATTTCGTCGATTCAACGTTCAATTCACCGCCCGGTCACGCACTCGAGGTCTGCGACGCGATAACGCGCCGCAACCTTCGCGTTCATCTCGACACGACTAATTTCACGCCGGCCACCGCGTCAACCGAGCTGCTCGACGCAATGCGACGAGCCGGCTTCAGAACCCTCGGCATCAGCGCCGAGAGCGCGAGCGATCCGGTTCTCCAGCGGCTCGAAAAAGGATTCACCGCGAGCAAGGTTCGCGAAGTTGCGGAACGCGTTGAGAAAGCGGGCATTCGTACGCTCTGGATTTTTCTAGTGGGCGGTCCCGGAGAAACTCCGGAAACGCTCGAAGAAACCTTGAACTTTGCCGCATGGCGGCTCGGCCGCGGCGACGCTGTCTATCTTACCGTGGGGCTTCGCATTTATCCCGGCACCACATTGCATCGAATCGCGATCGCCGAGGGTGTCGTTGCTGAGGATTCGACTTTGCTCGATCCGACATTTTACTTCAGCCCGAACCTTCAATTCGACGCCGCTGTAGACCGGCTTCGCCGCTTTGCCGTCGATCACCCGCGCTTCATGTTCTCCGCAGATTCACGCTCGGTTGTGTTGCCTTACCTCACAAGAGTCGCGGCGATTCTTCAATTGCCGCGTCCGCACTGGCAGTACATGGGACTGTTTCAGCGGATCGCCCGCGCGACCTCGCGCCCGCGACGGCAGATGAGCCATGCCTGACGCCCGAGTAATCGTCGTCGGAGGTGGACCAGCGGGATCTTCCACTGCCTACTTTCTCGCACGTGCAGGGATCGACGTTCTTCTTCTCGATCGCGCGCGCTTCCCGCGAGACAAGACCTGCTCGGAATACATGAGCCCGCAGGCGTCACGCATTCTCGAGGAGATGGGCGCTCTGGGAGCGGTCGAAGGTGCAGGCGCGGCGCAGCTCGCAGGAATGCGAGTTCACGCTCCCAATGGATCGACAATTCACGGGGAGTTTGCGAGCGACCACGGTTATCGCGGCTACCGTGACCGCGGGCTCGCGGTAAGGCGCACGATTCTCGACTCGCTGCTGCTGGACCGCGCACGCTCGGCAGGTGTGACAGTTGAAGAGGGCGCCCGTGTAACCGATGTCGTGCGGGATGAATCTGGCCGCGTAACCGGCGTGAAGACTTCCGGCGCCAGCGGCATCGCGACTCCGCGCGCCGCGCAGCTCGTGATTGGCGCAGACGGACTTCGATCGGTCGTTGGACGACGCCTCGGTCTCATCCGGGCGTCTCGGTGGCCCCGGCGCATTGCCCTCGTCACTCATTACTCAGGAGTCGAAGGACTTCACAATCTCGGCGAGATGCACGTGGATCGCGGCGGATACTGCGGAGTAGCCGATGTCGGCAACGGTCTCGCGAACGTCGCGGTGGTGGTGCCGGTGTCACGCGCTGCTGAGGTCGCGATCGATCGCACCGAATTTCTCGAGAGCTGGATCGCCGAGAGACCGAAGCTGGCGTCGATGTTTGCTCGTGCAACGCGCGAGACGCCCGTGCGCGCGACGGGACCATTCGCAACTACCGCAAAGCGCGCGTGGGCGCCGGGAGTCGCACTCGTGGGCGACGCAGCTGATTTCTTCGATCCGTTCACGGGCGAGGGCATCTACACTGCGCTCCGCGGCGGCGAAATCCTGGCGGGTCACGTTGCCGAAGGTTTGTCGAGCGGAAAATCTCATACCGCCGACTCGGCATTGCGCGCCTACGAACACGCGCGAAGAAAGGAATTCTCTGGAAAATGGAAAGTCGAGCGAATGGTCGGTGCTGCGATCGCCTTCCCCGCCCTGATCAATCACGCAGCGCGAGTCCTCTCGCGCCGCCGCGACATGGCTGACCTTTTGATCGGAGTGGTGGGAGACTTCGTTCCCGCGCGCGAAGTGCTGAGGCCCGGTTATCTTCTCAGCCTGCTTCTCGCTCCAGCGGCGCGCTGATGACCATCGACCAGCACGCATTCCGGGCCGTGCTCGGCAGGTTTTCGTCGGGAGTTACAGTTGTCACGCTTGTCGATCCCGCGGGCGGTGACAGGGGAATGACGGTGAGCGCATTCTGCTCGGTGAGCCTCGAGCCTCCGCTCATTCTCATTTGTGTGGATCATGCCGCATCGGTCTATGAATCGATGAGCAGCGTGAATGATTTCACCGTCAACATTCTTTCCGAAGGCCAGGAGGCATTGGCGCGAAGGTTTGCGGGACCGGATCCGGACCGGTTTGACGGAATTGGATTCTCGCGGGGCGGAAATGGGATTGCGATACTGAACGACGTGCTTGGATACCTGCAATGCAAGGTGGTCACGAGGCATTCCACAGGCGATCACGATATCATCATCGGCGAAGTGGAAGAGGCGATGGCTGAAGATGGCCGGCCGTTGATGTACTACCGCGGAGGATACGCTCAGCTGGAGCGGTGACACGTGATCAGCCTTCCTGCCCTCTCGCGCCGGCGCGGAATCGAGATCCTCGACGATCCAGCAGTCAGTCCCGAGCTCATGACCAGATCGATGTCCGATGTCGCCCGCGCCAACATATTTTTTGGCGGGCGCCGGGCCGCATTTGCAGAGCTCGCGCCCGCCATGCGATTGATGAACCGTACCGGTTCGATGCTCGATGTAGGCACTGGGCAGGGTGACATTCCTGCCGCGGCGAAGAAACTGGCGAAGCGGCTCCGTCTGCGCCTGTGGACCATCGGATTCGACATGTCGCTGCCGCTGGTGTCGAAGCATCGCGAGTCTAACGACGTTGTTACGCGTGGCGATGCGATGTGTCTGCCCTTCGCGGACAAAAGTGTCGACGTAGTAATGGCCTCGCAGATGCTTCACCACTTTGAATTCGATGATGCGGTGACCGTCGTGCGCGAGATGAACCGCGTCGCGCGAAAGCGCGTAATAATCAGTGACCTGCGGAGAAGCGTGTTCGCTGCTGCAGGGCTGTGGATCGCATCGTTCCCTCTTGGATTTCATCCGGTCAGCCGTCACGATGGTGTAGTTTCAGTCATGCGAGGATTTCTGGCTGACGAGTTGTCCACCATTGTGAAGACAGCGACCGGCGTCGTCCCCGACATCCATCATCGCCTCGGGTTTCGGCTCACCGCCGGATGGACTCCGAACGCGTGACCTACCCGGTGCGTGAGCCCTTCGAGCTCGGCCCTATGCCGCTCGGGCGGCCGATGGAAGTAGTGGATGAAGGCATCGTTGCGGCCCCATGGCGGGCGATCTTCGATCTCGCGAGGCGAGTAGAGGACTGGCCGGAATATTTGCCGCACTACCGATACGTGAGGTTTCGCCAGCACGCGACAGATGGCGGCGGAATCGTCGAAATGTCGGCCGACCGCCCGTTTGGATCCGTAGGCTGGCCGACGTGGTGGCTATCCGAAATGTCAGTAGACGAGGGCGCGCCGGCGATCCGTTTTCGGCATATCGGGGGTATAACAAAAGGAATGGAAGTGGAATGGTCGTTTCATACGGTTTCGGGTGGCACCCATGTGCGCATCGTTCACGTCTGGGACGGTATCCCTTTACCATTCCTTGGTATCCCCGTGGCAACAATCGTCATCGGGCCCGTTTTTATTCATGGAATTGCATCGCGCACACTCGCTGGCCTGGCGAAAGCTGCCGAACGCGAATCAGCCCCGCGCAATGGCGCGGCCCAGACTGTAATGACCGAGGAGAAGTTCTGAATTGTCGAAACGACGAGTTGTAATCACAGGTATCGGAGCCGTTACACCGATTGGATCCAACGTCGAAGGGCTGTGGGATGGCCTCCGGCGCGAGCAGTCGGCGGTGAGCGCTATTTCACGGTTCGATCCCTCGATCTTCAAGAGCCACAACGCGGCCGAGGTCAATGACTTCGACGCAGGTGATTATCTGGATCGAAAGAAGGCGAAGCGGTTAGACCGCTACGGACATTTCTCGGTCGCGTCGGCGCAGATGGCGATTCAGGACGCCGGGATCGATCTCGCCACCGAAGACCGTGACCAGATCGGCTCGACGATGGGCAGCGCACTCGGCGGACTTCAATTCGCCGAGCACCAGCTGGACATGTTCCTTCGTGAGGGTCTCAGGTCAGTGGATCCGATGCTTGCACTCTGCGTGTTCGGCGGCGCGGCGAGCTGCAACATCGCCATCGAGCTGGGCGTGACTGTACCGAACTCTACGAATGCGATGAGCTGCGCGTCTGGAACGATTGCAATCGGTGAGGCATTCAGGCTGATTCGTGATGGATACGCCGACGTGATGGTGAGTGGCGGAGCTGAGGCGCCGCTCGCGCCTCTTTGCTTTGGCGCATTCTCGATCATTCGCGCCATGTCGACGCGGAACGACGATCCCGCGAGCGCATCGCGGCCATTTGACAAGGACCGCGATGGATTCGTGATGGGAGAGGGCGCGGCTGTTCTCGTGCTCGAAGAGTACGACAGGGCCGTTGCCCGCGGAGCGAAGATCTATGCCGAGATCGCCGGATTCGGATTCACGAATGACGCGTATCACATGACGGCACCGCGCCCCGATGGATCACAGGCCGCGCGATCGATGCGTCTTGCGCTTCGCGACGCGAACATCACTCCGGGCGAAGTAGGCTACATCAACGCGCACGGAAGCTCCACGCCGCTGAACGATCCGACTGAGACGAAAGCGCTCAAGGACGTTTTCGGCGAGGGAGCGTACAAGACGCCGATCAGCGGAACCAAAGGCTACTACGGTCACGCACTTGGTGCATCAGGTGCGATCGAGACTGCGATCGCCGCTCTCGCGATCTCGCGCGAATGGCTGCCACCAACGGTAAACCTCGCCGTCGCCGACGAAGCGTGCGACCTCAACTTTCTGCCCGGAACCGGGAAGAATGCGCGCGTGGAACATGTTCTTACTAATTCATTCGGTTTTGGCGGCATCAATGCCGCGCTGGTGCTCCGGCGGGTGAATTGATGGCGTGAGGGCGCGATCATTCGGGCCCGCTCGAGCGACTGGAGGCTGCGCGTAGTCCTCCATCTCGACTGTAAAAAGAAGGCTGATCATCACCATGACGCCGGCCACGATGAACGGAAGTCCCTTGCCGAGGACGTCCATTCCGTAACCGGCCATGAGCGGAAACGCGACACGAGATACTCCGCCGAACGTGTGCTGAACTCCCATGTATAGACCTCGCTCACGTTTCGATACGGCTCGCGAGAGCATCGCGGTAACGCACGGAAAAGTGAATGCTGTACCCACCGGCATCAGCGTCAGCGCGACGAGCATCGTCGGATACGACTGAATGCGTGAGACTGCGACGAGGCCCGCGGATAAAAAGACCAGTCCGAGACGCGCAAGCTTCACCTCGCCAAGCCACTCGATCATTTTGCCAAGCACCCCGCTGCGAACGATGACGCCGATCGCTCCGAGATACATGACGAAATAACCGACGTTCGTTTCGTCGATGCCGAGCCTTTCAGAAAGAATGAGCGGCAGCATTGGCGTCGTTCCGTAGAACGCGCCAATCGCGATCGCGTAAATCCAGATCAGTCGAGATGCAGGTTCCTTCGGATGAAGGATCACGTTTCGAATTGCGCCCGCGCCGGTCTTCGGCACGGCCGCGATTGCATCCCCGGTCGACGTCGTGACGCGCGATTCCGTAAGAAACCGCCACGCGAATAAGCTCACGAGAATGCACAGCGACGCCGAGCCGAGTCCGGGTGCGGTGTGGCCGCCAACGCGGACGAGCACGGAGCCGAGAGCGGGCCCAACGACTGCTCCGAGGCTGGTAACCGCCGAGAGCCAGCCGAGTGATTTCGCTCTGTCCTTTCCCTCGGTGATGTCCGCGACGTAGGCCTGAACAACGCCGATGGTCCCGCCTCCGAGTCCCTGAATGATTCGAGAGAGAAACAGCATCCAGATGGTTCCGGCGAACGCGAAGATCACGTACGCCACTGCGGAGATGAGCAACCCCACGAGAATCGCGGGGCGGCGTCCGTAACGGTCGGACATCCAGCCCCACGCCGGCGCGCTCACGAGCTGCGCCACCGAGAACGCAGCGACGAGCGCACCGATCATGGCCGCGCTCGCGCCAAGCCGCGTAGCGTAGAACGGCAGGAGCGGAAAGATAATTATCAGTCCCAGCATGTCCACGAACGCCGTGACCATGAGGACTGTGAGCTTTCCCTTCACGCGGTCTCCGGCGTGGGACAGAGGGAGTCAAACTCAGGTCCGACCAATCTACCGGGGGAACATTGGAACGTAACTGGCGGTGCGTGTATGACTGAGGGAACATCAGGGAGACTATATGAATCGTACCATGAAGCTGCTTGGAATCGCCTTCATCTGCGCAATGTTCGCTGCGTGTGCGTCGATGGGAAAGCAGGAGCCAGGTCAGATCAGACCGCAAACGACAGTCGTAGTGGACAACCGCTCTATTCTCGACATGAACATCTACATCATCAGGGGTGGCCAGCGAATTCGCCTCGGCACGGCAAATGGCCTTTCGAGGACGAGCCTCAAGGTGCCAACGGGAATCGTTTCGGGCTCGACGCCTGTGAGGTTCCTCGCGGATCCGATCGGCAGTACGCGGACGCCCGTGTCGGAGGAGATAACCGTGAACGAGGGTGATGAAGTCACTTTGATGTTACCGCCTGTCTAACGGAATCTCGCTGGCCCTTTTAAACGTAGGGAGTTTGTAACCCTCACTACGGGCAGTCTCCATGAATCCATCTGACCCGTCGGACATGATCACGGCAGTCTCGGTAATTATGGTGATCACTCTCAGCGCAGTTTTCGGATATGGTGCGATCAGGGCGGTGAACGTCTGGGCATTCAGGGCGAAAAGCGGTGCGCGACAGACGGCCACGAACTATGACCCGGCAGCAATCGAGCGTCTGCAAGCGTCAGTCGATGCGATCAGCATCGAGGTAGAGCGAATCTCAGAAGGCCAGCGCTTCACCACCAAGCTGATGAACGAGCGAATTCCCGAGCCCGTGCGAATTGCGCCTGCGCGCGACGAGGCGTCAGGAATCAGCCAGTAGCGACCGGTCGAGCGACTCGATCGAAGTCTGCCCACAAAGGCCGAGCTGAAGATCGATGTCGGCCATGAAAGTCCGAAGCAGGTGACTGATTCCTTCTTCGCCGTGGCTCGCGAGCGCGTACGCGTACGGCCGCCCAAGCAGCACAGCCTTCGCTCCGACTGCCCGCGCTTTCACGACATCTGCGCCATGTCGTATTCCGCTATCGAGCAGAACCGTCACCCTGTCGCCGACTGCATCGACTACACGCGCGAGTGCGTCGAGCGTTCCGATTGCGCCGTCGGCCTGACGTCCGCCGTGGTTTGATACAATGATTCCGTCGACTCCACTTTCCGCGGCGCGCCGGGCGTCATCGGGATGAATGATGCCTTTGATAAGGAGAGGCAGCCGCGTCTGTGCCCTGAGCCACGCGACGTCCGACCAATTGAAGGCCGGGTGTGAAAAGACTCCGAGAAACTGACGCACTGCCGCCTGCGGATTTTTCTCCGGAGGCTCCGCGCATAGCGAACGAAACACCGGATCGCTGAGATAGTTGGCGATACCGTCGCCGTGGAGAAACGGCAGATAACCAAGTCGGAGATCCTGCTCGCGCCAACCGAGCGCGGGCGTATCTGACGTAACGACAATCGCAGAGTAGCCAGCTGCTTCTGCTCGCGAAACGAAACTCTGCGTGAGCTCGCGAACGTGCGACGGATACAGCTGAAACCAGCGGTGTCCATCGCCCATCACGGTTGCGATTTCTTCCATCGGCACCGACGAGACAGTGCTGAGTATGAAAGGAACCCCGGCCTTTGAAGCAGCTCTGGCAGGCGCGCGCTCAGCGTCGGCGTGAAGAATTCCCTGCACTCCAATCGGCGCGAGAAGAAATGGCGATGCGACGCGCTTTCCGAGCAGCTCGACCGAAATATCCCGCGCGCTCACGTCATTTAGAGTGCGCTGCACGATCCGAACTCGATCGAATGCCTCGCGGTTGGCGCGCATGGTGTTTCCGCCTCCAGCCGCACCCGCAACGTACCAGTACGCTTCCTCCGAAAGCGTCGATCTTGCGCGTGCTTCCCATTCGTCAAAGGAAAATGGGAGATCGATTCGTTTGCCGGCGATCGCGGAGCCGTAGACCTCGAGCTGAACCTGCTGGCCGATTGTCGTCATGACCGGGAAAATGCTTTCTTCCCGGCGCACACCGGAAGAGTCGACCACCGCTCACGCAGAGCGCCGCCGGGAAAACCGTAAGCCGCTCCAGGTCTCGTCGATCGCACAGACTTTCGTGTCCACGAGTCCCGCGGCCAGACCGAAATCGCGAATCAGGTTCTCGTCGAGATCAGTTTTCATCTTCGCGGCGTTTTTCGGCCACGCGATCCATAGCATTCCGCCGGCAGGCGGCAGCATTGCGGCAGCTCTCGTGAACTCCGATTCGAGCGTCTTGAATGCCTTAAGAAAAAGCACGACTACATCAGCTTGGCCCGTGATCTTTCCCATAGTTACAACGCCCGGCGGGAGCGGCCCAAGAGTCTCCTTAAAGCCGCCCGGCGCATGCAGAATGGTGAGACGCGTTTTCTCCCTGATGCCGAGCTTCCTCGGGAGCGGTGTGCCCGAATAACCGGCCGTCACGGTATCTGAGCGAGGTGATGCTTCATGTGGTCGACATAGTCATTCATGAAGTACTCGAGCCAGGAAAAACGAAAAGTCTCATCAACCGCGGAAACTCGCGACTCAATGTCGACCTCAACTCCTCAGCGGCAGCGCTCACAGCATCACGGTCCGACGCGAAGGTACGTCTCCTCGTAACGAACCATCGACTCGAGAATCACTTCGATCGCAATCTCGCTCTTTTCCCAGCCGACGATCTCGACTCGCCTGCCCTCGAGATCCTTGTAGATATGAAAGAAATGCTCGACCTCTTTCAGATAATGTGACGAGAGGTCGGCGATGTCGAAGTAGTCGTTGTAGAACGGATCATGCGCAGGCACGGCGATGATCTTGTCATCCGGCTCGCCGCGATCGAGCATCTTGAGCACGCCGAGTGGACGGCAGTCGATCTGGCAGCCGGGAAACGTTGGTTCGTTGATGCTGACGATGATGTCGAGCGGATCGTGATCCTCGTGCAGGGTTCGCGGAATGAATCCGTAGTCTCCGGGATAATGAACGGCCGAAAAGAGAACGCGATCGAGGCGGAACTGGCCGCTCACCTTGTCGAGCTCGTACTTGTTGCGGCTGCCGCGCGGAATTTCCACTACGGCTGTCACTACTTCCGGCGGGTTCGCGCCGACTGGAAAGTCATGCCAGGGATTCATGCGTTCGCCCGCTCCATGGTTCCCTTGTATTTCATCGCCTCTTCCTCGACGCCAAAGTTCGAGCCGGCAAGCTCGGCGATTCGTTCCATGTCAGACGGCTCGAGATCGGGCAGGTCGCTCGCACGAGCAAACTCGGCGAGCTGATCGGAATCGTAGATGTTGGGCAGGACGCTGATCACGCGGGGCTCGTTGAGAAGCCACTTCAATGCTGCCTGGCCAAGGGTCATGCGGGTTGTCAGAAAATCGAGTGTGCGAACTTTTTTCACTCCGTTCACCAGCCACGAGCGGGGACGATGCCGACGGTGATCGTTCGCCGGAAAGACGGTGTCTTCAGTGTATTTGCCTTCGAGCATCCCAGATGCGTGCGTCACCCGAATGTTGAACGTGCAGTCTGGAGCATGCTCTCGTGCGGCTTCGATCATCGCGCTTCCGGGTTCCTGCTCGAGGATGTTCCATATCATCTGAATGGTCCCGACGTCGGGCTCGCGCTCGCACAGCTCGACAGCTTCGTACAACCAGCCTATCGCAGGTCCAAACGCGGCGCCCCACACGCGAATTTTTCCTTCGCTCCTGAGATCGCGAAGCGTCTGCCAGATGGCCGGTTCGCGGACATGATCCATCTTGACGTTGTGCAGCTGGAGCACGTCGATGTAGTCCGTCTCGAGGCGCTCCAGACACTTGTCGACTGCAAGCCGCATGTACCCGGCGTCGAACCGCTGAGGAAGCTCGCTCTGTCCGCGTCGAGCTTTTGCGGCTTCCTCGTCGTAGATGTCGTAGCCGATTTTCGTTGCATAAACGACATCATCGCGGCGCCCGCGGAAGGCGGTAGCGAGCTGATTTTCACTTCGGCCGTTGCCGTAGGTGTCGGCAGCGTCGAAGAAATTGATCCCGAATTCGTCGTGCGCCTGCCGAAGCATTGCCACGGCTTCGTCGTCGGTCTTTTCTCCCCACCATCCGGTGGCGAGGGTCCATGTGCCGAATCCGACCTCGCTTACAGAGACGTCGGTGCCGGGGAATTTGCGAAACTTCATCGTTGAGAGCTCATCTGTAACGCTAAAAGTAATCGGGGCCGGAAAGGGACACTTAAAGATCAGAGTACGGTCAACCTTTGCGTTCCCGACCAGCTCTCGAGCGGAGGAAGCTCAACGGGGCTCGCCACGACAGCCGCCTCGACACAAATCATTTTGCGGAATTCATCTGGATCCATGTCGGGAATCCCGCGCGACGCCGTGTCCCACGGATTCCATACGACCGCATCAGTGAAACCAGCGGAATGGATTTGCAGCCGAGAAGTGCCCGGCTTGTTCCTCAGCTCGAGCAGGGGTGGCGCGTTCAGATAAATACGGTCTGTCTCCGAGGAAATCCGAAGCAGATCGGAATGCTCAGTTTCTACCACTCCGTGGCGGACCTTATCGACGTACTTAATGCCGTCGAGACCGGCTATGTCCACGTCTTCTATGTCACTCACCGCGAGGTAGCTGTGGAGCGCCGACGTGAATGCGAATGCTTCCGCGGCTGGATTCTGCACGGTCAAAGTGAGCTCGAGGAAAGCAACGCCAAGCGTGATCGACAGCTCGACATGGTACGGGTGCGGCCAGAGTGCAAGCGAACGCTGGTCCTCTTCGGTCTCGAGAGTCACCGATGCACGCGTCGATGACGCCTCGCGCAACTTCCACTCGCGTGTCCTCAACCATCCGTGCTTCGGCAGCGGGCCGGAGTCAGCGAACTGCGGGAAGACGATCGGAATTCCTCCGCGGATTGCCGTCTCAGCTTCGAACTTTGCCCTTTTGCTGACGAACAGCATTTCCTGGTCGCCCGCCGGCACCCATGAGGTGACGTGCGCGCCGTGAAGGTAAACCTCGGCGCGGCTGCCGGAGCCGTGCTGAAGAATCATCTTCGGCAGTCCGTTCGTGCCGGCGGCAAGCTGCGACTTCACCTGTGAGCCGCTCGCGGAAGAGTCAACCGGATCCGATTACCGGCGTGAACTTCTGAATGGTGTAGGTCACCTCATCGTCCACAGCGTTCTTGATCGGATCGATGAACAGCTTCGTTGGAAAGTGATACGTTGGATCGAACTCGACCGTCACTCCATTCGGCGTGTTCTTCTGAGCGGCTTCCAGTATGGTGAACAGACTGTCTACCGTCGGATACGTCGATGGCGCGCCGATCTCTCCAGTGAATCCGGCGCTGTCGACCGGCACGACCTTCACGACAATGCCGCCGCGAACACTGAGCTTCGCAGGGTTGGGTCTCGTAAATCCGCAAAAGCACGAAATGCCGTAGACGAAATCGTAACTCTGAATGTCGAGTGCCTGCCACAGAGCTTTGTCCGGCTGTGTGCCGGCGATCGTATCGCATGCTGAAATCGCCGCCAGGACGAGGAGCGAAGTCACTCTCAAAAGACGTCGCATGCGAACCATTCCGGCAACCGTCATGCCGCGATGGTCAAAACGAAGCCCGAAGGGCACGGGCTGCTTCAACGGCAAAGTATGTGAGGATGAAATCGGCTCCAGCGCGCCTGATTCCCAGCAGCGACTCCATCATGATGCGCTCGCGATCGATCCATCCGCGTTCGGCCGCAGCGCAGATCATCGAGTACTCGCCGCTCACCTGGTAGGCGGCCACCGGGTATCCGGTTTCAGCCTTCACTCGCGCGATGACGTCGAGGTACGGGCCGGCAGGTTTCACCATGACTGCGTCAGCGCCTTCGTCGATGTCAGCCAATACTTCGCGCAGCGCCTCGTCCGAATTAGCTGCGTCCATCTGATAACCTTTGCGATCGCCACTCTTCGGAGCAGATTCCGCGGCCTCTCGAAATGGTCCGTAAAATCCGGACGCGTACTTTGCCGCGTAGCTGAGTATCGGTGTCTGCTCGAATCCATGTGCATCGAGTGCCGACCGAATCGCGCCGACACGGCCGTCCATCATGTCGCTCGGTGCGATTACATCTGCGCCGGCTTCGGCATGCGAGAGTGAGACGCGCGCGAGCAGCTCGAGCGTAGCATCGTTCACTACCTCGCCGTTTTCAAGAATTCCGCAGTGACCGTGATCGGTGTATTCGCACATGCATACATCGGTGATCACGACGATTTCAGGAACCTCTTTCTTGAGAAGCCGTACCGCTTGCTGCACGGCGCCGTTTTCTGCCCAGCCTTCCGATCCCGTTGCGTCCTTCGCGTCCGGAATTCCAAAGAGAATCACTCCGCCGACTCCAGCTCGAGCCGCCGCTGTTACGTCCTTGAGCATTTCGTCCGGCGAAGTCTGCGTGACGCCCGGCATCGAATCGATAGCGCGACGAACGCCCGACCCGTTGCGAACGAAAAGCGGAAGTACGAGCTGAGACGGAAGTAACGTCGTCTCGCGAACGAGCCGCCGAAGCGACTCGGTGCGGCGGAGACGCCGTCCCCTGTAAATCGGAAACTGTGCCATCGGCTATTCTGGTTGCGGCGATATGAGCTGCTGCGAGTTTCGGAGCTCCATCAACAGGCTCGTCGCGCCGCGGGTACGCAAGTCGGCGGCGAGGGCACGGCCGGACTCTTCCGGCGACTCGATGTCGACGGGACCTGATCCGCGAACGGGATCGCGCCCATCGACGTCGCTGACAAACCCGTGAAGCGTTACAGAGCCATCGCCTGTCGCGATTGCAAGTGCACCTATCGGCACCTGGCATCCACCCTCGAGTGCCGCGAGAAAAGCGCGCTCAGCTCTCACGGCCACATCCGTAGCAGCGTGAGAAAGCGGAGCGACAAGCTCGCGCATCTCAGCGTCGTCGGAACGAATCTGCACCGCAATCGCGCCCTGACCAGCGGCCGGAAGCCATGCAGGCGGCTCGAGAAATTCCTTGATGTGCTGCCGCGCGTCGAGGCGGATGAGCCCGGCCGCGGCAAGTATCGCGGCGTGCACCTGACCCTGATCGACCTTCCTCAAACGGGTGGGCACATTTCCGCGAAGCTCTGCAACTTCGAGATCGGGACGCAGCGCCTTCAGCTGCGCACGGCGCCGCAGGCTCGATGTGCCTACTCGCGATCCGGCAGGAATCGCCATCAGACTGTCTGCCTGCGTTACAGAATTCACGACCAGCACGTCGCGTGGGTCTTCCCGCTCGAGCACCGCCCCGATCTCGAGTCCTTCGGGATTGTCAGTCGGAAGATCTTTCAGCGAGTGCACGCAGCAATCGACCTTGCCTTTGGTCAAAGCCACTTCGAGCTCGTGCGTGAATAGACCTTTCGCCCCGATCTCGCTCAATGGCTCATCGAGCTTCCTGTCACCGACAGTCTTGAACGTCACGAGTTCACACACTATCCCGCGTTCGCCGAGGGCTGCTTCGACCATGCGCGCCTGGCGGAGTGCGAGCTCCGATGCGCGCGTCGCAATCCTGACTATTCGGTCGCTCAACTCAGTGATCGCACTACTGCCGCGATAAGACCATCCGTCGTCGACTCCTCGGCCTCGCATAACAGCTCGATCCCGGCGACAAGGATTGCTTCGGTCGTTTGTGGACCGATCGACGCCCCGAGCGCTTTCAGGGCGAACTCTTCGCCAACCACGTCGACGTAACTCTTCACCGACGACGCAGAAGTGAACGTGACGACGCTCACCGTTCCTTCCTCGAGTGCGCGCTTGAGCCGCTTGACGCCGGTCCCATCCTGAATCGACCGATACGCTTCGACGACGTTGACAACAGCGCCGAGTGCAGCGAGGCCGTCCGGCAACACTTCCCGCGCGCCCTCGGCGGTGACATAGAGCACTGAGCTTCCCGCGATATCGTCGAGCTCGGAGAATTTTTCCAGCAGTCCCTCGGCCACGAAACGCTCCGGGATGAGATCGACGGCGATTCCATGCTCGAGAAGTGCGCCTGCAGTCGCGGGACCTACCGCCGCGATTTTCAATCCGGCAAGTGCTCGCGCATCACGACCGCCTCCGAGCAGCTGTTCCCAGAAAATGGAAACCGCATTGCGGCTGGTGAAAATCAGCCACTGGTACGCGACAAGATTCTGCATTTCGGCGCGCAGCAGTGACAAATCCAGTCGCGCTATTTTTGTCGCAGGCATTTCAATGACGTCAGCGCCGAGCTCCATGAGCCTGTCAGTGAGAACGGTGGAGGTCTGCGCCGCGCGGGTGACGACGATCTGTCGCCCGAAGAGAGGTCGCGTCTCGAACCACTTGATCTCATCGCGCAAGACTACGGGCCATCCGATCACAGTGATTACTGGCGCTGTGATTCCCTGCTTCGCCGCTTCGTCAGCGATGGTCGCAAGTGTAGCGACAACGGTGCGCTGCCTTGAAACAGTCCCCCACTGAATCGCTGCCGCCGGAATCTCGGCCGGCATACCGCCGTCGATGAGCGCAGCGGCAATCGAAGCCAGGGTCTTCACCCCCATGTAGAGCACGATCGTCCCGCCTGCCCGAGCGAGCGCTTTCCAGTTGGTCTGCGTCGTGGGCTTGTCAGGATCTTCATGGCCGGTAACGAAAGTCACCGACGTGCCGAGTCCTCGATGTGTCACCGGAATTCCGGCGTAGGCAGGTGCGGCAATGCCTGCAGTTATTCCCGGTACAATCTCGAACGGAATCGAGCACTCGCTCAATGTCTGCGCTTCTTCACTTCCGCGTCCGAACATGAACGGGTCGCCACCCTTCAGACGAACCACTCGTTTTCCTTCTCTCGCAAGCCGGACAAGCAATTCGTTGATGTCGTCCTGCGGCACCGATTTCGAATCACCGCCGCGCTTGCCGACGTAGAAAAGCTCCGGCAATCCCGTATCTGCTGCCTCCGGCGGGAGCAATGCCCGATTCGTGAGCGCGTCGTAGACGATTGCGTCTGCTGAATCGACGAGTTTCCGGCCGCGTACCGTGATGAGGCCAGGATCTCCCGGGCCCGCACCGACGAGATAGACGATTCCCATCTTCTCGATCACGCGGCGCTCCGCTCGTCGGCGCCGTGCATGCTTTCCGGGTTTACGCCAACAGCCTCACACCACGCGGCGTATGCATCCGGAGAAATCTCGGAAGGCTTGATCTCGCTTCGTCCGCCCCAGAAGACGTTCGTGTACGACACTGGTATCCCAACCGATTCGAGATGTTGGTCGATCGCATCCTTATGTGCCAGAACGAGCGCCTTATCGGTTCCATGCGCAACTGCCATGATGTTGACGTTCGCGAATTCGAGACCGCCCTCGCGCCAGTAGGCGTGGGTGAGAATGTGGTGGCGCCCGACTTCCCGGCCCGCTTCGATCTCGCGGCCTTCAGGAACTCGCCAGTGAAACAGCGCGTTGTACCGTGTAACTCGCGCACCCGTTGCTGACGGTTTGACGTGTTCGAGAAAGGTCGAGAATCTCCCGATGACTTTTCGCTCATTGAGAGAGCGTGCGATTCTCAGAAATTCTTCGTAGTTGACGCCCGCTTCTGCGGCCCTCCTGCGCCACGGCCCTGATTGAATCTCGGCCGCAGTGAATTCACGCTTGAGCGGACCGAGCACTCGCCATTCCATCTCTGACAACTCGACGATGTTGGTATCGAGCACGGCGCCCGGCTCATCGGTTTTCGATCCCGGCTCCATTCCCTTCCGCCGCACGTGTCCGACGCCGAGCGCGAACAATTGCTTCGCCGGCATGATGCGAAATGACTCTGCGCCGATCTTCGATGCGAGAAACTCGCAATGTTTCTTCATCGAAAATCCCTGCGGCACCTTGAGCGTAGTCCAGAGACGATACGCGGAACCCGGTGTATCGCCGTCCGTCGAGCGAATGACCACGTGTCCCGAAAACGGGTCTTCTCGCGACAAGTAGTCAAAGGCAGCGTCGAGGTCTTCCTGCGGGACTTTCCACGCGACCAGCGCCCCGGGCGCGAGGTTGGTCGCCATCAGCGTCTGTCGAATTCGGCGGATCGTACCGGCCTCGAGCATCGCGCCAAGCCGCTCGAGTACGGTCTGTTCGGGAAATCCGGCCATGCTCGCGATTTCGGCAAACGGTTCCTCGATAAATCCGGAAATCCTGTCCTCGGAGACTGCGAGAATCGCGGCGTTTACCGGATCGGCAATCTCGGAGGGAGTCGCAGTATCGATCAAGGTGTGTGCGTTCGTCCCGGCCGCGACTTCAACGAGTTTCTTTTCATCGCGAGCCGGATCGAATAACCCGCGTAGATGAGTGTCGCCGCGACGTAGGCGAGGTGGTAGTAAACCGAATTGTCAGGCACCGAACGCCTCCACGGGTTGGGCCTCATCTCGTTCTACGGCGTAGCGATAGCGGGCACGCAGCAACGCGACGTACAGCAAAGTGAACGATGCGAATGCGAGGAGGAGGGTCGTCAGCATTTCGCCCGGCAGCGAAGGGGCGCCTGGTTTCATCAGGATTGGACGCGGATGCAGAGTGCGAAACAAGTACACGCTGAGATGAATGAACGGGATTAGAAGCGCGCCAAGAATTCCAAGCACCGCGCTGTAACGGGCGCGCATGTCTCGCTCGTCGATTGCGCCGCGGAGAACTATGTATGCCACGTATACAAACCACAGAAACAGTGTAAGAGTGAGCCGGGCGTCCCATGTCCAGTAAGCTCCCCAGATTGGCTTGCCCCAGAGCGGTCCCGTGATCAAGACAACAGTTGTGAAAACAATTCCAACTTCGGCCGAGGATTCAGCGACGCGATCGAGCCGCTCCTCCTTTAGCCACAGGTACAGAACACTCGTCAGACCTACAAGTCCGAACGCCATGAACGCCACCCAGGCTGATGGCGCATGGACATACAGGATTTTCTGAGCCGGCCCCTGCACCGCTTCCAGTGGCGTGAAAAAAATCACGCGAACGAATGTGGCCAGAACGGCAGCTATTGCCGCGAGTGAAAGAGGAGTGGGCTTCATTCCTCGAGCGTGAATGGGTAGGCGATCGTGCAAGCGACCACGAAAACAATGTCGAATGCCAGAAGCAATTTAAGCCAGGGAGCAGCGTCGCCAACCGGCCGGCCACTCATCAGCTTTGCCGTCGCCTGTGCCGCGGGAATTACAATCGGCACGAAAAACGGAAGCGAAAGCATTGGCAGCAGCAACTCTGCCAACCGGGTGTTGACCGCCATCGCACTGAACAACGTACCGACCGCGACCAGCCCAACCGCCGCCATGAACGCGATTCCCGCCAGCGGCAAGGCAACATCACCAAGCGGAAGCCCGTAGAACAATCCCACCGCCGGTATTGCGACGGCCTGAACAGCCGCAACGAACACCAGATTTGCAATCGATTTGCCAAGGAAAATCGACTCGCGCGCAACCGGTGAGGCGAGCAGACCATCGATTCCGCGATCAGGCTGCTCCACACCGAACGACCGGTGCATTCCGAGCATCCCGGAAAACGTGAAGATCACCCACAGCACGCCGGGAGCGAGATCGAGAGCTGACACAGCCGAGGAATCCCACGCGAAGTAGAAAATCACGATGCCGAGCAGCGCGAAGACGAGCGCGGACAAAAACGCACTGCGAGTACGAAACTCGATCGTCAGATCTTTTCGCGCGATCAGCCATGCGTCCCTCAAAACATCAAGCATTGGAAATCACGAGCTGCCTGTAGCGATCGGCAAACAGAGAACTGTCGATCATGTCGCGCGACTCGTGGGCGACGATCCGGCCGCGATTGATGATCGCCGCGTGAGTCGCGAGACTGAGCCCTTCCTCCATGTTGTGCGTAACCAGGATCACGGCGGCACCAGCGTTTCGCAGCTGCTGAATGAGCGCTGACAGCGCCCCGGCGCCAAGCACATCGAGCCCCGTGAATGGCTCATCGGCTAGAACAAGCTCGGGGTCGTGAACCGTTGCGCGCGCGACTGACACTCGCTGCCTCAGACCGCGACTGAGCGAGCGAACCGGACTGTCCGCCCGATCGAGAACTTTCATTCGGTCGAGTGCGCGCTCACTCGCTTCGCCGTAATCGGCAATTCCATACAGCCGGGCTGCGAACTCGACATTTTCGCGGGCAGTGAGAGCCTCGTACAGCAGCGTATTGTGGGAGATCACTCCTATCCGGCGTCTAACCAGAGACCCGCCAGGAAGCGACACTCCACCGATGCTGGCCGTGCCGCTCGTTGGCTTCAATAGGCCGGCGAGAATTCGAAGCAGTGTCGTTTTACCTGCGCCATTCGGTCCGAACAGAGCGAGAGTCTCTCCCGCCGCAACCGCGAGCGTTACACTGTCGACTGCTTTGCGCCTCCCAAACGTTCGGCTGAGATTTTCGGTGGCGACGACTGCGCCGGTGGGGATTTGCATGAGCCGGAAAGGTGCCACTCTGGCGCGTCCGGTGCAAAACGCGGTAACGTTCGCCAGAACTCGCCAACATCCCAAT
>JBBQYO010000015.1:0-23903 GCA_038208605.1 Gemmatimonadales bacterium | reverse complement strand
TGGAAGCCGAAGGTGTTCGTGAATCATAGGTCCGTCGCGCAGAGGGTGAGAAAGATGCCGCGATTCTCCGTGCGGACGGGCTTGCGACTGCGCGGCTGGCCATGGCAACGGCCGAAGCAGAAGCGATCCAGAAAATTGCCGGTGCGCTTCCCGAGGGCCAGGCCGCACTGTACCTGCTCGGCATGAAATACCGTGAGGCTCTCCCCACACTCGCGCAGGGCAAGAACACGACGATCTTCCTTCCTGCGGAGGCGGCCGGGGTAATGGGCGCGATCGGAGGACTCAGGGAGCTCGTCAATCGGGCTGCCGTCCCGGGCGACCGGGCACCGGAACCGAAATCGCCAGCTCCTGACGAGCCGCGGAAGCTGACTTGAAGGAAATCAACCAGGAGCGGGCCGAGCGGATCGCGCGGAGCCATGCCTGTGAGAATTGTGGCGAGTACAGCTTCAAGACGATGAAGGTCAAGCCAGCCTCGGAATCTCACAGGAAAGGTGTGGGTGAAGTCTGGCATGTATCGAAGACCTGCGGGGTTTGCGGGATGCAGCATGAGCTTGGGATTGATGCCGAGGGGGACATCGTTTACGCAACCTGAGCTACAGCCACTAGACCCAATGAGTGGAGAGTCTTCAGTCAGCAGTTTTTGAGTGTTCAGTGAGAAAGGGCTCACCCATCCTCCCGGTCTAAGGCTTACCTATCCTCCCGGTCTGTACCGTCTAAGGCCACCTATGTGTCCGGTTTGTACCCGGAGTACTAATCGCTCAAGAACTGTGACCTGAAAACTCTCGACTGATTTGGGTTTCGTCGGCCTAAATGCCAGGCGGCCAATTGGGCTTATGCGAATAGTGCCCGAATACGGCCTGCAAAACCGCCTCGGGCTTCTCCGACCGGGTGACGACATCGATCTTATCGTTCAGCGGCATCACCCGCGAGAAGTCTCGATAACGCTTGTAGCTGTGCGGAAAAAACACCTCTCCCTTTCTGACTATCCGGCCTAACAACTGATCCGGAATTAGGAACCTGGTCGCCGCAAAGAAGAAGTTCAGTTTTTTTGTCCCGGGAAGACTGCTTTCCCTGATTCCCCCCGGCAGTGACCCGTGCTTCCCCCACTGCACGTCGATTGTGACCTGCGACCTGGGCCAGGGGGTGTGAAGGATCGTCCCGTGCCAGTAAGTCCAGACGTCAGTCGGCGACTTCGAGGCGTCGTAACCCACCCAGACCACTTCCTCGTCCGTCGGCACGGTGAACGGGATCCAAGCGCCGTTTACGTCGTCTCGCCAGAGCAGATGGTACGCGATGATGCGTTTGGACGGGTGAACCACTGCTGCTACCCGGGACAGCGGGAACGTTTCGTCGCGCTGGATGTATAAGACCGGTGCCAGGCTTCGCGCCAGCAGCGCGCCAGTATCGGACTCTGCTAACGCACCTGACAATTCAATGGGTCGCAACGGGATGTGGGCGTGAGGCCCGCATCCGCCTAGACGAGCGGCGAGCAGAACGACTCCGGGAATTTTCCGGCACTGCCCGTTGCTCTGACGTAGTCCAGCGACTCCAACAGAAAGCATGGTCCATCCCATCGCGATGACAGGGGGGACCGAGCCGTCGGAGGGCCGATGCGCAAGCCGCGTCCAAACACGTATAATCCTGCTCAAGTCCTTCACCTCATCAACAGCGATCGATCAGGTGGACCGCTTAGTTGTCCTTCATGTTCCGGTTCGATCGAACGTGAGCCCGGCCAGTATCCGCCGGCCCCAATGTCGCACGTCACGCTTCGATGCCGAAGTTGTGGTCGAACCGCGCGATACATCGCAAGCGCAGCCGGAGCAGCCTGAAAACCCCAGCTTTCGCCAGCGGCCCGCCCCAGGCAAGTGCACAAAACTTGCCCGAAATTGCTGTCAGAAATCACTCGCAAACCGCGGCGATTATCCATGTACCGGGACGATGTCGATCGATGAGCCGGTGCGCATACACTGATGCACATCGAATGTGAAGCACCAGTGGGTACAGTCAGACACCCCTCGCTAGGGGAAAGGAACAGTTATGTCACGCATCACGGGCACGGTGAAGTGGTTCAATGACGCCAAAGGATTTGGCTTCATCTCGAGAGAAGGCGGACCCGACGTCTTCGTTCACTTCAGTGCAATCTCCGGCGCAGGGTTCAAGTCTCTCGCAGAAGGCGACAAGGTCGAGTTCGAGGTGGTTCAGGGTCAGAAAGGACCGCAGGCAGCGGACGTCACGAAGGCCTGACGCACAACGCAGCAACGACTGAAGCCCCGGTGACCCCGGGGTTTCATTTTTTCTTTCACGAGAACCGATCGCCACCAGCGGCATTCGAATTGCTTTTTCGGGTGCCGTTACCCTCCACCACGGAGAACAAATGGCCGCGATATGGAAAGGCTCGGTCTCATTCGGTCTCGTCAACATTCCTGTCGAGCTGCGAACAGCAGTTCGCGCCGATCACATCAGCTTCCGGCTCCTTCACAAGGAAGACATGTCACCGGTCAAGTACGAGCGCGTCAGCGCCAAAAAGGGCGAGCCGATTCCATGGAGCGACATCGTCAAGGGATACGAGTACGAGAAAGGGAAATTCGTCATCGTAACCGATGAAGACTTCAAGGCCGCGGCGATCGACGGATCCAACAAGACAATCGACATCCTCGACTTCGTGAAAGAAGAGGAAATCGATCTTCGCTATTTCGAGACGCCCTATTTTCTCGTTCCATCAAAAGGCGCGGAAAAATCATACGCGCTGCTCCGCGAAGCCATTCGCTCTACCAAGTCCGTAGGAATCGGCAAGATCATCATGCGGCAGCATCAGCATCTGGCCGGCATCAAGGTGGTCGGCGACGCTCTGGTCCTCGAGATCATGCGCTTCGCCAACGAGCTCGTCAAAAGCGATGAGTACAGCTTTCCAGCGCGCAGCAACGTCCGCCCTCAGGAGCTGAAGATGGCGGAACAGCTGATCGACAATCTCGCAGAGTCGTTCGATCCGGAGCGCTATACCGATGACTATCGCGCCAACTTGATGAAGCTCATCAAGGCGAAGATGAAGGGAAAGACTGTCAAGATCGAAGCGCCTGAGGAAGGTTCGGCAGATTCCGGCGTCCTCGACTTGATGTCGCGCCTTCGGGCGAGTCTCGACCAGGGCAGTGGAAAGAAATCTGCCGCGAAGAAAGCGCCCGCCAAAACACGCGCGCGTGCCACCAAACGCAAATCAGCCTGAGGAAGACAATCCGTGGCGACCCCTGCTTCCGGAGCAAAGGGCGCTCCGAAGAAACTCGCTGAATACAGACGGAAGCGGGATTTCACGCGTACCTCCGAGCCGTCGGGAAACGCTCCCGCGGCCACATCGGGAAAACTTCGCTTTGTAATTCAGAAACACGAAGCGTCGCATCTCCACTACGATCTTCGTCTCGAGCTCGACGGAGTGATGAAGAGTTGGGCGGTGCCGAAAGGTCCGAGTGTCGATCCATCAGTGAAGCGGCTCGCGATGGAAGTGGAAGATCATCCGATCGCCTACAACGCGTTTGAAGGAACGATTCCAGAGGGCGAGTACGGTGGCGGCACGGTGATGCTGTGGGACAACGGCACCTATGCCGCCGATGGTGTCGATACGGACGAAGCGGAAGAAAAACTTCGAGCCGGCTACGCCAGGGGCGATCTCAAGATCACGTTCTTCGGCGAACGAATGCATGGCTCCTGGGCACTCGTTCGAATGAAACCGCGCGATGGCCATTCATCGTCCAGGCCTCAATGGCTCTTCATCAAGCACCGCGATGAATTCGCTTCGAGCGATGACATCACCGCCGACAACATGACTTCGGTGACAACCGGCCGCACGATGGACGAAATCGCCGGCGGCAGGAGCAACGTGTGGCATAGCAATCGAGCCGCGTCTGCGAACAGGAAAATGAAAGTCGTGAAAAAGGGCGTAGCTAAATCCGAATCGAGAACTGCTGCTGTCGAATCGCTGTCCAGCTCCCTCGAGCCGATGTACGCCACGCTTGGATCGGAGATTCCCGAAGGTGGATGGACCTTCGAGCCAAAGTATGACGGCATTCGAGTTCTTGCGTTCATCACCGACGAGGACGTCGTTCTCGTCACACGAAACGGAAAGGACAAATCAGCCCAGTTTCCGGAAATTGTCGAAGCGCTTCGCGACGTCGCCGCGAAAAAAAAGAAGGATTACGTGCTCGACGGAGAAATCGTCGCCCTTCTCGACGGCGAACCGGGAAGATTTCAGGAGCTGCAGAGTCGGATGCACGTGAAGGAGACTCAGATGATCGAGCGCCATCGCAGCTCGACACCCGCTGCATTCATCGTGTTCGACATGCTGGTTGCTGAACGTGACGTTCTCATCCGCGATCCATGGACCGAGCGCCGCAAGCGCCTGGTGAAAGAGCTCAGCCGCAGCGCTTCCAGCGTCATTCGCATCACGGAATCCATTGAAGGCGATGGAGCGAAGATGCTGTCCCTCGCCCGCGAAGAAGGCTGGGAAGGCATCATCGCCAAGAAAGTCGACTCGCGCTATGAGCCGGGGACAAGGTCACGCTCGTGGCTCAAGTTGAAAATCGAGTTCCGACAGGAATTCGTTGTCGGCGGCTTCACCGAACCCCGCAACTCACGCCAGCACCTCGGAGCACTGCTGCTCGGCTACTTCGACGGGGGGCGCTTCATCTACGTCGGCCACACCGGCGGCGGCTTTACCGGTGCTGGACTCGCCGACATGCATGAGCGCCTCGCTCCTCTGGAAACAGAAGAGTCGCCATTCGAGGAAACTCCCAGGACCAACGAAACCGCGCATTGGGTCGAGCCCGAGGTGGTTGTCGAAGTGAAGTTCAGCGAGTGGACGGCAGACGGAAGGCTTCGTCAGCCTATCTACCTCGGTACACGAGATGACAAAAAAGCCACCGACGTCGGACACGAGGGCTCGAGCATGCAGAAAAAACCAGCAAAACCCGGCGCTGCCCCTCCCGCCAAGGCCAAATCCAGGTCGGCGAGCTCGGTCTCCAAATCAAAAGCGCGCAGACGCATCTATGCGAAGCGAACGATCGACGATGACTCCGAAGTCAAAGCGAAACCTGCCCGCCGTACACGCAAGTCGCCTTCGAACGCCAATGTCGTTGCACAGCTCCAGGAAATAGAAAACGGCAGAGGAAGCGGACCATTGAAAGTCACGTCCGGAGTAGAGATCGACGTCACCAACCTTGGTAAGGTATTCTTTCCAAAAAAGAAACTGACAAAAGGCGACCTGATGCGGTATTACGCGACGGTTGCTTCGTTCATTCTGCCGGTGATGGAAGACCGTCCGCTCGTTTTGAAGCGATTTCCGAACGGCGTAACCGCGCCTGCATTCTTTCAGCAGAACGCCGGCGAGCCTCCGGAGATCGTTCGCACCGAAACGATTCATACGCAGGGTGGCTCAACCAACAGCAGAATTATTGGCGGCGACCTGGCAACACTTCTCTATACCGTTCAGCTCGGAAGTGTTTCTGTGGACCCCTGGCATTCCCGCCTTCAATCGCTCGATCACGCCGACTACAGCATCATCGATCTCGACCCGGGACCGCGTGCGCCGTTTAGTCGCGTAAGAGAGGTTGCACGATGGGCGCTCGAGGTGATGGAAAGCCTCGGCCTTCACGGCGCTCTCAAGACGTCCGGCTCGACCGGCCTGCACATCTACATACCGTTGCCTGCCGATACACCGAATGAGGCGGCGACGCTGGTCGCGCAGATTGTCGCAACACGCGTGAGCCAGGAGCATCCGAAGGAGGCCACGATCGAGCGCTCCGTCAAGGCTCGTGGTGCCGCGACGGTTTATGTGGACTTTCTCCAGAACATCATCGGAAAAACTGTGGCGGCTGCCTATTCAGCTCGCGCCAATCCTGACGCGATGGTATCGACACCGCTCGACTGGGATGAGCTCGATGACGATCTGGACCCGCGCGAATTCACGATCGAGACTGCGCCTGCGCGCTTCGCCGAGAAGGGCGATATATGGGCGGCTCAGTTGAAGAAGAAGAATTCGTTGCGCGCGCTGGTCTGATTCCGCGCGGCAGAAGCTCAGCGAGAGCTGACTTTCCTTAGGGGAAGATCGAGCTGCGCCGTTTTCTTTTCTGGCTCGGGCCTGGCGGCGCTGTCGTGGGAGGTGGGATCGCTGCTTTCGTCCACCATGTGAGTGAGCTTGTAATACAGATGCAGCGCATTGACAGGCGCCATGAAGCTGCGGCGTCCCGCGCGGGAGATGGCCACAGCTTCTTCCCTGACGCGTCGGGGAAGCTCCTGTGCCATTGGGTGCGCTAGCAGGCGCCGTATCTCTACAGTGTTTCTCGCCAACAGTGCAGCGCACAGGCTGTCCAGGTATGCGAGCATTCTCTCTCGTGACTAGGTCGAATTAAACCTTAGGTACACATTGCAACTAATACACTCGAAACGCAATAAGTGCCAGCAGCTGGCTGTCCCCGGTACAATCCTTTTACTTAAGACGACAAGAGGTCGAGTCTGATACCCCGCTGGGCTGGCCGGCGTTTCCTGGGGGCGTAGCGGTATAGCTGGGCGGGTCTTCCCCGCCCTTCGCTGCGCCACTCATCGGTTGGCTCGACCAGCCAGGCGCCTTGAAGCGCCCGTCGAAAGCTTGCTTTGTGCAACCTCTTCGCCAGCAGGAGCTCGTACATCTGCTGGAGCTCCGTGAGCGTGAACATTTGTGGGAGCAGCCGGAACGCCACCGGAGACTGATCCATCCGTGTTCGAATCATCGACACAGCCGAATCGAGAATGATTCGCTGCCTTGGCGCCAGTTGAGGGAGATCTGGCAGCGGAAACCAGGCGTAAACGCCTCCGACCGGCGATGGCGTTCCAGTTGGGACGAGACAGGCATAAGCAACCGAGATCTCGCTGTCGGAAGGGTGCCTTTTGGCATCCCCAAAGGCTCCGACCTGCTCCTTCCAGGCCACGTCCTCACCGAATACCGATTTGGAGATCCGGGACGCGGTCCCGTCCAGTCCTTCGCCCGCTCGAGGTCCTTCCCACGGCAACACCCATTTCTCCCGCCCTTCCGGCGAACGGCACAGCAGTACCGCGAGCTGTCCGCGGACGGCCGTGAGGAGAACGACGTCGATTGAATAGGGTGGCTTGCGCGCGCGTCGATCGGGCATGTAAGCCGAATTAGTCACCAGTCGTAACTAATGTCAAGACTGGTATTTCGTTTTGGTAACAAGTCGCTAATTAATAGCGAGTGGCGGGATGAAGTATATACGCGGTTTGAGACCGCAGGTCAACAGCAAGAACGCTAGCAAGAACGCTAGCGCAACACCACCGGCCGTTCGATCCCGAAGCCTCGCGAAATCGTTTTTCCCTGCATCGGAATCGAAATCGGAAGTTTACCGACGACCGCGATTTTGCCGAGCAGGGCTTTCGCCGCCGCTAGCTGTGATGGCGGAAACCCGCCCCACGCCACGACATACGATGGAGCCCATGGAATCTGCCTCAGCAGGTAAGGATCGTTGAACGAAACCACGACCGTACGTTTGCTTCTTGTCGTCAGACGTTGAATGAAACCCGCAAACGCTTGTGGCGCCTTCGTCGAGGTATTGGCGTCGACAGTCGTTGCGGCATACGCGCCAACAATTATCAGGTCGGCCGAATCAGCAAGCTGCTCCAGCCGCGCATAATTCGGCGCAGGATCATCGCTCGGCAGGAACTCCGCGCGCAACGCCGGAATCACGGTTCGCAGCTCGCCATTGGACGCCGTACCCGCAGAGAGATCTGCCCGGCGGGCGATCGTTATAGAGAGAATTCGAGGATTCTTCGCCACGGACAACGGAATATCTCCCAGCGAATCCTTAACCAGCGTTATCGAGCGCTCCGCTATCTCGCGCGCGACAGCAAGGTGACTGCTCTCCCCCACCGTCGACCGAAGTGAGTCGAGACTCACCATCTTTTTGTGCTCGAGATCGAGATTTCTCTTCAGCTGCAGAACGCGGCGAACGGACTGATTGAGTCTTGCCTCGGTGTAACGACCTTCCGTTACGCCAGCAACGACCGCGTCGATTGTCTTGCTTACATCTACCGGTTGAATCAAAATGTCGATGCCTGCCGCAATGGCGCGCTTTACTGCCTCGTCCGCGCCGAACTGCTTCAACACACCAACCATGTCCATGGCGTCTGATATGATCATGCCATTGAAGCGCAAGTCTGTACGCAACAGGTCCGTCATCACTTTGTGCGATAACGTTCCAGGCACACCAGAAGAGTCGAGTGCCGGCATGTCGCCATGAAACGACATTATGCCCGTTACGTCGCTTCCGATCGCTGCGCGAAATGGTACCAACTCGACACTATCGAGCCTGCTTCTGCTCACAGAAACGACAGGAATCTCTAAATGAGAGTTGGTCTCGGTGTCGCCATGGCCAGGAAAGTGTTTACCCGTAGCGAGCATCCCATTGGCCTGCACCCCTCTTATGAACGCGGCTCCGAGGCGCGCAACCATCGCCGGATCTTCACCATAGGAGCGAGTATTGATGACCGGGTTTGAAGGATTGTTGTTCACATCCAGAACCGGCGCAAAAGCAATGTGAATCCCTAACGCTCGGCCCTCCAATGCGGTTATCCGGCCAAGCTGATAGGCAAGGACGGTATCGCCTGTTGCCCCAACCGCCATCTGCGGCGGGAAAATCGTCGCGCTGCCGAGGTCGATCCCGTTCGGGATGAAGTAGCCGCCCCGAACCCGGTAGCCCGCCCCAGCTTCCAGATCCGCTCCAACCAGCAGTGGAATGGTGCTCATCGCCTGCATGGCGTTCAGCTTTTCCGCGATCTCGGTTGGCGACCCTACCGACATCAGGAAGCCACCTACCTTCTGGTTCCTTATATAGTCAGTCAGCCGTTTCCACTGGGGCGAGTCGTACGGGGTATAGTCGCCGAACAGGTTCGGCCAGACTATCTGTGCTGCCTTCTCCCGCAGCGTCAGGGTCGTCATCACCGAATCAACCCATCGGTCTCCTGACACCGGGCTGATCCCGCCGCCAGCTCTTGCGACCGGTGCGGTTGCGGCAGAAGTACATCCGGCTGCGCAGATTAGAACTGCGGCGATGCTGGGGAAGCGCAAGAGCTTCAATGAGATATCGTCCCTTGCTTGCTCGTATCGATGTCGGATTCGGCGCCTGCCTTGAAGAGAAACGCCGACATGTTCTTCATGAGGAACGACCGCGCCTGGGGGTCCATCACGTCGAGGCCGTAATGGTTGATCAGCATCGTCTGCTGCTTTCCCCAGTCGGCCCAGCACTGACGGCAAATCTCCCCAACGATTCGTGCTCCGATGGTGCCCGGGAATGGGGGACGCTCAAAGCCTTCACGCGTCTGCCCGCAGCGAGTGCAGCTTACATCGGCCATACCTACGACCTTGCGTACTCTATCTTCGCGAGTCCGAAGAGAGATAGCAGCTTCAAATACATCCAGCCGATGTCGAACTCGAACCATCTCGCCTGAAACTTGGCGGAGTGAGGATCGGCGTGATGATTGTTGTGGAGCTCTTCGCCGCCAAGCCAGATCGCAATCGGCGTGATGTTCCGGCTCTCATCCTTGACGCTGAAGTTGCGATAACCGACGGCGTGACCGACGCCGTTGATGATTCCCGCCGCCCAGAAAGGAATCCAGATCATCTGAGCGCCCCAGACGAGAGGGCCCACGAAGAAGCCGAATAGGTAAACATCGACTCCAAACATCAAAAGGATGCCAAGTGTGTTGCGGCGGGCGAGGATGTGGCGCTCGAGCCAGTCGTTCGGCGTTCCCTTACCGTATTTCTCGAGGACCCCGGGCTGCCTGACGGCCTTCCTATAGTAGAAGGCACCCTTGAGAACGATGTTGCGAAGCCCTTCCATCAGCGGGCTGTGCGGATCGCCTTCCCTGTCGGCGAATGCATGGTGCTTTCTGTGACACGCCACCCACTCCTTGGTGACGATCGCGGTAGAAAGCCAGAGCCAGAGGCGCATCGGGAGCGCTGCGACGTAATGCAGCTGAACGCTTCGATGCGTTTGAGCACGATGCAGAAAGAGGGTTACACAGACATTGGTGAGGTGACCGGCAATGACGATGAATAGAACTGGCTTCCACCAATCGGTCGCCCAGCTTCCGAAATCGGGCATTACAACGACTCCATTTTTATGCGTGTACTTTTGCTACAACGCAATCTACCTGTCTGTCAGAAGCGTGCCAACGGAGCTCCATTCCTGACCATTGATCGATTTGGCACCTGGCTCATACTTGCGGTGACGGTCATGCCTGCCTAGCGTGTCGCAGACATGACAGCGAATGCAACCGAACGGACAGGCACTCGAAAGGAGGGTATACCCGGCTCGGTGATTCCCGGTCGTGCGACGGCCGAAGCGACACGTTCCTACGCAAGTCGCTTTCAATCCAGATTCGCATCCGACTTTTATCGCGCCGCGGCGTCCACCTTTTCCGTTTCCTCAATTGGAATGGGGACATACCTCGGCGAATGCGACGACGCCGAAGATGCGAGATACGTAAGCGTTCTTTCCGCCGGGATTGGCGCGGGCCTCAATTTTCTCGACACCGCGATCAACTATCGGTGCCAGCGCTCCGAGAGGGCCATCGGACGCGCGCTGAAGGAGACACTGCGACTGGGGACCGCTGGGCGTGACGAAGTCGTTGTCTGCACAAAAGGCGGATACATCCCGCTGGAAGGCGCGCCTCCCCCCACGCGAGATGGATACAATTCCTATCTCGCGACAGAGTATTTTGACCGCGGCGTGATGTCGGCTGACGACATCGTCGGTGGCGGGCATTGCCTCAAGCCGCGCTTTCTCGCTGACCAGATCGAGCGAAGCCGGTCTAACATCGGCGTCGAGTGCATCGACGTTTTTTACCTTCACAATCCCGAGCAGCAGCTCGACACGCTCAGTCGGCCCGAATTTCTGAAGGTGATGCGCGATGCGTTCGGGGAGTTGGAGGCGCAGGTTGCCGCCGGTAGGATTGCTTTCTATGGCTGCGCTACCTGGAACGGCTTTCGCGTTTTTCCGGCTAACAGGAATTACCTGTCGCTTTCGGAACTTGTTGCAGTCGCGGTCGAAGCGGGTGGTCGCGACCATCATTTTCGCTTCGTCCAGCTACCGCTCAACCTTGCAATGACCGAAGGCGTTCGCGCACCGTCGCAGCACAACGGCACGACCAACCTGCCGTTCACGGAGATAGCGGCCGATTACGGGGTTTCAGTGGTGGCCAGTGCTGCGTTGATGCAGTCGCAGCTCACTCGCGATCTTCCTCCCGCTGTGAAGAACCTTTATCCGGATGCGGTGAGCGACGCGCAGCGCGCAATCTCGTTCGTCCGCTCGCTTCCAGTTGCGTCCGCTCTGGTGGGAATGAAGCGCATCGAGCACCTGCACGAAAATCTCGGCGCAGCAATGCCGGAAAAGCCCCCAGTCGATTCTCGTGAGCTCGCGCGAGCGGCTAGGCGATCATCAGCTCGCTGACCTCGCCCGTCTCGAAGCTCACCGAAAGAATCCGATGCGAGTTCGTATCGGCGACGTAAGCGTACTTCTCGCCGCAGCAAACTCCTCCCGGCTCACTGAATCCGCGCACCCACGTTTTTGCTTCGCGTGAAAGCGGATCGACCCACTTGAGACAATCGTTGTAGGAATCGGCAATGAGAAGTTTTCCGCTCGCGTGCGAAGCAATGCCTTGAGGGTGCTGTAGCCTGGCGGCGTCTCCTGCTCCGTCCACGTCACCAAAGTCGAAGAGTCCAGTCCCCACGATTGTGCCGACCGAACCGCCGTTAGATGTATCGGCCCATCGAATCGCGCTCGACTCGGAATCGGCGAAGTACACTCGGTCACCAGACGCGGTTATTCCCATTGGCTGAGCCAGAAGCGCAACAGCGAGCTCTCCGTCCCTGATGTCTTCGCCACCGGTTCCAGCGTGCACTCGGCTTTCGCCGCCGCTGATGTCGACTGACCAGAGTTGGTGAACTCCCGCCATCGCGATGTATAGCGTTTTGTCCACCAGAGCGACGTCCCATGGGGACGACATCGCTCCCGCTTGTTGATGCGCTCGCGTTCGCATCTGATAGCCGGTCCCTGCAAGCGTTGACACAGCTCCGCTGTTAAGGTCTACGGTTCTCACCGCGTGATTTTCGGCATCGGCGACGAACAACACGCCGTCGCCGAATGCCATTCCCTGCGGAGAGTTGAACTGTGCGGCCAGTCCGTCCGTGAATCCGGGCCTGCCTGTGCCGATTGATCTCTCGATTCGCGCCGCTGTTCCCTGCACATCGAGTCGAGCGATGAGCAGCCGATGGTTTCCAGTATCCGCGATCGCAATACGGTTACCTGAAATCGCGACTTTTCCGGGATACCGAAGCCCCCGTGGCTCGACAGTCGGGTTGTCGGCTGAAGGATGAAACGGTTCCTCATTCAGAATTCCTTCCGCCCGTGCTTTGACGAGCAGGCCCTCGATAAACGGAACGAGCATTTCGGTTGTGAACTCTCCCGCGTGGCTGCCGACTACGTAGCCGGCGGGATCTATCGCGACGAGAGTCGGCCATGCGGACACCGCGTAGCTTCTCCAGATCCTGAATTGACGGTCGTTGACCGTCGGGTGATCAGCTCGCAGGCGGATCGAGGCATCCCTGATCCGGCCAGTTACACGCTCAGCGTGATACTTGCCGCTCTGAACTCCGATGACGACAAGTTGTGTCGGGTAGCGCTGCTCGAGCTCCCGCAACTGCGGAAGCACATGGATGCAGTTGATTCACCCATAGGTCCAGAAATCCAGCAGCACTATTTTCCCTCGCAGGTCCGCGAGCCTGAGTGCCTTGCCGCCAGCGTGTATCCAATCGACGTTATCGGGAAATTCGGGAGACCTGACCGACGGAGTTGCTGAAAATTCTCTTGGCATCGACGTCTTTTGTTGAGTGTGTAATTTTCAGTTTGCATGAACCGCGCTAACGACCTTATTTCCCGGCCGCATCACTCGCCAGATGGCGGATTTCAGAATCCGTGGCCTGGCGGCGCGATGCACGGCGGTGTGGACGCCGTAAAGTGGATGCTCACCCGCTCTCACAGGAGGCCTGCTCCGTCTCGAGTGCCGGTTCTCGCCACCACGCGTGATGCACCCCTTCCGGAATCTGATGACCTGCGAGTAACCTGGATCGGACACAGCTCGTTTCTGATTCAGGTCGGGGGAATTAACATCCTTACCGATCCCATATGGTCCGAGCGGGCGTCTCCCGTGGCGTTTGCCGGCCCGAGGCGACTTGTACCTCCCGGTCTTTCGTTCGACGATCTGCCCCGGATCGATGTGACGCTTCTCTCACACGACCATTACGATCATCTCGACGACGTCACTGTACGACGGCTCATCGCCCGGTTTCCGTCGATGTCGTGGTTCACTTCAATCGGCGTCGGGCAATTCCTGCGTTCGCGCGGAGCAATGAACGTCATGGAGATGGACTGGTGGACCACGACCGAGCTCGGACATGCTGCCATAGCCTGCACTCCAGCGAGGCATTTCTCCGGACGATTTCCGTGGAATCGCAACTCCACTCTCTGGTGCGGATGGACGTTCCGGATTGGCAAAGCAAGTTTTTTCTTTGCTGGTGACACGGCATTGCATCCTGAATTTCGCACCATTGCGGAGAGATTCGGCCCCTTCGATCTGGTAATTCTGCCGATCGGCGCGTATGAGCCGCGCTGGTTTATGCAGCCGGTCCATATGGATCCCGGCGAAGCTGTTCAGTCGTTCATGGATCTGATCTCCGCACATGCCGTCTCGCGCAGCGTCATGCTCGGCTCACACTGGGGAACGTTTCGCCTCACCGATGAACCAGTCGACGAGCCTCCCCGGCTTGCGCGCGCCTGTTGGAACGATGCCGGACTCGCGCCTGACGATCTCTGGATTCTTGCACACGGCGAAAGCAGATCGATCAAATGACATGATGCAGAACAAGGGTTTTTCAGCCATTCAAACTTTGCTCTTATCCAAAACAGATCACATCTGTTATAGTTGTGCGCGAAAGTTGCGCAACAGTTGGTCCTGAAACCCTACATCGGAGCTCGTAACATGGCTGCAGCCAGGAAGTCGTCACGCGGTGGTGCCAAAAAGAAAAGTGCCCGGAAATCCTCGGCTCGCAAATCGCCGGCGCGAAAGAAGACAGCAAAGCGCTCGAGTGCGCGGAAGAGTGCGCCAAAGCGTGCGTCGAAAAAATCCGGAGCGGGAAGGAAGTCCGCGATGAAGAAATCGAGCGCGAGAAAATCTTCGGCTAAGAAGTCGAGCCCCCGGAAGTCCGCTGCGAAGAAGGCATCACCACGTCGCGCCCCTGCGAGAAGAAAGACCGCGGCGAAGAAGGCAGTGATTCCGACTCGCAAAGCCGTCAACAAGGCAGCGAACCGCGTGACGAAGCAGGCGCGTTCGATCGCCAAGCGTGTCACTCGGGTTGCCAGTGATGTCGTCGATCAGGCAGGAACTGCTGTTGGCCAGGCAGTAGATGCAACGAAGGAATTCGTGCAGGAACACACCTGACATGAGTCCAGCGACGGCCTGATGGTCAGGCCGCCGCTGGGTCGGACATGTGCGCTGCCATCCAGCTGCGCACCTCTTCAAAGACCTGCTCCCGCCCGTAGTCCACTGTAATTATGTGGCCCGTTCCCTCGACCCAGACGAGTTTTTTCTCTCTCGATCCGAGGTCAGCGTACGCTCGTTCCGCAATCGATGCAGAAATCCGCGGATCTGTTCGGGACTGCATGATCAGAGTGGGAGCCTCGATGCGAGCGAGCGATTTTCTCGCCGTCGCAGCCAAACGCCATAGCTCGTACAGCAGCCTGCCGCTGTAGACACCGTACCCCACATTCTTTACTCGCTCGGCCGGATCGCGAATTGAGCCTGGACTGCTTGATTTTCGCGCTGTGTTTCCTCCCCACATCCAGAACGTTGCCGATGCGAGCTTGTGGGTCGCGGGCATGTCGAGGTAGGGAGCGAGCAATGCAAGCGCACGTGTATCAGGATTTTCTGCAGCCAGAATTGCTGCGAGCGCGCCACCCATCGACAGTCCGACAATAGCCACCGTCTGATTTTTTTGTTGCATCACACGGAGCTCTTCACGAGCGCACGCCAGCCATTCCCGCCGGCGCGAGCTCATGAAGTCACTCACACTGCGGCCATGTCCCGGCAGCAAAGGTGCGCGTACATCGAATCCGGCCGTATGAAGTGCTGACGCGAGAAGTTGCAGCGTCTGCGGTGTATCCCCAAAACCATGCAGGAGGAGAATTCCTCGCGAATTCCCCTCCTGCAGGTCGATCGTCTCAGCGCCGGCCCTGACGCCGGTCCGGTCTTGTGGGCTCATCCAGTTGGCTGATGTCGCGCCGATTCTCCCGTCAGTGGAAATGGCTTTTGGGAATCAGTGCGGTCTGCACTAATATGCTCGGCGAGTTTCCGGGGCGCGACGATCATCAGCGCTGAGCTTCGTGCGAACCCGGGTACCTGCTTGAGTCTGCGTATTCGGAATGTAAGGGACCCATGGATCAAGCAATCTCTCCGGGCCCAGAATTTCCGGTTGGCGGAGCTTCGGGCTAATCAGCGGCCTCTTCTATCGCCATCCGAATCACTTCCCGAAGCTGCTCCTCTCTGTTGTCGCCGGCGGGTACCGCATTGGCGAGCGTAGAAAAATTCCTGATCATCTCCTGCTCGATGAATTCCGCTGGCGCAGTCACACCTAACGCAGACAGGTTCTGCACCGCGAGCTGCCGCAGCAGCCGAAGCGTCTCCGCGTCGAGGGCAGACAACGAACGTGGATTCGCTTCGGGAGGCATCGCGGGTCCGCTGTCACGCTTTCGCCTTGTGGCAGAGAGAAGACTGCTCATTGGCGCGAGCTTCACGACGATCGACCCTGGAGAATGCTCGCGCCAGCTCTCCACCACGCCGCGACGGCGCAATCCCGGAAGCATCCCAAGGATTTCCTGGCGGACGACGCCGATTCCACCCGCACTCCCGTTTCCACGGCCCGTGACTATCAGCACTTCCTGCGATTTCATCACCTGCCGCGAGCGAAGCCATACATCTGTTCGCGACCGTGCGTCCGCCGCTGTCGGGAGCGATTCACGAAGATTGAGAATTCGCTCGGCGCCGAACGCAGCTTCGTCCAACGCGTTCCACAATGCTTTGAGTTCTGGTTTGCCAGGCCGCATCAGTTCAGAATCTTTTCCAGAAGCGAGAGACCCCGCTCGAGATCGATTCGATCGATTGTAAGGGGAGGCAGCAGGCGCAACGTGTGCTCGCCGGCGGTGATCACAAGCAGTCCCGCGTCCCACCCGCGCGCAACTATGTCGCCTGCCGGCTCGACGACGTCGATGCCCCACATGTAGCCCATTCCGCGCACAGCCCGGACCTTGCCGCTGCGCCGCGCAATCTCTGCAAGCTGGCCCCCTAGCCACTCTCCGTTCTCGCGCACTCGAGCAAGTAGTCCGGGATCCGCGAGACGTCGAACTACATGCTCGGCCACTGCAGCTACGAGCGGCCCTCCGCCGAACGTAGTGCCATGATCGCCGGGCTTGATTGTGTCCGAGATCTCTTTCGAGACGAGAATCGCGCCCATCGGTAAACCGCCAGCGAGTGGCTTTGCCATCGTCACCATGTCTGGCGTCACACCGAATCTCTCGTATGCGTGAAAAGTCCCGAGCCTTCCGAGACCGCACTGGATCTCATCGAAAATCAGTGCGATTCCCCGTTCTGCAGTGGTTTTCCTGAGAAAGCGCATGAGATCCGGCTCGATGACACGCACCCCGCCTTCACCCTGCACCGGCTCGACAATCACCGCCGCGACACATTCACCATCGAGAGCGACGTCGAGCTCCACCTGGTCGCGCTCGCAGATCGTGATTCCGCCGGCGAGTGGCCGGAATGGCGCTCTGTAGGATGGACGATCGGTCGCCGCAAGGGAGGCGAACAGACGGCCGTGAAAGGCGCCACGCAACGCAACGATTCCGGTCTTGGCATCGGTTCCAACGGCCCTGCCCCAGCGCCTTGCGAACTTGAAAGATCCCTCGTTCGCTTCCGCTCCCGAGTTGCAGAAGAAAACACTCGATGCAAACGAAGTCTCGACAAGAAAATGCGCGAGCCTTTCTCCCGGGTCAGTCCGGTAAAGGTTGGAGACATGAACGAGACCGGTCGACAACACGTTTTCAATTGTTTCCCTGATGCCTGCATCACCGTATCCAAGTGCGTTTACCGCAATTCCGCTGGAAAGATCGAGATAGCCCTTGCCTGTTTCGTCATACAGCTCGACGCCGGCGCCGCGTACGATTTTCATCGGTGCACGCTTGTATGTCAGCAGAATGTCGCTTGATCCGGAGCTCGGCATCCCGGAGCCTGGCGCGCTCGACTCGCTCGACGTAGAAACTGGCTGCGTCAATGTGTCCGTCATTGCATACTCGATTTGAGATGAGTTCCCTGCCCTCTTTGCGTCTGCTCCAGCGCGCTCAGACCCGCTACTCTTACTAATGTTGCGCCATTGCCGAGAGCTTCGAATCCAGCTTCCAGCTTTGCGTGCATACCTCGGTTTACGACTCCTGCCGTTACCAGTGCATTCGTGTCGCCGGCATCGAGCGACGGCAGGACGTTACGGTCGCTGTCCAGTACGCCGTCTACATCCGCAATCAGCCACAGCTCCGCATGCATCTCCGCCGCGATTCTCGCTGCAGCGTCGTCGCCATTTACGTTCAGTGCAGCGCCCGCGGTTGCTTCTGCATCACGCGCAACTGGCGAGATTACAGGTAGAAAACCCGACGACAGAAGAGCTTCGATCAGTTTCTTCCGAACCGAGACAGGCTTGCCCGCTCTGCCGAATAGCTTCGCGTCGATGGCCACAGCCTCGATCATTCCAGCGTCTTCGCCCGAAATTCCAACTGCCGGCACATCCGCGGCAACGAGACCTGACACCAGCCGCTTGTTCGCGCTTCCCGATAAAACCATCCGCACGAGCTCGACATCGTCGTCCGATGTTATCCGGCGTCCGTCGATGAACGACGGCTCGCGCCCGAGTTGCTTCTGAAGAGACGAAACCTCGTCTCCTCCACCGTGCACAATGCAGAATGAGCCCGGCTCCGCGTTCCATCTCGCCGCAAGCGCTTTGATTAGCCGAGGGTCCGATTGCACTCTGCCGCCAAGCTTGATGACGATCATTAGAACGGAAGGCCTGAGCTCTCGTCAAGGCCGAGCATGAGGTTGGCGTTCTGCAAAGCCTGGCCTGCGGCACCCTTGGTCAGATTGTCGATCGCAGATGTAATGATGAGTGCCGGACGCGTTGTGTTCGTCGCTTTCGATACGGAAATCTTGACCACGTTACGCCGCACTACGTCGCGAAGAGTCGGCGTCGTCTCGCTCACTTCAATAAAGGGCTCGTTGCCGTAAGCATCTCGCCACAGCTCGAGTGGCGAAGCAAGCTCCTTCTCCAGGCCCACGACGATCGTGGCAAGGATGCCCCGTGCAACCGGCAGAAGGTGTGGCGTGAAGATGAGGTCAGCGCTCGAGCCAAGCTCACACATCATTGCGCGCATTTCTGCGACGTGGCGATGTCCGTTGCCTACACCATATGCACGGAAATCCTCTGTGATCTCGGCGAATAGAAGGTCCTGCCTTGGGGTGAACCCGGCGCCGGTAACTCCACTTGCCGCGCTCACAGCAATGGTCGAATCGTCAGCTAGAAGGCGTGCTTTTGCCAGCGGAGCAAGTGCCAGAAGAATGGCAGTAGGATAGCACCCCGGATTCGCCACCAGATCCGCTCCGGCAACCTGAGCCCGGCGAAGCTCAGTAAGGCCGTAAGGCACGTCGTCCCGGCCGTTCCCAATTCGAAGATCTGCGGAAAGATCTACAACCTTTGCCCCCGCGTTTCTCGCCTTTTCTACCCATTCGAGCGACGTGCCGTGCGGCAAAGCGCTGAATACCAGCGCGGCATCGCGGAGTGGCGTCTCGTCAGCGCCCACGAAGCTGATGACCCGACCGCCTGAACGCATCGTCTGCCCGCGCTGCCCATGAGCACTCGCAAACACGAGCTCCATGGCCGGGTGGCCCTGGATGAGGGAGCAGAGCTCGCGCCCTGCATATCCGCTGGCTCCTAGAACGCCAACCGGAAGTTTATGCATAAATAATGCATAACATTCCATGTGTTGCCCGTCAATTGCAGCTGAGGGTGGAGTGACGACCTACTGTGGCTCGCCGGCCAGGGCTTTCAGCCGCCTGACTACACGGTCTCTCGCCAGACCCGACCGACAGACGATCAGGATCGTGTCGTCGCCGCCAATCGTCCCCAGGATGTCCTGCCAGGCCTCCCCGTCGAGCGCTGCTGCGATCGGCTGCGCGCCTCCAGGCACTGTTCTCAGGACAATCATCTCGCTCACGCCATCGATTCGAAGAAAGAGTTGCGGAAGAAGCGTTTCGAGAGCGACCCTGCTCTCTTCCACCGATCCGTCCGTCACGGCATAGCGGGCGCCCTCGGCCGTCGGAACCCGAGCGAGACGAAGCTCCCTCAGATCGCGCGAAAGCGTTGCCTGGGTCACGTCCCAGCCTCTGTGCAGAAGAAGCTTTCTCAAATCCTCCTGCGAGCTCACGGCGCGGGTCTCCACTACCTCGAGAATCGCAGACTGTCGCTCCCTTTTGTTAGCCATTCAACATCCTCCAGCGGACAGATTACCACTTCTCGTTCCACGGGGCGAGCCCGCCTTCAGAAGGATTGACGGTCTTCCAGAAACTGATTAAATATACGATTGAAATGAATAGTTATTTAGGAGAGTTATGACTAAGACAATTGCGCTTGCCTATTCTGGCGGGCTTGATACGTCGATAATCGTTCCGTGGCTCAAGGAGCATTACGGCGGAGCAAAGATCGTCTGCGTGGCTGGCGATATTGGCCAGGGTGACGAGCTCGAAGGCGTGCGCGCGAAAGCCATCGCCTCCGGCGCTGATGAGTGCTACATCGAGGATCTCAGGCAGGAATTCGTCGAGGATTTCATCTGGCCCACCCTCCGGGCAGGAGCGATCTACGGTCGCAAGTACCTGCTCGGCACCTCGATGGGCCGCCCTCTCATTGCGCGCCGCCAGGTTGAGGTTGCCCGGCGCGTCGGCGCAGACGCGCTCGCCCATGGGTGCACCGGCAAGGGAAACGATCAGGTGCGTTTTGAGCTGACGTACGCTGCCTTTGCTCCGGATCTTCCCGTTATCGCGCCATGGCGCGAATGGGATATCCGGAGCCGCGAAGATGCACTCGAGTATGCCGCAGATCACAACGTGCCGGTCACCGCATCCCGCGAAAAAATCTATTCACGCGACCGCAACATCTGGCACATCTCCCACGAAGGCGGTGTCCTCGAAGATCCGTCGCAGCAGCCGCCAGACGATCTTTTCATGCTCACCACCTCACCCGAGCTCGCGCCGAACGAGGCCGAGGAAGTGACCATTGGCTTCAATCAGGGCACGCCTGTCGCGGTGAATGGAATATTCCTCGATCCAGTTGCGATCCTGACGACGCTCAACACGATCGCCGGCCGCCATGGCGTCGGTCGCATCGATCTCGTCGAGGACCGGCTCGTCGGAATGAAATCGCGCGGCGTGTACGAGACACCAGGCGGGACGCTTCTCTACACCGCTCACAGCGAGCTCGAGCAGCTGATCCTGGACCGGCGAACGCTCGCCGCGAAGGATCTCATTGCACCGCGCTATGCCGACCTGGTTTACGAGGGACGCTGGTGGACCACAGAGCGCGAAGCATACGATGCGTTCGTCAATGTCACACAGGAGCGCGTCACGGGCGGAGTTACCCTCAAGCTCTACAAGGGCAATGTGTCCGTAGTAAGCCGAGCCAGCGAGTATGCACTCTACGACGAGCGCTTCGTCACGTTCGGCGAAGACGACGTTTATCAGCAGAGTGATGCGGCCGGGTTTATTCGGCTCTATTCCCTTCCCGATCGCGTTCGTGCATTGCGCGACCGTGAGTTGGCGGCACGCGCCGTCGCTCCTGTTTCGTCGGCCGAGGAGATGCCTGTTCTCGCCGCGTCCTGGCAGGATTGATAGCAGTGTCGGCCGAGCAGCGTTCTCATAAGCTCTGGGGAGGACGGTTCTCCGTTCCCACCGCGGCTGCCCTCGAAGCTCTTAACCGATCGATTGGCATCGACTATCGCCTGTGGCCGCACGACATCAGGCTGTCACAGGCATGGGCGATGGCGCTCTGGGGTGCGGGCGTTCTCACACTCGATGAGAGCACGAGCATTGAAACCGGACTCGCGCGAGTTGGCGACCTTCTTGACGAAGGCGCACAGCCTGCCCCATCCGACGAAGATGTCCACACCATGATCGACCGGATGCTGCACGAAGAGATTGGCGACGTCGCTTCGAAGCTGCATACGGGTCGGAGCCGCAACGACCAGGTCGCAACGGCGACGCGTCTGTGGACCATGGATGTCGCCAGCGATCTCGATAAAAGCATTCGCGCGCTTCAGCAGGTCATGATCGATCAGGCAATCTCGATCGAACATGACCTAATGCCCTCCTACACCCATCTCCAGCGCGCGCAGCCCGTTTCAGGCGCGCATTGGATGCTTTCCCACTTCTGGCCGCTCGAGCGCGATCGCGCACGGCTTGCCGGAGTTGCACGTTCAACAGCCGTTCTGCCTCTGGGATCAGGAGCAATTGCAGGATCGGCTTATCCGATTTCGCGGGTTCTCCTGCAAGGCAGCCTGGGTTTCACGTCCCTGTCGCCCAACAGCATCGACGCTGTTGGTGATCGCGACTTCGTTGCGGAGATGCTTTTCGCTGTCGCGATGCTCGGTGCCCATCTGTCACGTCTGTCAGAGGATCTGATTCTCTACGGGTCGAGTGAATTTGGTTTCGTGAGATTCGGCGAAGCGTTCACGACCGGCTCGAGCATGATGCCCCAGAAAAGAAACCCTGACGCTCTCGAACTTGCCCGCGGATCCGGGGCGCGGACATTGGGCGATCTCACATCGCTGCTTGCCACGTTGAAAGGTCTGCCCAGCGGTTATAACAAGGACCTGCAGGACGACAAGCGAGCGTTGTTCGGCGCAGTGGATCTGATGCTTCTCGTTCTGCCCGCGGTTGCAGGAGCTCTGGGAGAAATCAAGTTCGACCGGGCACGGATGAGTGCGGCGTTGTCGAGTACGATGATGGCGACCGATCTCGCTGATTATCTCGTTGGGAAGGGATCGACTTTCCGGGATGCGCACGAAGCCGTAGGCTCATTGATCAGGGAGGGCGAGAAGCGTGGCTGTGAACTGATCGATCTTCCGCCAGAGAGTTTTCGGCAGGCGCATCAAATGTTCGGGGATGATGTTCAAGCCTGGCTCGATCCTGTTCAGTCGGTGGGCCGTCGGGGCGTTCCTGGAGGGACGGGACCGGAAGCCGTCCGTGATCAGATCGAGGCCGCGATGGCTGCGATTCAGCCGGGCAGGGAAACGCCCCGCGGCAATCAGCTTAGCCTGAAGGTTGTTTAGATAGCTATCTAACTCGGTCAGTAAGAAAATGCCGCGCTCGGAGACGCGGCATTTTCTTTTCTGAGACTAGAAGCTGATTCCGAATGTGACTGGAATAAACTGTGTCGCCACGTTGTCCGAGAAGACGTGATGGAGACGCGCTTCTACGAACGTGTTGAACCCGCTCAGCGGAAACGATGCGCCGATACCGCCATTGAGGCCGAACTTGGTAATGGTGTTCGATCCGTTGATGTCGCTCTTGAGGCCGTAAACGCCGCCACCGCCGATTAGATATGGTCGGATCCCGACACCTGGCAGAGCATAGACGAGATTGGCGTTGGCCGACATGATCTTGACGTCGGGGAGATCGACCAAATCCTTGGCGCTCATGCTGTTGTACATGCCGTCGACGCGGAACCCGAGGGGGCTGCCGTAGGAATTGAAGCCGAGGGACACGGTTCCGTTGTAGCCGGTCTTGTAGTCGTTGGCGAGGTCGCTAATCGGGATCGCGGCACCGACAGAGATTCCCAGGCTGACCGGCTTCGTCGATTGAGCGGAGCTGGCTGAGGCAAAGAGTGCAACCGAGGCCAGTGCGGCGAGGGTCGAAGAAATTCGGTTCATAAGTAGTGCTCCTGCAGGAAGTGCTGTGGTTAAGTGATGGTGCTTTGTCGAGCGTATTCCTCTGAGTACCGCTCAAATGGGTTATTGTTGCAGAGTCTGTGAATTTAATGGGGTGGACATTTTTATCCTTTTGTTATAGGAGAATTATAGTGAGATCCTATACCGTTGCCACCGCGGCGCTTACACTGGGAGTGACCGCGAAGTGGCTCGACAACACGTTGTCCCACCATCAGCTTGATGGAGTCGTCCACGCCCGCCAAGGCATCAGCCGCCGGTTGAGCCAACGGGCTATTCTCGATCTCCGCCTTACCCTCACCCTCATCTCGGCCCTGGGCACACCGCTCCACAAGGCCCTGACGCTCGCCAGATTGCTAGCCGACACCGAGGGAAACAGCGGCCTGGTCTTGCCCCAGGGTCTGCACCTGTCCGTCGACATCGCTGACGTGCGCAGTCAGGTAGTAGCTGATCTCGCGAAAGCAGTTGAAGTCGCACCCGTACCGAAGCGAGGAAGGCGGCCCCTTAGAAAATGAAAGCGGGGCACCTCTCGGTGCCCCGCTTCACAACTGCGTCTGAAACCCTAAGCCTCAGCTGCTTTTCATGACGTTCTCGGCCGCTGGACCCTTCTGCCCCTCAACGATGTCGAACTCCACCGTATCGCCTTCGGCGAGAGACTTGAATCCGTTTCCGGAGATCGCGCTGTAGTGCACGAAGCAGTCTTTCTGGCCGTTGTCAGGGGTGATGAAGCCAAAACCCTTCGCATCGTTGAACCACTTTACCTTGCCGGTCGTACGCATTCCTGCT
>JBBQYO010000014.1:0-24180 GCA_038208605.1 Gemmatimonadales bacterium | reverse complement strand
TTTCCTGGAAAATTCCCGGTCGTGTTGGAGACTCGCCGATACTTGGCGCCGGTCTCTACGTAGACAACGATGTCGGGGCGGCGGGCTCGACCGGCCGGGGCGAGGCCAATCTGTACAGTTGTGCGTCCTACGTGATCGTCGACAACATGCGGAAGGGAATGCACCCGAAGGATGCAATGGTCGACGTGTGCAAGCGCGTTGCGAAGAATACGGTCGAGAAGCGGCTATTGAACAGCCGCGGCCTTCCGAATTTCAACATGAGCTACTACGGGCTCGACAAACAGGGTCGATATGCAGGCGTTTCGTTCTATGACAGCGGGAGCTACGCGATCTGTAACGAGAACGGCGCGCAGACGTTCAAGATGGATCCCATCTATTCCGGGCATTCCTCGGACTGATTTGCTCGTCCGCTCCTCACGCGCTGTCTGCATCCGTGACATCCCGCCATATGGTGTTGACGCTGGGGACGTCGTGGCGCACAGGCCCGTACAGCGCGCCAACGACCGCGCCAAACGTCAGATGCCCCAACACGAATGTCGCGACTACCCAGCCGCCGCGGTACTCGAGGAAGGCACCGGGGGGCAGGATGCCAACGGCGATTAACCGGGCGACGGGAAGAAACCCGACCGCCATGCCGGCAGTGACCGCATGAGGGATTCCGACGGCCAGCCCGATGAGCGCGTTGGCGCGATGCGTGATCCATTCAAAGATCACGGCGTACATCAACGCGGCGACCACCGCGATGAGCAACTGCACCGCGCAACCCACGAACCAACCCGGCGCGTCGTCACTCCCAGTGACAACAACGCCCGCGAGCGTACATAAGTCGGCGTCAGATCCCGACATGTGACCCGCGAGCTTCACTGCTGCTACGACGATAACGCATCCAACGATCCCGGCGATGATCGCGCGTCGAACCTTTATTTTCATTGTCTACTCGGTGGAGTACTCGAGCGACGCCGCAATCTTCGGATCGCCGACCGGGATCGCCGGCTCTCCCGCTCGGCGCAAGGCCCAGATGGCCGACGCGAGTCCGGTAACCAGCATCAACGCGCCCGCATCGAACGCGAATTCCCACCACGACCCCGACAGCGTATCGGGCATGACAATCCAGTAAATGTCGAGATAGTGCATCACCAGAAGCCACACGCCGATGCACGCCATCGCGATCGGACTGCGTTTGACCGAGCGAACGAGCAAAACACAGAACGGGATCGCAAAATGCCCGGCCACAACCACGCTTCCGAGAATTGCCCAGGCGCCGCGCATGCGGTAGACGTACCACGTCCGCTCCGCCGGAATTTCCGCACTCCAGATGACGATCAACTGCGAAAAGCCGATGTAGACCCAGAAGAGCACGAAGGTCAGCAACAGCTTCGCCAGCGCATGGAAATGATCGGCCCCGACGGAGTCCGGCAGCTCATCGTCCCATCGGGCGCGCGCGACGAGCACCGTCAAGAGGGCAAGCCCTCCAACCATGCCGCCAGCGAAATAGTTCACCCCGTAAATGGTCGAATACCAGGCCGGCGTGAGCGACATCATCCAGTCGAAGGCCGCGAAGCTCACTGAAAGCGCGAAAGCAATCAGTCCCGCGACACTGGCCAGGCGCATCCGCCGCTCGATCGCCGTCGAGGTGCCGCGGTCCTGCTCCAGCGACGCGCGTCGCAATACTTCGCCAAGCCCGATCCAGATCGTAAGGTAGAGCGCCGCGCGAATGGTGAAGAACGGGACGTTCAGATACACTGCTTTCGCGTTGACCGCCTCGCGTACCGCCGGGGTGAGCGTACCGCTGGGCCGCGCCCACGGATAAAGCAGATGCACAGACAGCACAAGCGGTATCACCAGAACGGCGAACAGCGGCATGGTCCCCACAACCTGTTCGGCCTGGCGCCGCAGTGCGACGAACCACGTCGCCGCCGTAACGTTGGCGATCATGATCATTGCCAACGCACCGAGCACAACCGCGAGGCATGACACGTACGCGGTGAGCCAGGCTGCCGCCACGCGCTCCGGATCGACGAGCAGCCCGATCGTGCATACTACCGCGCCCGCCATCGCGACGATGATCGAGATCCTGGGTGCGCGCGTGCCGCTCACGGTTTCACCGCAGCGCAAGCACGGAGTCGATCTTCCTTATCTCGACCGATCGTAAAGAGTCAGCTCGCTCCGCAGCTGTCGACACGGCGGTGTGCTGCAGGTTCAGGATGTACGCAATGACCTCCCATCGTTCTTCGGCGGTCAGTTGAGCAGCGTAAGGAGGCATGCGACCTTTGCCGTGCGTCGCCACCCTGAAGAAAAACCCCGCGGGTTGTGCCAGCATTGCTGGACTTCTAAGTGAGGGCGGGCGCGGCTGCCCCATATTCTCCGCCACGATGCTGCCGCCGTAACCGGCGGCGCCGTGGCACACTGCGCAGTAAACCATGAACTTGTGCTGGCCAACCGCGAGGCCGCTCGGCGGGACTTCAATCGGTACAGCCTGAACGGCGGAACCGCCGCTCATTCCGGTGCCGATAACTCCTGTGTCCTGCCCACTTTCTCTTGTGAGAGTTCCCGCGGGAGGTAGCTGCATACTCTGATGATTTGCGAAAACACCACTCGCCCCGTACGCGTCGAAACGTTGCTGTACGCGCATGCGTTCAAAATCAAAATGCTCACGCTCGCGTGGTTTGGAGCACGCGAGCGCGACCATGGCAAAGGCGAGCGCGCGATGCGCGCGGCCTCGGGCGTCATTCATGATTGCGTCTCGAGCCGCACGATTCGTAGCGGTGAGAGCCGGCGCAGGTCGCCTGGCGTTGGGTCAGGCACAGTCAGCTTGTCGGCTGGATTCACGGCGAGCCAGTAGCGATCGATTGTCGCTCGCTCAAAACCGTCTATCTCGAACACAGGATTCCATGGTCGCGTCAGGCGCGCAACGACGAAGAGACCGACAAATGCCGCGAGGGAAGCGCACAATACTGTTCCTTCGAATGTCGCAATGAGGAATGCGGGAACGGCGTGGGCGGGACGGCCGCCGATATCAAGCGGGTAGCTGTAGACGTTTGCATACCATTGGATAGCGTAGCTTGCCGCTCCGCCGAGCAGACCGGCGATGAATACCACGATCGGGAGACGGCTGCGGCGCCGAGGTATCCCGGGCGTAAGTGGAACGGGCGAATACGTCTCGAGCAGCGTGTATCCGTGCCCGGAGAGCACACGCACAGCTGAGTTCAGCTCGGCGGCCGAGCTGAACTCGGCCATGTATACGCCGGGGGTCAGAGTCTGATCATGCATCGTGGTCACCAGCCAGCCGGGCCGGCGCCTGTTGCTGCCGCAATTCTTTCACTTCGCTTATTGCCACACTGGGCACCCAACGCACAAACAACAAAAAGAGAAAACCAAAAAATCCAACACTGCCAGCGAGAAGTCCCCAGTCCACCCAGGTCGGGAAGTAGGTATGCCAGCTCGACGTGAGAAAATCCCGGTTCAGCGACGTGACGATGATGATGAAACGTTCCATCCACATGCCGACGAGAATGCCGCCAGATATCAGAAAGAGCGCGACGGTATTCGTCCTCAGCCGGCGCATCCAGAAAAGTTGCGGGCTCACGACGTTGAGAAGCGTCATGATCCAGTAGGTTACGGCATACGGTCCAAACGGACGTGACACGAGATAGGTGTACCGTTCGGCCGTGTTCGCGCTGTACCATGCCATGAACGTCTCCATGACGTAGCTGTACGTAAGGATCAGTCCCATCGTGAGCATGAGCTTGGCAATGGCATCGAGATGCTTCCTGGTGATGACGTCGTACAGGTTGAGTGCTCGCCGCAGCGGAATCAGGAGGATGAGCACCATCGCCAACCCGGAATAAATCGCGCCGACGACGAAATACGGTGGAAAAATCGTCGAGTGCCATCCGGGGAGCTGTGTGATGCTGAAATCGAGGCTCACGACACTGTGCACGGAAATGACGAGTGGTGTCGCAAGGCCAGCCAGTAGCACGTACGCGATGCGATAGCGCTGCCATTGAAACCCGGATCCCCGCCAGCCCATGGCGAAGATACCATAGATAAGACGACGTGTTCGCGTGGGTGCGCGATCGCGCGCCGACGCGAGATCGGGCACGAGCCCCAGGTACCAGAAGAGCAGCGAGACTGTGAAATACGTCGAGACGGCTGCGACATCCCAGGGCAACGCGCTCTTGAAGTTCGGCCAGACATTCATCGTAGCCGGATACGGAATCAGCCAGTAGAAAAACCATGGCCGGCCGAGATGCAGCACCGGAAAGAGGCCGGCATTCACCAACGCGAAGATCGTCATCGCTTCAGCAACGCGGTTGATCGAACCGCGCCAACGCTGGTTGAGCAGCAGCAGAAACGCGGAGATGAAAGTTCCCGCATGACCGATACCGATCCACCAGACGAAATTGGTGATGCCAAACGCCCACGCGACGGGAATGTTGTTGCCCCATGTGCCGATGCCGCGCACCACGGTGTAGGTAACAGTGGCGAGCAGCAGCAGCGTGCCAAGCGAGGAGAGCGCGAACAAGAGCCACCATGCGCGAGGCGTGCTCCACAACGATGCGAGCAGGTGATCGGTGAGCGCGGCATCGCCTTCGTTTCCTTTCAACAAAGGAAACGACTCACTTTTTGTCGCAGCCGCCGGCGCGCGACTCACACTCATTATCCGCTCTCCAGATCCGGATTTGGATTGCGAATGCGCGCCAGATACCGCACGCGTGGCTCCGTTCCGAGCTCGGCGAGCACGTCATACAGGCGAGACTCTTCCCGCCGGCGCATCACAGCTGAATCAGGCTCGGTGAGCGAACCGAAGGTGATCGCGTTCGTGGGGCACGACTGCTGACACGCAGTCGTGACATCCGTACCACGGAACGTTCGGCCGTTGGTCCCGGCGCTGATCTCCGCTTCGCGAATTCGCTGCACGCAAAACGTGCACTTCTCCATCACGCCGCGCCCACGGACGGTGACGTCGGGATTTCTGGCCATCCGCTCCGTCTCGGAGATCTCGTCGTTGTAGTCGAACCAGTTGAACCGCCGAACCTTGTACGGACAGTTGTTGGAACAGAAGCGCGTTCCCACACAGCGGTTATAAACCATTTCGTTGAGGCCGTCCGGACTATGCACGGTGGCACCAACTGGGCAGACGTACTCGCAGGGAGCGTTCTCGCAATGCTGGCAGAGCATGGGCTGAGTTACGACCTGTGGATTGTCTTCATTACCCTCCAGATATCGATCGATTCGAAGCCAATGCATCTCTCGCGACTTTGCGACGTCGTCACGGCCAACTACCGGAATGTTGTTTTCCGACTGACACGCGACGACGCAGGCACTGCAACCAATGCATGTGCCGAGGTCGATTGTCATCGCCCACTGAATCGGGCTTTCGAGCCGGCGTTGCGGGTCGTAGATGGTGAGAGGCGTTCGTTGCGGCGTCTTTTCGTTACGCTGACTGGCGCGATAGTTCCCGAGCGTGTCGCTTCGCGCCTGATCGCGCCCGTCCATTGTCCAATGCGTCTGTGTAATGGCGAAGTCGGTACGCGCCACGCCGGGGGCCCGTTCCGCCGACACTCCACTGATGACGAACTCATCCATCGTTGGCCAGAACTGATAGACGTTCGTCCCGACGCCTTTCGCTACTCCCTCGGCGCCGGTGCGGCCGTAACCGAAATGCAGTGTGGCGACGTCATTCGGATGTCCGGGCACGATGAGCGCCGGAATAGTGAGCGTTTCGGACGCATGGCGAAGAAGCAGCGGATCACCTGTATCCAACCCGAGACGCCGAGCGGTGCCGGGACCTATCAGCGCAGCGTTGTCCCAGGTCAGCTTGGTAACCGGATCGGGGAGTTCCTGTAACCACCCGTTGTTCGCGAATGAGCCGTCGTGAACACATGCGCCGGGCATGAAAACGACGTCGACACTCCCCGCAGCACTGTTTGTCGCCGGGACTGCTCGCGCGAGAAGCTCCGGCCGAGGCGTAGCCGGGATTCGCGAAGACGCCGTCCCGGCGACAAAGCCCTGCCGGAGGGCCGTCGACCAGCCTGCGTCATCGCTTGCCACGCCGATTCGTGCTGCCGTGCTTCTCAGCATTGCGAGGCTGTGACCCGCAGGCGCGCCTGTCATCGCCAGCAACACTTCGACGGCTGACTTGCCATGGTGCAGCGGCTGGACGAGCGGTTGCACGATCGAATACGTTCCGTCGTAAGCACGTGCGTCACCCCAGCTCTCGAGATAGTGCGCCGCCGGCACAAACCATCGCGCGTCGCGTGCAGTTTCGTTCTCATGCAGCCCGACGTAGACGCTGTTTGGTACGCGGCGCATGATTTCCGAAAAGCCGACTGCACGGGGCGTCATGTACGATGGATTGCCGCCAATACAGACCAGCGTGTCAACCGCGCCACTTCGCATTGCTGCGACGAGTGGCGGCAAAGTCACACTGGGCTGCCCGGCACCGAGCAGCGGAGACTGGACGTACCACACAGTGTGTCCAGTGTTGCCGAGCGCCATGTTGATCGCTGCCACAAGCGCATGCGCGCGCGGTGAGAGATGATCGCCCGCGATGACGAGACTCGCGCCAGAGTGAGCGCGCAGATCGGAAGCGACAGCTAAGGCCCACCCATCTGACGATGACGCCGACGCCGCAGCGAGCGTCGCGAGGATCGATTCGAGGAATGGCTCGATCTCCCTCGGACGACAGCGCAGGCGATGGTCGGCCGTTGCGCCTGTCACCGTGAATCCCGTCTCCGCGACGTAAAGGCGGTTCATGCCGGCAAGCGGAGCCCGCCGGCGATCGGCAAACTCGCGGGCGTATCGCAAGTGAAACGGACCAGATGCGAGGAAGTCGGCGCCTACGCTCAGAATCACGTCGGCCGCATGAACGTCGTACTGAGGGATGACTGCAACTTCAGTGAATGCGGCCGATGCGGCAGCGGGTACCAGGGGAGCGTAGTAATGAACGCGCATTTCCGGATAGAGCCTTTGCAGCGAGGCAAGCGTGTCGCCAACAAGTGGCGACGACGTCGGCTCGAGGAGGAGCGCCAGACCGGCGCCCTGCGCGCCAACTCGTTGTCGCAGTGCTGCGGGCGCCATTGCGTGAGCAAAGTCAGACCATGTGGATGCGCTTGTTCCAGACCGCACGAACTTCGCGCGATCCGGGTCGTAGAGCTGAAGCAGCGATGCCTGCTCGAGTATGCCCGCCGCTCCGAGACTTGCAGGATGGTCCGGGTTGCCTTCGATTTTTGTCGGACGGCCATCATTCGCTTCAACTACGAGACCGGTGGCGTAACCGTCGAGCATCATCGATGTCGCGTAGTGAACCGGAACGCCCGGCGTAAATTCCGCTGGCTCGTCCACGAAAGGCAAAATTTTCTCGGCGGGAATACGCGTGCAGCCGTCCAGGCCGGCGAGAGCAACGCTCGCGCCGAGAGCCTTGAGAAAGGTGCGCCGCGTAAGGTCGTCGTCGTGATGATCGTGCATGGCGTTGCTCCTAGCGGTGGCAAGTTGTGCAGTTCGTCATCTGACGTACGCGATAGTCGTGCATCAGCTTCTGTCCGAGCTGTTGCCGGGATGCAGGTACGGTCCAGCCCATCGTCGTGATGGCCGATGTCGGTCGCAGGCTCGGCGCAGGATCACGATGACAGCTTACGCACCAGCTCATCGTCAACGGAGCTGACTGGTAGACGCTAGCCATCTGATCCACGCGGCCGTGACAAGTCTCACAACCGACTCCTTTCGCGACGTGAATCGCGTGATTGAAATAGACAAAATCCGGAAGGGTATGAACGCGATTCCATTTGATCGGCTGTCGCGTCTGGATGCTTCGGGCCACAGGCTCGAGCACGCTTGATTCCATCCAACGCTGGTCGTGGCAGGGCACGCATATGGTGGACGGCGGAATGCCTGCGCTTGCGGAACGCTCAACCGTGAAGTGACAGTAGGTGCAGTCAATTTTCTGGCCGGTGACGTGGATGCGGTGATCGAACGCGATTGGTTGATCGACCGGCTTGTATTGTCTCGTAGCGTTCGGCGTGCGCACCCAGGCCATGAGCGCCACCGGAATACCGGCGAACGTACACGCCGCGGCGATCAGCATCGCGCGCGCCGCGGTGTTGGTCCAACGCGGAAAAAGCGCACCCATTTGCGTTTGCGTCGTTACGACGGTTGACGAAGAGACGGCCGCATCGCCGGGTCGGGACCGAATTTCAGATGCCGCGATTCGGCCTGATGGCGCGGATCGTCAAGCACCGTTCCGGCCTCGACGCGAGCCCATTTATTTTTCCCAATCAATTTCGAGCACGCGGTTCATGTACTTGCTCATATCCATCACCACGGCGGCGTTGCACGCCGACCCGCGAGATGCCTGTCGTCGCCATTGCGTTCCTGCCGACCACAACGGAAGCCAGGGTGTCGTGAATCAGCCGCGGTGTCGCGGCGCCGGCATAGGTATAGCCGATACCAGCTTCGAAGATGCCGCCGATGCCGTCGCCGGGGGATCTAAAAATCGTGCCGACGCCCCACGCGATGAATCGTTCGACGAGAAGGTTCCCTGCCGTTTCTGGCATTGATCTGCTCCCTCTGATTCAATTGCGCGCAACAGCTCCGTTCCAAGAATGGTCCCAATATGGTTCCGGGAACCAAAGTGCGATGACTGGCTTTGTTTGTCCATCAACGATGCCGAGGAAGGAGCTGCGCTCACTATCAGTGAGCTCGCCGTCCGGGTATTGACGCAACAGAGCACGGTGTCGCTGCTTGTCGGCCGGCTGAACCGGGCGGGTCTCGTCCGGCGCAAAAAGGGTGTGGCAGATGCGCGGCAGGTTTGCGTGACGATTACGCCAAAAGGCCTGCGCGTGGCGCGTCACGCGGCCGCCCCGCCGATGACGCGTGTTGTCGAGGCAATCGTCCGGTTGACCCCGGAGCAGCTTCGCGCCCTCGATTTTGGTCTTGAGGCCCTTCTCGTCAGGCGGCGAAGCCGCCAAAGGCGAAGAACAGTGGCGTCAACGGGGACGCCCGCTGCCGCCGGGAGCTTGGTGTGCGCCACGTCCGTCTTCACGCCGTGTTGTGTGACTACATGCGGACGCTCAGGTGCGAACGCAACGAATGGCTGTATTCGCGCTGCCTGGGCCAATAACTACGATGCATCCCACCCGACAGCGTCACCCAGCTTGAACGTCCCCGCGATCTGAACGACCTTGCGCGCGGCCTTCGTAAGCGAGCTTGCCGCCGCGGCGATCTGGTCGATGTTCCCGCTCTGTTCATCGCTTGCTGCCGCGACTTGATGAACTGCCGATGCGAAGCCCTGAGTTCCCAAGGCGAGATCGTCGAGGCGGCGGGTCATATCCACTACCAACCGGCCCGACTCCTCCACCGCACTCTCGATCGCCGCACTCCACTTCTCGGCGTCGATTACACCTTGCTCTACCTGAAGGAAGGACTGCCTGCCGTGGTGGGTCGCGTCGTTTACGGTTTGCAATGTCGAAAGAGTCCGAGCCGCCGACTCCCGCGATCTTCCGACCCGCTCGGCCATGGCTCTGGCGAGGAGGTCGGTTCTTTCCGCTGCTTCGGCAGAGTCGGCGGCCAGGCGACGAACCTCGTCGGCGACAACACCGAATCCTTCTCCCTGCTCGCCGGCGCGGGCCGCTTCCATGGCAGCGTTCAACGCGAGCAGCTTGGACTGTCGCGAAATTTTCTGAACGAGGGTCAGGAATGCGCGGATTTCATCGACTGCGGTGGCTAGCGCGTCGATTGACTCGGAGCTGGCGCTTGCATCGAATGTCAGCATCTCGAGCGCGCGCGAGCTTTCGTCGAGCCGAGCCCGATTTTCCTGAGCCAGGCTGCGCAACCTTCGTTCGCGTCGAAGACCTTCCTGAGCCCGGCCTTGGAGGGATCCCGAAATGTCCACAAGCTTTGCGGCGTCGCCCGCTATCTCGTGAATCGCCCGCGACATTTCTGTGGATTCTCTACGTAGTGCCTCTGAGGTGACGGCTGTCTGTTGTGCTGCTGTCGCCATATGCTCTGAACATGCGGCAATCCGGGCGGACAGAGTTGTGGTGTCCTTCGCCGACGATCGCATGGTTGTCGCAAGACGACGAAGAGCGAAAATGATGCTCGCCGTCGCCCTGCTCAATCGCCCCACTTCGTTGGTTGACGTTGAGGGGATGAACTGAAGAGCGAGATCCCCTCTCGCGACGGCCTCAGAAATCTGAGCGAGGTCCGTGATCGGCGCTGTCACGTGCGCGTTGATCAGCCGGAGCGCGAAGATGGACGCCAACGTCAGCAGTCCGACGACCCACGCGGCTCCGACAACGATTGTCCATCTGACATCAGCGGATGCGATGAAAGCGGCGCGGACATCGGGAGACAGCAGGTGGAAGAGCCGGTAAGCCATCCACCCGATTCCAACGTGAACGATCGATACTGCGAAGACGATTACAAATGCCGCCTGGCGTTGGAGCAGGCCGATCAGCGGCTTGAGGAAACCATCCGCTTTTATCTCGACCACCGGGATGCCGTTCCACGATGGAGTGAACGCATGCTCGGCGTCGGTCAGCTCGAGTCCAGGGCCCATCGGCGATAGCTGCGGTTGCGGCATGGCTTGGTGAAAGTGAGGTAGGGTGGCGCTAACTTGTAATGATGGACAACCCGGTTAACCGAACACGCAACGACGACGAGAGTGGTTACGACCCCTCAGCAGTCGAGGGAAAGTGGCAGCAGGCCTGGCTGGACAGGCGAACGAACACGACCGACGTCGCGGCCGCCCCCGACCCGTTTTACGCGTTGATGATGTTCCCCTATCCGTCGGCCGAAGGCCTCCATGTGGGGAATCTGTTCGCCTTCGTCGGGGCTGACGTATATGGACGATTCCAGAGGCTTCAGGGGCACAACGTGTTCGAGCCATTTGGCTATGACGCGTTTGGGATCCATTCAGAGAACTACGCGCTGAAAGTAGGGAAGCACCCGATGGACCTGATTCCGCAGAACATCGCGAACTTCGGGCGCCAGGTGGCCCGCGCCGGCCTCATGGTAGACTGGTCAAAATCCGTCGATACTACCAATCCGGACTACTACAAGTGGACGCAGTGGGTATTCCTGCAGCTGCTCAGGCAGGGGCTGGCGTACAAGAAGCAGGCAGCAGTCAACTGGTGCCCGAGCTGTAAGACGGTGCTCGCGAACGAGCAGGTTATCGGCGGGGCATGCGAGCGTTGCGACACGCCTGTCGAGCAGCGCTTCCTCAGTCAGTGGTTCTTCCGAATCAGCGACTACGCCGGGCGTCTGCTCGCGAATCTTGACGGACTCGACTGGTCGGAGACAACCAAGACCGCACAGCGAAACTGGATTGGCCGCTCAGAGGGAGCGCAGATTTCCTTTGCCGTGAGGAAGAACGGTGCAGATCACACGATTCCCGTATTCACGACGCGGCCTGACACCGTTTTTGGGGCAACGTATCTGGTGATCGCTCCGGAGCATCCGATGGTCGCGTCGCTCACGAGCGGCGTATACCGAAGTGCGGTCGATCAGTACCTCGCAAGAAGCGCGAAGCAGGATCTCGTTACACGCAAGTCGAACACCGAAAAGACTGGCGTTTTCACGGGCGCGCACGCGATCAATCCGGCGACGGGCCAGGAGATTCCGATCTGGATTTCCGACTATGTGCTGATGGAGTATGGCACGGGCGCAATCATGGCTGTACCCGGTCACGACGAGCGCGACTTCGAGTTCGCGAAAGTTTTCGGTCTGCCGATTGTCCGCGTCGTGTGTGCCGAAGGCGCAGAACCTTCCGAACCGCTCGACGAAGCATTCACTGAAAACGAGCGCGGCATCATCGTGAATTCCGGTCGGTTCGACGGGATGACCGTATCGACTGCCAGGCGTGAGATAATGAAGATGCTGGACGAGAAAGACGCCGGTCATCCGGTCGTCAATTATCGTCTGCACGACTGGTGCATTTCGCGGCAACGGTACTGGGGTCCGCCGATTCCGATCATCTACTGCGATGATTGCGGCGCCGTTCCCGTGCCTGAAAAAGATCTGCCCGTTGTCCTGCCGTTCGTCGAGGATTTCAAGCCTGACGATTCCGGCGTATCGCCGCTTGCGCGGCACGAGGACTGGTATCGCGTTCCATGTCCGCAATGCGGCAAGATGTCGCGGCGGGAGACCGACGTGTCAGATACGTTTCTCGACAGTGCGTGGTATTTCCTGCGGTACCCAAGTGTTGGAATCGACGAGGCAGCGTTCGACTCACGCATCACGAAGAAGTGGCTGCCGGTGGACAGCTACATCGGCGGCAACGAGCACGCGGTGCTTCACCTGCTGTACTCGCGATTCGTCACGATGGTGCTGCACGATATGGGCATGCTCGAATTCGAGGAGCCATTCACCCGGTTCCGCGCGCACGGACTGATCATCCGGAACGGCGCGAAGATGTCGAAGAGCAAAGGCAACGTCGTCATCCCGGATCAGTACATCGAAAAGTGGGGGGCTGACGCGTTCCGCACGTACCTCATGTTCCTGGGACCTTTCGAGGAGGGCGGCGATTTCCGGGACGCGAGCATATCGGGCGTGAAACGCTTTCTTGATCGGCTGTGGGCGTCCGTCACGTCTGCCGTCGATTTGTCAGCGAGCAACGGAGCCCACGATCCTGACGTGACGCGCAAGCTTCATCAAACAATTCGAAAGGTCGGCGACGACATTCCGAAGCTCAGCTACAACACCGCGGTTGCAGCGATGATGGAATACATGAACGTTCTGCGCCGCGGAGAGCGCTCGCCTTCACGCGCCGAAGTGGAGCCGCTGGTGCGCATGGTGTCTCCGTTCGCGCCGCACATCGCCGAGGAGCTGTGGGAAAAACTCGGACACACGGAGAGCGTGTTTGACACCGGGTGGCCGTCGTTTGACCAGTCGCTGGCCGTCGCCGAGCGCATCGACCTTGTAGTACAAGTCAATGGAAAGACAAGAGGGAAGCTGTCGGTTGCTCCCGATATCAGTCAGGAAGATGCGGTCGCCGCCGTAATGAACGAAGAGTCGATGTCCAAGTTCCTCGGCGGTATGCCAAGGAAGGTCATTTTCGTTCCAGGGAGATTGTTGAATCTCGTGGGATAGTTTGCTCTGGGCATAGAGCGATTGGCCTCTCGCTACGTACCGCCGAGCAGCAGTCGGCGGGTGGCGGTCTCGCGATAGGCGAAGATTCCGTCGAGCTCGCGCCGTACGAAGAAGTGCGCGATGCGGCCGAGCACACCGAACGGAAGCTTGTACTTCACTTCATCAGATATTTCAGTGCCGCCCGCTACGTCGCGAAAGCGATGCGTGTGCACCCACATCGCGTATGGACCCTTGATCTGTTCGTCTACGAACTCCACGCCGGGGTTCCATCGTGTGATCTTCGATCGCCACCTGATCGGGATGCCGTGGAGTCTCACGGTGTAGTCGATGAGCGTCCCGTTTCCCATAACGACTGGCAACGGCGTGTGAATATCGAAGCCGAGAGAGGGCGGAGTGATGCGGCCGAGATTTTCTGCTTTTGAGAAAAAATCGAATACTTGCCCTCGAGGGAGAGGGAGCTGGGTCAGTGCCGAGAGTGTGTAGATCATTCCGGTTTCGTTGAGATCATGGTACGACTATGTGACGTTGTTGTTCAAAGACGTTCGAGCTTCACCGGATTATCGAAAGTCATCAGGGTGAAGAAGCCCGGAGCTTCAGCCCGGTGAGCCTTGGAGCCCTGAGCCTGACCATGACTGCGCAATCGATGGATATTCGCCGTCCGGACAATGTCCCATTGAGCCAGTGGCTCAGTTGTCGTTAAACCCAAATAAGAAAACTTTCGATTCGAGTTAGCGCGGCATGGTCAGCAGTGCCGGGATGTTTTTCTCCGTGACTCCGTGACGCAGTTGCAGTTTCTGCATTCTCTGCGGTCTGCGCCAAGGTTGTAGGACTAAAACAGGTGCCCCACCCAGCCGCCCACGTAGTAGCCCACGATCGCGACTCCCAGCCCAACGACGAACATATCAAGGCCAGACCGAAACACGCTCCGGCCAGTGAAGATCGAGCGCATTGCTCCGACCAGGAAATGAGATAACATCGAAAACGCGAACGACAGAATGATCGCCGTAGTCCCATGCGCAACGAGGAACGGAAAAACCGGGATGATCGCGCCGAATGCCGTCGCCAATCCCGTGACCCAGCCTTCGCGAAATGGCGTTGTGGTCTGCTCGCCGATCTTGAGCTCTTCCTGCACCTGCTCCTCGAGCATTCTCTCCGGATCGGCCATCACCTGCGTCGCGAGCGCATGGGCCGACGGCTGGTCCATCCCTTTCGCTTCGTAGATCAGCGCCAGCTCGTCGCGCTCGATTTCCGGCATGAGCGCAACCTCGTCGCGCTCCATCGCGATCTCGTAGTCGTAAACCTCGCGCTCGCTCTTGGCAGCGAGATATCCGCTCGAGCCCATCGACAGCGAATCGGCGATCAAGCCCGCGACACCGGCGACGATCACGGCTTGATGTTGCTGCGCGACCGCCGCTCCAATCACACCCGCGACGAGCCCGAAATTCGCCGTGAGTCCATCGTTGAATCCATACACCACGTTTCGCAGGAATCCGCCGGACTCGGTGCGATGCCACGGCTCACCACTCTTGCCCGCAATGCCGGCAAGCGTCATCGCGTGATCGGCTGACTCCTTCGCGAGCGTGAGCGCCTCTCCGCCCCCCGGCGCGCCCTGCGGGGTCGCACGATGCATATCCAGATAAGCCTTTACCTCCCGGCCTTCCTCTTCGAGCAGCATCGGCAGCAGGAACCCCGGACCGAAAAGCCGTCCGAGCCTGGCCAGCATCCTCGCGCGAGTGCTTGGCCGAAAGGACTTCGGGGGATGCCCATGATTCTGCATGAGATCGCCCCAGACGACCACATGCCGGTCTTCTACATCTGCCAGGCGGGCGTAGATGTCCTTCTTCTTTGCGTCCGGTTCCGAGGCAGCAAGTATGCGATACAGATAGGCCGCATCGGCCTCGTCCTGCCAGTGATGCTCGAACGCATGGACATCGGGTTCGGCCTTCGTTCCTCGCTCTGGATCAACCGTCGTTGCCATGTTTCTAATATGCCCGCCAAGGCAGTCTTACGGCACCGGGCAACCATCCAGAGCGGCTCGGTTGTCATACGAAAGACTAGCCACCGTACATATGGAGATCACCATGCGTGGGACTATTTCAGGCTTGACGGGCGCAGCGACAGTGCTGGCCGCGGCGGGAGCCCTTTCAGGTCAGCAGCCGGCTCCCCGAAAAGAGCCGGCACCGCGGCGCGACGACCCGCGCGGAACGGTTTGTTACAGCACCGACACTGCGAAAACCAACTGCCAGTCGTTCATGCGAATGTCCATGGACTCGGTAATGATGAAACGGCCTGCGCTTGGACTTCAGCTTAGCTCCACCGGCAGTATGCGCGACACGATCGGTGTGTTCGTCGCCAGAGTCACTCCGAAAGGCCCCGCTGAAAACGCCGGAATTGTCGAGGGCGACCGCATTGTGTCGATCAACGGTGTTGACCTCAAGGTCAATGCGGCCGACGCAGGCGACGGCTACGCAAGCGAGCTTCCGACGCGTCGTTTAACCCGTGAAGTTGGCAAGCTGACGCCGGGCAGAGTCGTGACGCTTCGCGTCTCGTCCGGTGGCAGGATTCGCGACGTTCAGGTGACCGTTGGACGAGCTTCAGACCTTCGCGATGCCGGTTTCATGATGGGCGCCTTCGGTGACATGCCGGGCATGATGCTGCGCTCCATGCCGCGAATGAATATGGAACAGTTCAACTTCCCGAAGATGAACACGGAAGACTTCCCGCGCATGCGCCTGGAAGAGATGCAGAAGATGCGGCCGGAAGACATGCAGATGCTGAAGGAGCGGATGCGAGATCTGCCGATGCGTCTTCGGGATCTCGACATGGAGCCAATGCGGCTGAGACTACAGGAGGGCGGCCGCTACCGAACGCTCGCCCCTATGCGGGTGAGAGTCATCGGACCCGAAGGCGGCACATACATCTACCGCGACGGTGACAGAACCTGGACATCGTCGAAAAGTCCCGAGGCGCGAACCAGGGCCGAAAAGGCAGCCGCCGAGAAAGCGGAGAAAGCGAAGAAGGATAAGAATTAGATCGTACGCAGGGCCGGTCAGTTCTTTGGCCGGCCCTGATCGTTGAATGGATGCTCGAAGCTCAAATAGAAAAACGTGCTTCGCTCGCCGCGGCTCGGTCCGACGCCAATGGGGAAGGCGATTCCCGGCACGATCTGAAGTCCCGATGAAAAGTTGAACGCGGCGCGCAGTCCGGGCGATATCAGTACGCTTTCAGTGCCTTCAGTCCGATCAGGCCCAACGACCGCTTGCCCCCTTGAGTAAACTGCTTCCAGCATCGGTTGTATTCTGTTGCTGGCAGTGAGGATAATGCTTCCAGCCGAGCTCCACTCGGTGATTCGCGCCCGATCGCCTTCGTTGTTCCGAGCCGACGGAGTGACCGAAGTTCCCACATCGAAATGCGTGACAAGAATCGGTGAGACCACGTAGCTCACCGGAATTGCCACATCGAGGCCGACCGCCCCATTGCCTCTCGAATTCTTCCAGTCACCCGTCGGCAGGATCAGCGAGAGCCGTGGGGAAATCGCCAGCCTGGCATCAGCATCGCCGACTGCCTGGTAACGGTAATTGATGCCGAGATCACCAACTCCCGTACGAGAGCCGACGCGCGAAAATGGGATATCGTAGCTGAGCTGATGCCTGATTGAGCCAACCGGCCACTCCTGCGTGAACGATGCATCGAAGTCGCTCGTACCACGCTGAAGCTGAAAAGTCGTAATGTGCTGGACGACGCCAGCATCCTGGTTGTACGCTTCTTCGACGAGAAAGCTGTTGTCCTGAATCGGTGGAGCGGCCACCTTCGTCGAATCTCGGCTCTGTGCCGCGAGAGGAGACCCAACAGCAATCCATCCGATCAGCAGTCCGTGTAGTCGCATTGTGGATAAATTACGCCCGAGACGAATCAGCTGGAGACTTGGGTGTCTATCGGTGACGACGAAGGCGAAAGACCGGGGAAAATTCGCGTCGACAAATGGCTCTGGGCAGCGCGTTTCTATAAAACGCGCGCATTATCGGCGGAAGCAATCGGCGCAGGAAAAATTGAAGTGAATGGCGAGCGCGCCAAGCGGTCGAAGCTCGTGCAGGCAGGTGACACGATGCGCATACGAATCGGGCCGTATGAACATGTCATAGACGTCACAGGTGTGTCAGGGACACGGAGCTCGGCCACTATCGCGGCAACGCTCTATCAGGAGACCGATGCCAGCAGGAAAGCACGCGAAGCCATGTCGGCCCATGTCCGCGCGATGAACACAGGTACCGGCTACGAGTCTGGCAGGCCGACGAAAAAAGACCGCCGGGACATCGAGAAGGTGCGTCGCCGGGGCGGACAGTAGATCTGGAGCCGGGTTCTAAAAGGTGAGCTGCGCACCGAGCTCGACCACGCGATTTGGCGGAATCTGAAAAAACTCCGTCGCCGTCCGTGAATTTCTGGACATGAAGATGAATAGCTTCTTGCGCCATCCCGCGAGGCGGTGCTTCGACTTTGGATCCAGAATCAACCTTTCCCTTCCAAGGTAGTAAGTCGTCTTCATCGGCTCTGCAGTAAGCCCCTCGGCCTTCGCGCGCGCCAGAAGATCGGGTACGCTCGCCGTCTCCATGAATCCGTACCTCGCTTTCACACGCCAGAATCCTTCGCGCATAGCTACGACCGACAGTCGCTCTTCATCGGGAATCTCGGGCACATTCGCGGTGAGCACGGAGAGAAGAACGACTTGCTCGTGCAGTACCTTGTTGTGCTTGAGATGATGAAGAAGCACGAGTGGCGCGCCATCCGCGTCCGATGTCATGAACACCGCCGTCCCGCGCACCCGCACCGGTTTCTGTTCCCCGATGGAGTCGAGCAGCATGTCGATCGGCAGCGATGCACGCTTGAGCAGCTTGAGGACAATTCTGCGTCCCGCATACCAGGTTGTCATGAGGGTGAAAATCATCAGCCCAATGGCGATCGGAACCCAGCCTCCATGCAGAATCTTCAGCGCATTGGAGCTGAAGAACCCGAGGTCGATGATCAGAAAACCGGCAGTAAGCGATCCGGCTTTGAGAATGCTCCAGTTCCATCGTGATCTCGCAAGCACGTAGTAGAGAATCGTCGTAATCGCCATCGTTCCGGTGACGGCAATGCCGTACGCGGCTCCCAGCGCGGTGGATGACCTGAACCCGAGAACGACCAGCAGCGTTCCAATCATCAGGACGGTGTTGACCTCGGGAATATAGATCTGACCCGCTTCCGATTTTGAAGTGTGAATGATGTTGACCCGGGGACTGTATCCGAGCTGCACAGCCTGCTGTGTCAGTGAGAACGCTCCGGAGATCAACGCCTGGGACGCGATGATCGCCGCCATCGTCGCAAGAGCGACCAGCGGATAAAGCAGCAGCCTCGGCGCCAGGTTGAAGAACGGATTCGATGCGCCGGCCGGATCGCGCAGAATCAACGCCCCCTGGCCGAAATAGTTCATCAGCAGTGCAGGGAGAACGAGATAGAACCACGCGAGCCGAATGGGTCTCGCCCCGAAGTGACCCATGTCCGCGTAGAGCGCTTCTCCGCCGGTAACGACGAGCACCACCGCGCCGAGCAGTACGAAGGCCTTCCTGCCGTGCGTCGCGAAGAAGTTGATCGCAAAGTACGGATTCACCGCTTTCAGAATCTCCGGCGCGAGTGCGACTTCATACACGCCGAGCGCGGCGATCGTGACGAACCATACTGCCATGACCGGTCCAAATATTCGTCCGACCTTGGTCGTTCCCTTCTTCTGAACCATGAAGAGAGTGAACAGGATGACGAGCGTCACCGGAACTACGACCGGCTGAAATCGCGGCGTTATTACCTCGAGACCTTCCATCGCGCCAAGTACGGAAATGGCCGGAGTGATGACTCCGTCTCCGTAGAGAAGCGCCGCTCCGATGAGGCCGAGGACGATGATGATCTGCTTTCGCGTCTTGTCTTGCGCACGCTGCTGCTGCTGCAGAATGAGAGCGAGTAACGCCAGGACTCCGCCCTCGCCCCGGTTGTCTGCGCGGAGAATGAAGATCAGGTACTTGACGCTGACGACGAGGATGAGAGACCAGACCACGAGCGAGAGAATTCCGTAGACATTCTCGGGGATCGCCGGGATGCCGTACTCTTTCTTGAAGCACTCGCGAAGCGCGTAAAGCGGACTGGTCCCGATGTCTCCGTAGACGACACCGAGAGCGACGAGCGTTAGTTGTTTGAGGCGCTTCCCTGACGGACGCGCCTCGGGATGAGTGGAGATGTGACGACCTGGTTCAGTTTTACGAGACCATGCTGCCGACCCGCATGGAGGAGAATCTCAACGGGCGGGCGCGGCAGAGCAAGCGCGGTCCCCGTTCTACATCTCCAGCTGGGCTCCTAATTCCACGACTCGGTTTGGCGGAATTGCGAAGTATTCGGTCGCCCCGCGGGAATTTCTCGACATGAAGATGTAGATCTTCTTTCGCCACCTTGCGAGGTGAGCCCGTCCGGTCGGAAGCAGTCGCTCGCGACCGAGAAAGTAGGTCGTATCCCGCTTGTCAGTGATCAGCCCAAGCGACCGGCTCTGTGCCAGCAGCTGAGGCACATCGGCCTTCTCCATGAAACCGTACCTGGCGACGACACGCCAGAAATTCTCGCCAAGGTCGGTCACCGTCAGCCGCTCTGCATCCGGGACTTTGGGGACATTGTCAGAAAGAATCGACAGGAGAACCACCTGTTCGAGCAGAGTCTTGTTGTGTCGCAGGTGATGGGGAAGCACCAGAGGAGCGCCTTCGGGATTCGAGGTCATGAAAACCGCAGTGCCCGGCGCCCGGAATGGCTTCCGCTTGGCTACATCAGCGAGGAACAGATCGATCGGCAGCGACCCCTTGGCGAGCAGCCCCTGCACGATTCGCCGGCCGCTGCTCCACGTCGTCATCAGGGTGAAAACCGAGATGGCGATCGCGAGAGGAACCCAGCCGCCGTGCTTGAGCTTGAGTGCGTTTGATCCAAAAAAGCTGAGATCGACGATGAGGAAACCTGCTGCGAGCGAAATCACCTGGGCCCAGTTCCAGTTCCATCTTGTCCGGGCGAGAGTCGAGAAAAGAATGGTGCTGATCGCCATTGATCCGGTGACCGCGATTCCGTACGCGGCACCGAGAGCAGTCGTCGATCGAAAGCCAACCACAACTGCCAGACACCCAACCATCAGCGCCCGGTTGACCTCGGGAATGTAGATCTGTCCGTGCACAGTCTCCGACGTGTGCACGATCGACATCCGCGGTGCGTAGCCTAGCTGAATGCATTGCTGAGTAATGGAGAAGGCACCGGAGATCAGCGCCTGCGACGCAATCACCGCCGCCATCGTCGCCAACGCCAGCAGGGGGTACAGCAACATCCTCGGCGCCAACAAATAGAATGGGCTTGCCGCCGCCGCAGGCTCACGAAGGATGAGCGCTCCCTGGCCGAAATAGTTCAGCAGAAGAGCAGGTAGAACGAGCGAAAACCAGGCGAGCCTGATTGGTTTCTTGCCGAAGTGCCCCATGTCTGCATAGAGCGCTTCGGCTCCGGTCACCGCCAGAACCACGGAGCCAAGTATTACGAACCCCGCAAAGCCGTTTCGCCTGAAGAAATCGAATCCCTCATATGGATTGGCCGCCATCAGTACGCGCGGAAGCTTCATGATTTCCATCACGCCGAGTATGGCGATCGTGAAGAACCAGATGACCATTACCGGGCCAAATACCCGCCCGACTTTGGCCGTACCGTATTTCTGAATCATGAACAGCGAGAGGAGGATCACGATCGTTGCCGGAACGACGAATCCATGAAACTTTGGCGAGACGACGTTGAGTCCTTCGGTCGCGCTCAGTACTGACATCGCCGGCGTGATCACGCCATCGCCGTAGAGAAGCGCGGCGCCCGTGAGCCCGAGAGAAATGATGAGGAAGCGCCGCTTATCGGCCTTTCGCTGCTGCGTTTGCAGTATCAGCGCGAGCAGCGCGAGCTCGCCGCCCTCCCCACGGTTGTCTGCCCGCATGATGAAGGCGATGTACTTGACGCTCACGATGAGGATCAGCGCCCAGATGATGAGCGATAGCACTCCAAGGACGTTGGCCTCGTTCGGTACGAGTCCGTGCTCGGCCTTGAAGCATTCCTTGATCGCGTAGAGCGGGCTCGTCCCGATATCTCCGTAAACGACCCCGACGGCAAGCAGCGTCAGCTTGGCGACGCGACTCCTGCTCGCTACCGGATCGAGATCCGCTACTGGCTGTTTATCCGTATCGATTGCGGCCAACCGGTTGTGGTGAGGCTTGACAATCTCCAACAGAGTCCAGGGCGCTGCAAGCCGACGAGCATCAGACGTTTCTGGATGGCAAATCGCGCCCGCAGGTCAAAATACGTGCCCGAGTATGGCCGGTTTTCCGGCTCTGGGCGGGCACGCCGATTGCATTTAGGGTAGGTGCCGCAAAGCGCGGCCGACTAAAACCAGTCAGTCAGATTCGGAGGTTATATGGATAAAGACCTGAACACCCGCGGTACGGAAAACGAGATCAAAGGCAAGGCCAAAGAGATGGAAGGCAAGGTGCGCGGTGACGTCGGCGATGCAACCGACAATACCAGCGAACATCTGAAGGGTCGCGCCAAGGAGCTCGAAGGGAAGATCCAGAAGAACTTCGGAAAAGGCGAGAAGAAGACGGACGACGCCGTCTGAAGTGATGGATCTCCGAAAAAAAGGCCTCCGCGACTGCGGGGGCCTTTTTTTCACCCGATGAGGGAGGGTTATTCGTATCGCAGCGCCACGATCGGATCCAGCGATGCAGCACGCCTAGCTGGCCATACTCCAAACAACACACCAACCGTCGCCGAGAAGAGAAAAGCCAGCAGCACTGAAGAGATGTCGACGGTCGTGTTGAACCCTCCGAGCTTGCTCAGTGCCAGAGCTCCGCCTGCTCCCAGCACCACACCGATGAGACCACCGAGCAGGCAGAGCACGATCGCTTCGATCAGGAATTGAAAGAGAATTGCTATCTTCGTCGCGCCGAGCGCTTTCCGGACGCCAATTTCGCGGGTTCGTTCGGTCACCGACACGAGCATGATGTTCATGATGCCAATGCCACCAACGAGAAGGCTCACGGCGGCGATTCCAGCGAGCAGAAACGTGAACGTCTTTGTCGTTTCCGCGAACGTGCTGAGAAACTCGGCCTGATTTCGAATGTCGAAGTCGTCCTTTTTTCCGGCGGTGAGACGATGCTCGCGACGGAGAATTGACTGGATCTCAGCCTGCGCCTGGGGAATCTCACTTTCGGATGCAGCAAGAACGTTGATCGAGCCGAGCTCATTGGTTCCCATGAGGCGGTAGCGAGCGGTAGAAAGAGGGATGATCACGATGTCGTCAGGGTTGTTGCCGAAACCGCCGGTTTGTCCCTTGGACGCCAGGACGCCGATCACCTGGAACTGAAGTCCACCGATGCGGACATTTTCGCCGATTAACGCTTCGGTGGTCTGGAGGCCGAGGTTGTCGATGACCGCCGATCCGACAACCGCGACTCGGCGCATTCCAGCTTCTTCTGCATCGTTGAAAAAACGGCCTGATGCGACCGTGAACTTGCGTATGTCCGGCCACATGGGCAGGGCGCCAGTGACCTGCGTCTGCGCGTTAAGATTGCTGTACTGAAGCAGGGTTCGCTTGTTCATCTCAGGGCCAACGGCTTCGAAATACTTTCCGCGTTTCGCGAGCGCGTCGGCGTCCTCGATGGTCAGCTTCTCATTGTTGTCAGTCTGAACGCCAAACCCGCGGCGCGCGCCCGGACGAATGGTGAGCAGCGTCGTGCCAAGTCCCGCGATGCGCTCGCTGATCGATTTCTGAGCGCCCTTTCCGATCGCAACCATGGCGATCACTGCAGCAACGCCGATAACGATGCCGAGCATCGTCAGGAATGAGCGCATCTTGTTGGCTCGAAGAGCGCCCATCGCAACCAGCACGATTTCCTTGGCAAGCATGACGCTCGCGGCGCGACTTTCGCCGGCAACTGCCTCGAGCCCGTGGGGCTTCGACGCGGGTGTGCGGCTGCCGCGGAGCTTTATGCCACGCTCAGCACTGTGCACTGGTACGCTCATCAGCCACCTCCTCTCGGTGCGGCACCGCCGCCCGGGCGACCTGCAGCGCCAGCCGCCGGTTGTCGCTGCATTCCCGGGACGCCAGCGCGATTTCGCACCTGGTTCAGATCGTTCTGCTGTTGTGCCTGCAGGACTGCGACGTTGAGGATTGCAACCGAGTCACCATCGCTCAATCCCGACAGCACCTCCGAAAAGTCGAAGTTGCTGACGCCCAGGCGCACGACCTTCGGTGTGTACTTGCCCGCCTTGACGGTGAATACGAGTCCGCGCCGCGACCGAACCTGGCCCGTGCCGCCACCGGTGCCACCGGCAGCGCCCTGGAATGCGCCAGTGTTCTCTGACGTCGCTGGAGCTTGCCCGCCCGGGGCTCCCTGGTTTCCCTGCGAACTGTTCGCTGCCCCGGCTGCCCCGCCCCCGCCTTGAGCCTGACGTTGCTTGAAGTTGCACGCGCGTGTCACTGCCGGGTCGAGTCCAATCGCGGAATAGATCTTCTGCATTTCCGCCTGCATTGCCTGCCGGTCGAGCTCACCGGACTGCATTTTCGTTCGGAGATCGCCGATTTTGGTCTGGACGTCGGGATTTTTCGCGAGTGTCGCGGTAACCTGTGCGCACTGTGCTTCCGTCACGTCGGGAAGATTGAATCCGCCCTGACCGCCGCTTTGTCCACCAGCCCCTGAAGAAGGCGGCGTACTGGCGGTACTACTGGTGCCCCCGGTGGTCCCGCTGGCGCCCGCATCGGATGCGGTCCCGGGGCCGCTGCGGTTCGCGCCGCGTCCACCGCGTCCACTCCCGCCTCCCATCGAGGCAAGCTGGATGCGAACGGAATCCGGATTCAGTCCGAGCAGCGTTGCGACAGACACGACCTCGTTCGGACTACGCACCGCGTCGTTCGACACCGCCAGCACGTTGTCGCGGCGTTCGGTCTCGATCGACACCTCGCCATTCATGCCCGGCATCAACAGGCCACCACGATTGTCGATGCTGATGAGA
>JBBQYO010000013.1:0-24378 GCA_038208605.1 Gemmatimonadales bacterium | reverse complement strand
CTTCAGCCGAGCCGCAATGTGTGCCTCCTGCGCGCCTTTTCCGGCAAGCGCGAAAACCACGGATGAGCCTTTCGACTGCAGAATCTTTGCTGCGTCGAGTATTACATCGAAGTCCTGGTGCTTTCCGAAGTTTCCCGAATACAGGGCGACGATGCCATCGAGCTTATTCTCCGTGCGAAAACGGCTGGTCGTCGCGGGAGATATTTGTTTCGCATCAGCCCAGTTGGGAATAACGTCGATCCTGCTCGCCGGCAGGGAGTAGTTCTCCACCAGGTAATCCCGCATGCACCTCCCGAGTACGACCACACGAGTCGCGGCATGAAGCCACTGCTTCTGAGAGCGATGCAGAATGCGCGAGGGCGCGCTCGACGCGTTCAGCACACCGAGCGCATTCGCTACATCGGGATAGAGGTCGTGGATGAGATAGACGTACGGCGTCCCGCGAAGTTGCTTCACCGCGCGCGCTGCCATCGCCAGCGAAGGCGGATTGGTGACGACAAGCAACACGTCGTGCTTCGGCCGGCGTACCAGCTCCGCGAATGCGGCAGCAGTGAAAACAAATCCGGCGCTCAGGCGAGAGAGTGTCGAAGGACGGTTCGACCTTGGAGTGGCGAGCCGCGTGATCTCGATGCCGTCCAACATTTCGTGACGGTCTAGGCGCGAGTTTCCGCGGTACTCGTTGACGCTCGAAACAACGTCGAATGTCAGGTCGGCGTGATGCTCGCGCATGTAACCGACGAGATCGTGGAGAACCGTCGGGGTGCTTCCAGTGCGATCGAAGTACTCGCTGACGACGCCGATTCTCACGGGGTTGTGGCTACTATATTAAGGCCACGCTGGGCAGACGTATCGTCCTGCCGCCGGCTCGCGGGTGTGAGCATAGACAGACAATAATAAGCCGAGCCACGGGCGGGCCACTAATGCACGCGTTCGTCACTGGAGCAACGGGCGGAATCGGTAGTGCCCTCTGCGAGAAGCTTTCGGCCGATGGGTGGAGCGTGTCGGCGCTCGTACGGCCCGGCTCTCAGACGAGATACATCGCGGGGCTCGATGGAGTGAGCATCGTCACTTGCGACCTGCTGGATCCAGGCGCTCTCACCGTACACATGCATGGAGCAGACGCCGTATTTCATCTCGCTGCTGTCGTGCATTCACCCGACGCAGCGGAAACACTGGTCGAGCAGGTCAATGTTTCAGGAACGCAGTCGGTCGTGAATGCAGCGGTGGCCGCGGGCGTCGCCGCGTTCGTGTTTTTCAGCACGGTCGCCGTCTATCCGGAGAGCGACGACGTGTTTGACGAGGCATCGCGCGTTGCGCCTTCCACGCCCTACGGCGCATCGAAACTACGGGCAGAGGGAATAGCAATGAGCGCGGCGGGCTCGATGCGCGTCACGATTCTTCGGCTTCCCGTCGTCTATGGACCGCGTGACCGCGGGAATGTCAGGCGGCTGATCGAGGCGATTGCATGCGGCCGCTTTTTCATTCCTGGATCAGGCGACAACATCAAGACGATGGTGGCGGTCGAGAACGTGGTCACCGCCGCTGTTCACGTCGCAAACGATCCGCGGGCCGCAGGAAAACTCTACATCGTTACCGACGAACGATCCTCTACTCTCGCGGAGATTGTCACGACGATCTACAAAGCTCTTGGTCTCACCCGAGCTCCCGTGCGAATTCCAACCGGATTTCTCGAAGCCGCCGGTCGCATCGCCGACGGCCTCCGAAAGTCTATGGGGCTTAGACTTCCTCTGTCTGCCGACCAGATCGCCAAGCTCGCCGCAAACACCCGATACGATGGAACTCAAATTCGTCGCGAGCTTGGTGTCCAGATGCCTGCCGATCTCGAAACGGGCATCGCATCGGCCGTTGCGGGTTTCAACGACCGGCAGTAGAGTCTAACGGCTTACTTTGATTCACTTCAAGAAACATGACCGTCACAGTTTCCTTCCTGGGGCGCCTGTTGCCAGCAGGCGCGTTTTCGCGTCACCGCCATTCAGATTGAACGCATGACGACGGGCATGCTGGTCTTCCTCGCATCGGCGGCCATACTGAGCTGGCTCCTCGCGAGCCGGGTGCGCCTGTATGCGCTGGACAAGATGCTCGACATCCCAAACGAGCGCAGCTCTCATTCGCGTCCCACGCCACGGGGCGGTGGCTTTGCAATCGCAGTCACTACGCTGGGAGGGATCGCTCTGGCGGCAAGCTTTAACTGGCTCGCAACCGATCTTGCGATTGCCCTGGTCGGCGGCGGGTTAATGATCGCGACCGTCGGCTGGATCGACGATCACCGCAGTCTTTCTCCTCTCACGCGCTTCGCAGTCCAGTTCATCTCCGCCGGGTGGGCGATGTACTGGCTCGGTGGACTCCCTTCGCTCAGCCTCGGGATCTTTGTCGCGCACCTCGGCCCCGCTGGGATTTTTCTTGGAGCGCTTGGAATCGTCTGGGCGATAAACCTTTACAACTTCGTCGACGGGATCGATGGACTTGCCGCTGGCGAAGCGGTCAGCACGGGTGTGATCGGTGGATTGCTTCTCCTAGGCGTCGGGCACCCGGCACTCGCAATCATCGCTCTCCTGATCGCAGCCGCGAATCTGGGATTCCTGCCACTGAACTGGTCACCGGCGCGGCTCTTCATGGGAGACGCAGGAAGCGGCCTTCTCGGGTATCTCTTCGCGACTCTCGCGGTCGCGTCGGAAAATGCCGGCGCTATTCCGCTGATGCTGTGGGTGCTGCTGCTCGGAGTTTTCATTTTCGACGCCACGGTGACACTCTGCCGGCGAATTGCGCAGGGCCATAGCTGGCATCACGCGCATCACAGTCATGCATACCAGCGCCTCGTGCAGGCGGGCCGCACGCACGCGCAGGTGAGCTCGATGATTCTGCTCTTCAACTTCGTGCTCGCTATTCTCGCCATTGTCGCCTGGAAGCAGCCGACGTTGTTCCTCGCGTCCATACTCGCCGGCGCGGTGCTCTTGTCCGCCGCATATCTGATTGTCGAGCGGATCAAGCCGATGCGCACACAGTCGGGAAACTCCTAACGCGGTTTCGGCTCCATCACGTAGTATCGCTGCCACTGCCACGCAACGCTGTCGAGAAGAGCGAGCTCCGGCAATTTGCGGCGTGCGACAAAGAGATCGCGTCTGCCGCCGGCCGCTGACTCGGCCGCCTGCGCGATAATTTCGAGGCTGTCAGAAAAAAAGTATTTATCGACACGGCGAACGATGTCCATTCGCGTTGGTGATGCTCCCATTTCTTTCGGGACCTCCATGTACTTGCGTGGTCTCATCCCCGTGTACGAGACGACGTACAAGTATGGCTGGTATCCGCCATTCTCGAAGAACACGCGATCGTACGCTTTCTGGCGTGCGCCGACCTGTTGAGCGGCGAGAGTTATCCCATTCTGCATTCGCTCGCCTCTCGCAAGCGGGCTTCGAAAATACATTTCGCCAACAATGACTAGACTGGCCACCACCGACACCGCGAACGCCCCGTCGAACAAGGAGGTTGACAGTTTTCTCCTCACGATCGAGTCGCGAAGCCAAACCACTGTGGCGGCTGAAAAAATCGGCGTCAGCGCGGCGAGGCCCGACGCTCTCAGCGAGTGCGGGTTCTGATTCGTAAGGCTGCCGGCACGATTGCAATGAACACGGCGGCGTACAGCCACGGACGAAAACGCTCCGCGGTCTCACCTCTCAGTGCACGGATCGCCAACAGCCCCGGATAAAACAGAATTATCTCGACTGGGAGCAGTCTGGCCGACGTGAGATAGGTCTCTGTCATGTTCGGCACGAACAGATAGGTGGGCCCAACGTTGAGACCGAAATTTCTCAACACTGCCCCGGCCCAGCCAAGGACCGACGCCCCCTTCTGGAGTGTGTCGTGTGAGCGCGCGGCGAAATGAGCTGGATCGGCCACAAGTAAGAACAATTGAGGAACCGCGCCGACGAACGCGGCTGTGCCGAACAACATCACGTCGCGCCACTTCCTGGTCGAGTGCCGCAGAATGAACGCCGAGATGCACACTGCCATGAGAAACGAGGTGAGTCTCGTGCTCTGGTAGGCATTCGCCGAGAATCCAACGACGAAGCCGAGAAGCATCGTTGGAGTGACGGTGAAACGTTTCGCGTCCGCGCGACGCCAGAGATAGAACGTCAGTAGCATCAGGAACGGCGGCAGCATCGCTCCTTCGTGCGCGACCCGCGAAAACGAGATGAGCCACGGCGAAAACGCGCCGATTGCCAGCGCGATGATTCCAAATTCAGAGCCACTCAACTCAGTCGCGAATGAGAAGAGGAGGAGGAGTGCGACACAGCCTAGAACCGCTGCCGGAAGTCTGCCGCCGGCAACGGAGAACCCGATCACTGACGCCGGAATCGCCGCGAGCCACGCATACATCGCCGGACGGTAGTCGACTTCTCCGAATCCCCGAACGACGATGGGCAGGCCCAACGCAGACCGGTCCATACCCGTTTCAGCGATCGAGTAACCGTCGTAAATATTCGACAGCTCGTCCTGCTGAACCGGAAGCGGTATCGCCCCTAGCAGCGTAAGGCGAAGGGCGGCTGCCGCGATGAAAATGCCGGCGACGAGCGCGCGCTTGAAGGGCCGCCCCAACGGTTCTAGAAACTCTGCGAGATCGTGAGGCCGAACGTCGCGTTGTTTACGTCGTTGAGGAAGTTGCGGTTCAAATTGGAGGTGATGATGACTCTTCCTCCGATATCGAACGGTCCGACAAACCGGCTCACTTCTCCGCCGACCGAATTCATCACGTCGATGGCGTGACTCACGGTGGACGTCGCTCCCGCTCCGGCCACCGTTCCGGCCCGCTCATGCTGAGTTGCGCGCGAAAAGAAGAACGTCATCAGACCACTCGGCGTAAAACGATCGTACGCGACAGTCTGAGCGCTTCCGCTTCCCGGGCCAACGTTGGCGCCGAGGAGCTGGCCGCGGTTCGTATGTCCCTGAAACAGCGTTCCGTGGATGTAGGTCTGGCCTTCTCCTCGCGTTCGCGATCCAGCTGACGCCTCGTACGAAAAACCTTCCGCTCGAATGGCACTGATGGTCGTTCCATTCATCCACGCCTTGCGAAATCCAAGGTTCGTGGACGCTGAGTGATCGGGCTCGAGAAGAAGATCGCGAAGATCGGCGCTGAAATCCTCACGGCCGAATTCTCCATACACATCGAAGCCGCTGCCCGGAGGTGCGAATCTGAAGAAGAGTGAGGCGAGCTGGTTCTCCCTCAAGCTCGTGTTGTCACCCGCGTTGATCTCGCCTTCGCTGGGCAGCCGCCTCTTGAAAAGATTCTGCAGCGGAAGGCCGATGTTGTGCGCCGTGATTCCGTCCTTCGCGCTCGCTGCGTGGAAGAACCGCGATCCACCGATCTCGAGGCCTGGCGCGCCCGTGATCTCGGCAACTCCGACGAGCCCGGCCATGAAGCGTTTCTTGCCAGGCTGGAAAAAGCTCGTGAAATAATCCGGCCCCGTCACGGGCGAATACGGCGACTGATCGAGCATGCCATACACGAGGCGGCCGTGGAGTTTTACTATCGCAGCGTTCGCAGGTTTGGACGTTCCGAAGAAGACATGAGGAAATCCGCCGGAGTTATTTCCGAGCACATACGGAAGGTCGTTCGTCGGTCCCCACCACTGGCTCTCGGTCGAGATTCCCGCTGCGAGTCCGAGCACGTCGACACGAACGTTGCTTTCTCCAAGATCGATTCGGCTGTATGGATCATTGCCGAATCGCTGCGGCCTGTCGATGACGAAAGGAAACTGGCCATCGTTGAAACGAACGAGGCCTATCTGGCCGTTGTCGAGCAAGTCGAAAGTTTGATTTTCCGAGCGGAATGCAATCGGCGCGAGCCGCGCGGAAAACGGGCCCCATCTGGCCGCCGCGCCAAGCTGAACCGAAGAGGTGAGACCTTTACCGGCCCACACTACGCCATCATTTCCGCCGAAGGGATACGAAGTATTGAAAGTGAAGCCGATGTTCGCCCTGATCGGCCGAATCTGAAATCCAGACGAGCTGTCGCGCTGCAGTGAATAGCGGGCGGCCCATGGATGTACTGAATCGCGTGGGGCCAGCCTGTCGACTTCAGACGGGGAAAAGCCGCGAATGCTGAATGGGTACGCCTCTGATTTTCCAAGAGTCTGGAGATAGCGGAGGTAGCTTTCGAGAACACTGCCCGCGAATACTTCGTCGCGACCGCCAACGTTGCCCTGTGCTGCGAGCGGAGCCGGAGATGATAACCCTGCAAATGCAAGTGCGAGCGCAACGGCTGGGATCACCAGCCTGCCGCGCGTGCGGTTCGAGTGAAGTGCACCTGCTGTTGTACTAATACGCACTTTACGCATCGATCACGCTCGATACCTCGAATTTGCTGGGGGATTGCGGCGCCGCTAGCTTTCCCGACGGCGCCGTGGAAGCGGCAGCGAAATATACTTACAGTGGCGCTTTGCCCGGAGCAAGCGGAGACTACAAGCTCCTCCTCCATTCCGTGCGCCCATCAAACTAACCAAAGAATGCCACCAATCCGGCGTTTGCTGTATTCCACCGTTTTTGCTGTCATGTTCATCGCGGGCGCCGACGCCACGGCCCAGAGTGACAGTGCGTACGCCGGCAGGGCAAGGGCCGCTGACGGAGTCATCACCGTAAGTGGTGATTCGGTCGATCGCCTTCGGCTTGCGCAGCTTGACGGAGTCGCTCGACCAGAAGGTTTGATGCTCCGTTCTACATCGAGCCTGAGCGATCCACGCCGGTACGGTCTCGCACCCCGGTCCTTCACAGTCGTTTTTCCATTTGCGAATTTCGTAACCAATTCGAACCTTCCGTTCGGTCAGAACGATGGCGCACTGTGGGCTGGAGCGGGAGCGAGTGTTCGGTTCATGGGTGGATTCACTGCGACCTTTGGTCCGGTACGCATCGTCGCGATTCCGGAGCTCGTGTATTCAGCGAACGGGAGACTGCCAATCAATCCGATCGACACGCTCTTTGCCCCCGCAATCCCGGCGTCGCGAAGCAGGTTCTCGTCGCCGTTCAATGTGTATCCCTATTCGATCGACATGCCCTACCGCTTCGGGGGCAGCTCATTCAGCAAGTTCTATCCGGGACAATCATCGGTCACGGTGACCGCCGGCCCGGTCGAAGTTGGTGCGGCGACCGAAAATGAATGGTGGGGTCCGGCCATTCGGAACCCGCTGGTTCTCGGTGACAATGCACCTGGATTTCCGCACGGATTTATCCGGACAAAAGGCGGATTGAACGGGCCGCTCGGGAATTTCGACGCGAGAATCATTGTCGGCGGCCTTCACGAGTCGGACTTCTTCGACAGCGACGTAACCAACGATGTCCGCACCATCAGCGCGGCCGCTGTTGCATGGCGTGCTTCGCGCCATTCCCAATTCACGCTTGGATTGACAAGAGCAGTGATTGCTCCTGCATCGGGGTACAGCGACGTGCCTGGCGCATTCTTTGACTTTCTGAAGGGTGTCGGCCATCCAAATGCGCGCGCGATCAGAGACACGGCCTTCATTCCGGGTCCGGACCAGCTGCTCTCAGTGTTTGGACGCTGGGCAATTCCGCGGTATGGACTCGAGACGTACGTGGAATGGGCAAGAGCAGACCTGCCCGTGTCGCTTCGCGATTTTCTCGAAGAACCCAATAACACCCGCGGCTACACGGCCGGGCTTCAGTGGACTCGCGTAAACGCCGATCGGTCTTCGCGTTTCCGCTTTCAGGGAGAAGTGACGAGCGTGGAGCAGAGTTCGACGTTCCGTCTTCGTCCGATTGGATCGTTCTACACGAGCCGCTCAGTCCCTCAGGGATTCACCAACGAAGGGCAGCTGCTCGGCGCAGGAATCGGTCCTGGCTCGTCTGGAGGATTCGGTGCAGCGGACTACTTCCACAACAGCTGGCAGATCGGGCTGACGTTCGGACGAACGCGATTCAACAACGACGCATTCTTTCTGCGGCCATTTGCTACGCGGTGCGGTCACGACGTCACAGTGTATCCCGGAGTGCGCGGAAGTTATTCGAGCCGTTACGTTCGCATTGGCGCGGAGTTCACTTCAGCGTCGAGATACAACACGTTCTTTCAGAATAAGACCAGCTGCGTCTCGGGGGGAGACGGAAGCGATCGCCACAACAATCAGCTTTCACTCACGGTAGCGACGTTTGGCTGGTAATACGGGTCGAGGCGTGCAACAGCCGAACTTCGGCTGGGTTGCACGGATTTTTCTTCGGTTCTTTGTATCTGAGCGTTAAGTCGAGGAACCGCCGGAGCTGACCTTGAGGCGAGGTCTCGGCGCATGGGGACTTCCGGCCGACACCAGCTCGGCAACCGCTTTGGCGATCGCCTTCGCGTCCATTCCGTACTCGCGCCGCAAATATTCCTGCGCACCTACGATCGACGAGAATCCGGCGCGAAGACCGATGCGCCGGAACACGGTCGGCTTCACCCCGGCGTCCATGCACGTTTCCGCGACAAGGCTGCCGAGTCCGCCGTGAATCGTGTGCTCTTCGACCGTCACGATTCCGCCTGTTTCCCGGCAGGCGCGCAGAACCGCGTCGCTGTCGAATGGCTTGATCGTGTGCATGCTGATGACGCGGCACGTGATGCCTTGTTCGACCAGGCTGTCAGCAGCTTCGAGCGCGGCGCCGAGGATTCCGCCGGTCGCAATCAGCGTGATGTCAGTGCCTTCGCGAACAGTGCGCGCCTTTCCGATGTAGAAAACTTCCTTGGCGCGTGCGGTCGCAGGCGCCGCTGACTTGTCGAGGCGCAGGTAGCAGGTGCCGGGTGTTGCAACGAGCGCCTTCGTCGCTTCTCTCGCTTCCCATTGGTCGCCCGGCACCGCAATCGTGATGTTGGGAAGGGCACGCATGATCGCGAGGTCTTCGGTCGCGTGGTGCGAGATGCCGAGCGGGCCATAGCTGAACCCGCCGCCCACGGCGACTACTTTGACGTTTGCTTCGTGATAACACGCATCGTTGCGAATCTGCTCCAGGCAACGCAGCGTCGAAAAATTTCCGATCGAATAGCAAAACACAGTGCGGCCGTCCATGGCCATTCCTGTCGCAAGGCCGATCATGTTCTGCTCTGCAATTCCGACGTTCAGGTACTGCGCGGGGAATTCCTCTGCAAAGGAGTCCAGTACTTTGAATCCGAGGTCGGCGGTCATCAGGAAAATCCGCGGATCCCTGCGTGCCAGCTCAGTGAGCTGGCGGACGAAGTTATCTCTCACAAGTCAGCAGACAATTCGTTGAGCGCTTCGTCGTATTCCGAGCCGCGCGGGGTTCTGTAATGCCAGAGAACGCTGCGCTCCATGAACGAAACGCCTTTGCCCTTTGTGGTGTGAGCGATGACACAGGTTGGCTTGCCGTTCGTTCGCGGCACCGTTGACAGGCTTGCGTAGAGTGAGTTGTGATCGTGTCCATCGACTTCGGTGACCGCCCAGCCGAATGCCTTCCACTTGTCCGCGAATGGCTCGAGTGTGAGCGTTTCCGCAACTGGCGCAAGGCTCTGAATCTTGTTGTAATCGATGATCGCAACGAGGTTGTCGAGCTTGTGGTGCGACGAGAACATCGCGGCTTCCCACGTTGAGCCTTCATCGCATTCGCCGTCGCTCATGAGAACGAACGCGCGATTGCTGCGGCGGTCGAGCTTCGCTCCGTACGCCATTCCTGCGCCGACCGACAATCCATGGCCAAGCGAGCCGGTCGACAGCTCGACGCCGGGAACGCCTCGATGCGACACATGACCGCTGAGCACAGATCCGTCCGAGCAATGCTTATCGAGAAGATCGGTCGAAAAAAATCCGGTCTCGGCGAGTGCCGCATAGATACCGGCTCCTGCGTGTCCCTTGCTGAGCACGAATCGGTCGCGGTCGGGACGAGCCGGGTTAGCGGGATCGACGCGTAGAATCCCGCCGTACAGCACAGCGACGATGTCCGCCATCGACAGAACCGAACCGACGTGCGAGCTGCCGCCGAGGTTCGTCATTCGCACGGCATGCTTGCGGATGCGAAGGGCGAGCTCCGCCGACGCCGGTATTTCTGTGCGCGCGCGAAGCGCAGCGGCGGTGTTCTGTTCCATCAGACCTGAGTCATCAGACTGACGCTCCGTAGAAGGCGCGAATACTCGATGCGATGTAGGTCACTTCGTCATCCGTTACCATCATGTTGAGTGGCAGCATCAGGCACCGCTCGAAAAATCTTTCAGTGGCCGGCAGCGAAACATTGAAGCCGAGACGCTTGAAGCTGTGGACCGGTGTGCCGCCCCACTGAAGGATCGTCCCAATGCCTTTTTCCAATAAATGGGCCCGAAGCTCGTCACGACGGTCAGCTTCGATCTCATAGTTCTGGAACACGTCAAAATGATCCTGCCCCGCGTCGGGGCCCGGAGGGAGGACGAGCTCCCTGAGGTCTGAAAGTAGCGAGTGGTACAGGCGGGCGATACTTCGGCGCCGGGTAACGATTTCATCATAATCCCGGAATTGTGCATGCAGGATTGCTGCCTGCAGGTTGTCCAGCCGGGAGTTGAAGCCCCACATCTCTACATCGCCGGCTTCGTTGCGGCCGTGGTCGCGCAGCAGGGCGACCGTACGCGCGACTTCCGCATCGTTCGTGACGACTGCTCCACCGTCGCCGAAGCATCCGAGAATCTTCGCCGGATAAAAACTGAATGCGGCAGCGATGCCAAACGTGCCGGCATACCGCCCTTTGAATTTCGATCCCAATGCCTGGGCTGCGTCTTCTATAATTTTGAGATTGTGCCTGTCAGCGATGCGCCCGATCGCGTCCATGTCGCACGTGCGGCCATTCAGCTGAACCGGCATGATCGCGCGGCTGCGCTCAGTAATCGCCGACTCGATCGAACGCGGGTCGATCAGATGGTCTGGACCACAATCAACCGCGACCGGAATTCCGCCCACATGCGCGGCCGCCGCCGCAGTCGCGACCATCGTGTGGGAAGGAAAAATCACCTCGTCCCCGGCACCGACTCCGGCTGCGCGCAGGCACATCACCAGGCCATCGGTGGCATTGGCGACTCCAAACGCGTGCGAAACGCCAAGGTACCTCGCCAGAGCGTCCTCGAATTCAGCGAGATCGCGCTGCTGAATGAATGCTCCGCGGCGAACGACGTCGCGGATGATTTCCATGAACTCATCTTCGCGCGCGGAAAACGCACCGCGGTAGTTGAAGAAGGGGATCGAAGTCTGCGCGACGGCTGATGTCATGGCTGATTGCTGATTCGTATTGCAGAGATCACGCCGCCACGAGGGTCTATTCGATGACGGCGTAGGAAATGTAAGGGTCCCACTCAAAACGGCGCAAACGCAAGCCACTCAACACTTTGGAGTCGAGCGCCGCGAGTGTTTCTCCGGGCCAGATGGGGTTGTCGAGCTCATCGAATGCGACAACCGAGCCCTTCGGCATGCGTGGAAGGAATGCGTCGAGAGCCGCTTTCGTGGGCTCATAGAGGTCGCAGTCGATGAAAAGCAGGCTGACGACGAGATGCGGATGAGATTTGATGAAAGCAGGTGCCGAAGAAACGATGTCGCCCTTGACGAGCTCGACCTTGTTCATGTGGCCGAGAAACCGGTCGGCATCGTATTCCTTGATGAGCTGCTGCAGCTCGTCATGCGAAGACGATCTGAGATCTCCAACTTCCGGACTCGCGAACTCGCTGCGATCCTTTTTCCCGACGGTGGGAAATCCATCGAACGTATCGAAGCCATAGATCCGGCGAGTCAGATTCTCCGGCTCGAGCATCGCGCTGAGCTTCGCCCACGTCATCACGCCGAAGCCGCGAAATACTCCGCATTCCACGACCGAGCCCTTCACTGGCATGACGAGCTTGAACAGCTCGTACATGGCGAGGAACCGCTTGAGGTGATTTCGGCGAACGTACTTCGGAAAATTCTCCAGCTTGACCTCGACCGAATCTGAGCACTCGTTGAAGATGCGCTCGACGTTGGGGCCAACCTGTTTCTCGGCTTCAGTGCGGAGGTTTTTCACAGCCTCGAAGGTTTGATGATGGCGCCCGCGATTCGAGCGATGGAGGGAAAGATACAATCCGCAGTCGTCCTGCGGTTTATAAAGCGTGCCTTTCGAAACGGGAAGCGGGTTCGCTTGAAGGTTAGGTTTATCTCCTCAATCGAACGCCGGAGCAGCGTGTACAGCGAGTACTATGCGAAGCGCGGATCACAACGCAACGATCTCCTGTCGAACCCGGAAGTTGTTTTCCAGGCATTTGCTGTCGAGAGGGCTAACATTGCTGCACTGCGGGCAGCTTCGCTCGATCGGGATAACGCCCGCGTGCTCGATGTCGGCTGTGGATCGGGAACCAGTCTGCTGCAGTTCCTCAGGCTTGGCTTTCGTTCGGAGAATCTTGTAGGCGTCGACAGCGATGCGGAACGCATTTCAGATGGGCGGAAGCTGTTGCCTACAGTCGAGCTCGTGTGTGGAAGCGCGGAAGCACTCGGTTATGCGGACGGCACTTTCGATCTGGTCTCCGAATCGACGATGCTCGGCACGCTGGCATCGCAGGAACTCCTGCGCAGCATTGCCAACGAGATGATTCGAGTGACGAAGCCGGGCGGCTACATCATGCTGACGGATTGGCGCTACTCGCGAAAGGGAAGCGGAGTGGCGACGGCAATGTCAAATGCCGAAGTTGGCGGCCTGTTTCACGTCGGAGAACAGACTGATCTGGTCAGACGCGAAAAGGGCGCGCTTGTGCCACCCTTGGGCAGGGCGCTCTCGCGGAGGCTTCCGTCTTTTTACTTTTTGACGCAAGCTTGCATTCCGCTGGCCGTCGGCCAAATCACAACACTCCTGAAGAAGCGATAGCCCGCGCCCGGAGAAACCTGAGCCTGATCATGAAATCGACAGCAAATGACATTGCCGCGGCGCGTCAACTAACGACCTGGCTCGATGAGCAAAGTGTCGTCCTGGGCGCCGAGTGGGTGTCGGAGCTCGAGTCGAGAAAACGGGAGGAAGCCGAATTCCATGATTCCTACCGCCACGATCACGTCAATGAGGCGCACGGTTCGGCCAATCATCAGTTTTACGAGGCTGCATCGACCGTTTCGGATTTTGTCGACGCATGGCTGAATCAGCATGCGCGAACGCCGCCCGGCACTTTTCTCGATTTTGCCTGCGGCGACGGAACTCAAACAATCAAGGCGGCCAGGGCCGGAGCTGAGATCGCGGTCGGAATTGATGTAAGTGAAATCTCAGTGGTGAATGCGGCCGAGAATGCAGCGTTCGCCGGAGTTTCAGACCGGACGCGTTTCCTGCAGCGGGATTGTGAGAATACGCTACTCCCCACGAGCAGCTTTAGTGCGTGCCTCTGCCACGGAATGCTCCATCACTTGAACCTGAACAACGCATTTCCGGAACTTGCACGAGTGATGCGCCCCGGCGGACGCGTGCTTTGTGTCGAGGCGCTCGGCTACAACCCTGTCATTCAACTCTATCGCGACAAATCACCGGAGTTGAGAACAGCGTGGGAAAAAGAGCACATTCTGACGATGCGCGACCTCACTCTCGCAAAAAGGTGGTTTGCAGTCGAAAATGTTCGCTTCTTCCTTCTGGTGTCTCCCCTGGCGACGTTGCTCCCGAAGGGTCCGTTTCGCAGTGGCCTTCTCACTGCCAGCCGTCTGGTCGATTCCGTTCTGACAAGAGTACCAGGCCTTCGGCTCTGGAGCTGGCAGTTCGCTTTTGAACTGGTGAAGCCGGCTTAGTTGGATCGTCACCTCCGTGTTTCGCGGTTGCCGGGTAGCAAACGGCAGGGATGGGATCGCGTGTCAGCGCCTCGACGGTCGCACAACGGCTCCGACTGTTCGTGCGATCAGCGACAAATCGCGCCGGAATGAGCGCGTCGCTACATACTCGAGGCTCAGGCGCATTTTCTCGGGATGGATTTTTTCCATGTAATCCTTATCGGGATCCGGGCTGCCCCTCAGTATTTCCGCTTCGTTCGCAAACTTGAGTGAGGCCTCGTCAGTTATTCCCGGCCTGACGCTCAGTATCGTCCGCTCGCCGGGAGTATATAGATCGACGGCCCATTTTACCTGCGGCCTCGGCCCAACCAGGCTCATGTCGCCGGTCATGACGTTCCAGAGCTGCGGCAGCTCGTCGAGCTTGAAACGCCGCAGCGTTTTGCCAAGTGGCGTGACCCGAGGATCGTCTCCGGGAGTCGAAGATCCGCCGATCTGGTCGGCGTCAACGACCATCGTCCGGAATTTGAGCATGTTGAACGGTCTGCCGTCGCGGCCAACTCTCGATCCGCGATACAGCAGCGGCCCTGGCGAGCCGGCTTTCACGGCTACCGCAATCGCGGCGATCACCGGCGACAGGACCACCAGCGCCGCAGCAGAAATGACCGTGTCGAATGTCCTTTTAGCCGTTGGATACCACATCATCCGGTAACTCCACTGGAGCGTGGTGCGGGCCACGCCCTCAGCCTGCCTGCTCCATCCCACGGCTCGCTCTTTTTCTGAACTGGAGCGATACCGAAGGCGAGCCGCACGAGACCTCCGATAACGCCGAGCCCGTGGAGAAAGTGGTAGAGAAAAAAGGCCGGAGGTAAAACGAACAGATGCCTCGGCTCCCTGTAGCGCGCGGCTTGCTGGAGCGCGGAGAGGACGGCCAGGACGATATACAGAGCGACGGTGACGAGAAACACGATTCGTATCACCTGAAAGAACGGCGAGAGAAGAAGACCGGCGATGATGCCCGCCGCGAACATTGCGGTAATCGCGTGCCGAACCGCGAATGAATAGGGAGCCAGATACCACATGTAGGCGTTGTACGGCGCTTCGTGGATCAACTGCTTGCGGATGAACGAGAGAAAATCGGGCTGCGGAAAATACGCAATCTCGATCTTCGGATTTCTCCAGATTTTGGCACCGGCAGCGATGATGCGGCGGTTCATCTCATAGTCTTGCGCCCGAACGAGACGCTCGTCGAACAATCCGACACGCTCGAATACGCTTCGCTTGAAAAAGCCGTACGGAACGGTATCGGCCGGGCCTTCCGGAGCAGCCGTGCGAAATCCCGAATTTCCGACGCCGAATGAGTGAGTGATGAGTGCTTGCACGAGGGAGGCCTGATATCCGTTGCCGCGCGTCATCGTCGTGACGACTCCGCCAGTATTGTCCGCATTCGTTCGGACGGCAGTTTCAAGACAGGAGACGAGATAGTCGGCAGGATACACCGAATGGGCATCGAGCCGCATGATGAAATCACCACGCGCGCGGGGGATCGCTCGGTTGAGAGCAGCCGATTGATAGCGCGCTGGATTGTCGACGAGGCGAATCCGGCTGTCGCGTTTAACAAACTCCTCTACCGATTCGCGAGTTCCGTCGGTGGACATTCCGTCGATCACCAGGACTTCGATCTCACACACCTCCGGCAGGTGAAAGGCGAGGACCGACTCCATGCAACCATTGACGAAGTCGCCCTCCTGAAAAACCGGGATGAGAATCGATATGAGTTGCATTGGCCGGACGGTATCGGCGGCAGGCAGGGGAATCAATGGCCTGCCGAAAATATCGCGCGCCGCTCAACTCTTCATGCGCGCTCGCGCGAGTTTTAGCTTATGCCAGTCGTCTTGACGTTGAGATCCGCGTTTGCGGGCTCCGTCCCTAGGCTCGCTGCAAGTTTCACAGGGGAAGATTGGAAGACAGAGACATTGAATTTTCGATAGTGAGCGGGTCGAGCGAGGAGATGCTGTTTGGCTGCCTCGACTCACTCTCGAGCACGATGCGCGGCGTGCCGTACAGCTGGACCATTTCCGTCACCTGCAATGGCGTTGACGATGGTCTCGCTAAGCGCGTCCGCTCCCGTTTTCCTCAGGCGCGCATCATCGACAACCCGGCGCCGCGCGGATTCGCCGCGAACCACAACGTCATTCTCAAGTCTTCAACTGCACGCTATGTGTGGCTGCTGAACGACGATCTTCTCATCCTTCCCGGCGCGATCGAGAGCGTGACGCGCTTCATGGAGCGTCCCGAGAATTCACGCGTGGCGGTGGCCAGCCCTAAGCTTCTGAATGTTGATGGGTCCCTTCAGCCGTCCACCTACGGATTTCCATCGATGCCGCAGATGCTCCTCGCACATTCCGGCATTCGCGAGCTTCCTGTCACCGACGCGTTGATGAAACGCGTCGCGCCCCTCATACGTCGCCGTGAAGGATCGTCGAGATACTGGGCTCATGACCGAACCGTCGTCGTCGATACGCTTCGCGGCGCCTGCGTTGCCATGCGAATGAGTGCGGTGAGGCAGGTTGGCCCGATGGTCGAAGTCGCTGTGGTCGGCGGTGAGGAGACGGAGTGGCACCGGCGGTTCAAGGAACACGGATGGAAAGTCGTCTTCTTTTCCGATGCGAGCGTGATTCACTACGGCAGCCAGACCGTTCGCGCGGGATCGAAGAACTACTATCGCGAATACCTCAAAGGCGCGCTCTACTTTTTTCGCACCGGCAGGTCCCAGACCACGTATGCGATTTTCTGCGCGAGCCTGATCGCGATGTTCGGGGTGCGAGTCGCGTTTGCGTTACTGCGTGGAAAGCGCAGCGAGGCGGAGGTGGCGAAGCTCTACGCCTCTGTCGCCTGGGAGGGCTTAACGGCCCGCTGATCTCCTCAATCGCGGGAGCGTCGCGACGGCACGCCGGAACCGGTCGCTTTCCGCATCCGACCGCACCAGCCGGCGTCGGGTCAAATCCACGATCAGCACGCCGAGCGACAGCAGAACGAGTGTGACAAGTCCGGCCACCGAGGTCTTGACAACGATTCTCTTGCGCACTTTAGGAAGCACATCGGGAATCGGATCCTGAATCACCACCGTCGGCGTCGCTTCGAGCTCGCGCGCGTAAGCCGCTTCCTTATCCGTCACGGCCTGCGTGTAGACCTGCTCCGCAAACTGAATGTCGCGACTGAGCCTGGTGCGGTCTACACTGGTTGTCGAAAAGCCGAGAGTCGCACGATTAGAAAAGTTGAACTCACGAAGTTTGTCTTCCGCCGCTTCGAGCTGCTGCTTCGCGGCGACGACTCGTCCTTCCTGCGCAATTCGCTGCTGCTGCGCCTGCGCCTTCGAAGTTCTGACGAAGATCTGGCTCGCGCTGTCGACCACGCGCATCGCAATTATGCGCGTCAGCATGCTGTCAGGATATTGAATGGCCACCGTGATCGTCCCGGTTTCCTTGTTCGCAGCTACATCCAGCATGCGCAGAATTCGCTTGGCGACTTCTTCCATGTCGTTGTTCGTGTACTTCTCACCGTCGATCCTGTCGATCACTCTCTCGGCTCCGTTCGGACGAATCAGCGACATCCCCACGCCTGATAGAACGCGTCGCGATTTGAGGAGCTCCACCATTCGTGTTGGAGTGAGCGTATATCCGGTCTGCAGAGACGCTCCGGCCAGCGCGGCGATGCCGCCCAGCGATGTGCCCGACTTGTTATTGGTTACGGGCGTCAGCGCCAGCTCGGCCTTGTATTTTCTTGCGCTGAAAACAGCGATGAGTCCAACGACCAGCGCGACCAGCAGCGTCCCCAGTATTATGAGACGGCGCCGCTCGACAAGAGGCGTGAGCAGGGCCAGTGGATCGACGCCCTCGTCAATGAAATGATCGCTATGTTGTGACGACACTTGTCTCCACTCTCGAGGGTGCGGATCTATTCGTGCCCCGAAGCAGCCTGATGGTGAGAATGATCAATCCGATGACGACGATAGTAGCGGTCAGACTGTTGTAAACCCAGAACCACGTTATCGGAGTCCACAAAATCGTCATGTAAGCGGCAATCAGCACCGGAACGGCTCCCGCATTTCCTGCAGCGACAGACCGGAACGCCGCACCACTCGTCGCGCCGAGAATCGCAAGGATCGCGAGCGCCCCAGGCATCGAAAAATCCTCGATCAGGGGACGGAATCCCGTGAAGATGTTGCTTGTCTCGCCAGCGACCAGCTCCACGACGTTATCGAAGAGTCCCGGCGCACGCTGATGCAGCCCCAGCATTTCGAGTGGACCCGCGAACGTAAAGCTGCCGAGTGTAGGGGTGAACGACTGAGTCCAGTATTGGTTCAGCCAAGTGGAGAAAACGCTCATGTGTCCAAACGCGGCAGTCACGAGTTTTACCCTCACTATGTCCGACAGCGCAGTGTCCGTCGACGCCATTCGTGCGAGCCCGGTGGCAAAAAAGAACGCAGCCGCTGCAAAACCGAGCGCGACTGAAAGCACAATGTGTGTCTTCGTGAAGACCTTGAGATTGCCGACTCGAAGTCGCGTTCCGAAATAGCTGCTCAGAAAAAGGCTCGCGCTGAACAAAACGGCGGCTTTCGTGGTTTGTAGAACAGTGACGGAGATCGCCGGGAGCAGCGACGCAAGGGCGAGCGCTTTCCACCGTATCTCACGCCGAAGAACGAGAACCATCCCTCCCAGCACTGGCGCGAGATATACGAACGGAAGCAGCGCCTGACTCAGTCTTGGCGGAGCCATGGCTTCTCCGAGATCGTTGACCCTGGCGACGTACACCTGATTCGAAACAACCACCAGTTTCGAAATATTCGTCAGGTCCGACAACGCCACTCCTGACGCTGTCGCGAACGTCAGGCTCGATGCCATACCAAGCAGAAGAGAAACGAGCATGAGCCAACCGAGAAGCGTCTGCTCGATTCGACTGGCGTGTGGCGGGCGCAGCGTCGAGTGTGAGGCGAGTCCGCCGTTTCCGGCGATCGCCGAAAGAGAAACAGTGACGCTCGCCGCGATGACCCAGAGCACGGCGCCGGGCGAAACAGGCTCATCGTGCGCGATGATCATTGGAGCTCTTGCCGCGAACGCCCACCACATTGGAAACAGTGCAGCGGGGTGAAGCCACGTTCCGGTCGCGAGGCGCAGCCAGATGGCCATCGAAGGCAGCAACAGAGCGAGCGCCAGCGCGAAGTACATCACGCCGAATGCCGTTTCAGATGCGCGGGGTTGGCGAGGTACCAGTCGATGGTACGCGCAATCCCCGTCTCGAATGTCTCCGACGCGCGCCATCCAATTTCCGACTCGATCACACTCGAGTCGATCGCATATCTGAAATCATGGCCGAGCCTGTCGGTGACCGACGTGAGCAGCTTTGCATACGGCCCTTCTGCACTCGGCGATTTTGTGTCGAGAATTCCGCAAATCTCATTCGCGATATCGATGTTTCTACGCTCGCTCCGCCCCCCGACCAGGTACGTCTGTCCCGAATTTCCGCGCCGCACGACAGAATCGATTGCTGTACAGTGGTCGCAAACATACAGCCAGTCGCGAATGTTCAATCCAGCGCCGTAAATCGGAATTGGCCGTCCCGCCAGCGCGGAGCGAATCACCGTCGGAATGAACTTTTCGGCATGCTGGTACGGACCGTAGTTGTTGGAGCAATTAGTCACGGTCACGGGCAAGCCATACGTGTGATGATATGCGCGGGCAAGGTGATCGGAGCCGGCCTTGCTCGCTGAGTAAGGAGAGTTGGGCGCGTATGGAGTCGTTTCGCTGAATGGCGGGTCGCTCTCACCCAGACTGCCAAAGACCTCATCTGTAGACACGTGATGAAAGCGAACATCTTCGCGCCTGCGCGACCCGAACCATGCATTGCGCGCGGCCTCGAGCAGCGTGAACGTCCCCACCACGTTCGTATTGATGAACGCGGACGGCCCAGCGATCGACCTGTCCACATGCGACTCAGCAGCGAAGTGCACGATCGTATCGATTGACCGATCAGCGAGCAGGCTCGACACAAGCAGCCCGTCAGTGATGTCGCCCCGAACGAAGTCATGCCGCGCATCCCCGATCACGCCGGACAGATTATCGATCGACCCGGCATAGGTCAGAGCATCGAGCGTGGTGACGCGAACTGATTTATCGGTTGCCATGAGATGCTCGACGAAGTTCGCCCCGATGAATCCGGCGCCTCCGGTAATCAGCACTGACCGGGGTGTGTGATTCGCGCCGCTCATCGAATGTGCTCCATTACGTCAGCAAGCGATGCTCGCCAGGGGCGGCGGGAAATTCCGAATTCATTTTCAAATGAAGTGCAATCGAGCACGGACCAGCGTGGGCGCTTCGCTGGCGTCGGATACTGAGCAGTTGTGATCGGCGTCAAGACGGGCGAAACGCCGCCACGAATATCGAAGATTGCCCTTGCAAAATCATACCAGGTAGTCACGCCTGAATTGCTGAAGTGATAGGTGCCGTGCACGGCATGGTCGCGACGCATCGCTTCGGCCGTCCGGATCAACGCCGCTGCGAAATCCGCCGCTGAAGTTGGCGATCCAAACTGATCGCTGACAACGCTGATTTCATCCCGTGTTGAGCCCAGCCTGAGCATCGTACGAACAAAATTGCGCCCCTCGTGGCTGAAAACCCACGATGTTCGAACAATAATGTGTCTCGACGCCGCAGAGCGGACCGCAATTTCTCCCGCAAGCTTTGAACGACCGTATGCTCCGATCGGGTTGACGGGGTCGGATGCTTTGTATGCCTCCGTCGCACGTCCATCGAACACATAATCGGTGGATATGTGAATGATCGCAGCGCCGGCAGCCGACGCCGCCCGGGCGACTTCGCCCGCTCCGGTCCCGTTGACGGCGGTTGCCAGATCTTCATTGCTTTCTGCGTCATCAACGGCGGTGTACGCGGCAGCGTTCACCACCACGTCGGGCATCACATGCATCGTTGCCGCGCTCACTGCGGCGCCGTCATTGATGTCGAGATCTTGTCGCGCGAACGATGAGCATTCCCACCCTTTGGCAATAGCCTGGCGCGTCACCTCGGCGCCCGTCATTCCGCCAGCTCCCGTTACCATCAGGCGCATCAGGAAAAGCGGGGAAGTTGATCGAGGCATTCCGCGAGACTGCGCCTCGCGGAATCCTTCGGAGATATGAGCGGTTCGGTGGCCGGCCACTTCACGCCGATTTCGGGATCATCCCATGCGATGCCATAATCATCCGCCGAGTCGAACAGACGCGTGCATTTGTACACAACGTCAGCGAGGTCTGAAAGCACGCAGAAGCCGTGAGCGAAGCCCGGCGGTATCCAGAGCGAATGAAGATTCTCATCGTCGAGCTCAGTGCCGAACCACTTTCCGAAATGCGGTGACCCCACCCTGATGTCTACCGCTACGTCGAAGATTTTTCCTCGCGCAACGTGAACGAGCTTTCCCTGCGGCGCGCGGAGTTGGTAGTGGAGACCGCGTAAAACTCCTTTTGTCGAGCGGCTGTGATTGTCCTGAACGAAAACGGACGGCACGTACTCGCCGTACTCGTCCCGCGTGCTGAACGTTTCCACGAAAAACCCGCGTCCATCGTAAAAGACTTTCGGCTCGAGCAGCAGAACGCCGGGAAGCGACGTTTCCTGAACTGTCACGCTGATCCCGGCTCCAGCAAAGACGACAGATAAGCCGCGTATTCGCTCGCCCCCATCTTTTCCACGAGGCGCTTCACACCAGCGGCGTCGATGTACCCCATTCGAAATGCGGCCTCCTCAGGTGCGCCGATCTTCAAGCCCTGCCGCGCCTCGACCACGGCCACGAAGTTGCTCGCCGACAGCAATGCTTCATGAGTCCCGGTGTCGAGCCAGGCCATGCCGCGACCGAGAGTCTCCACCCTGAGATTACCCTGCTCGAGATATGTTCTGTTCACGTCGGTAATCTCGAGCTCGCCACGCGGTGACGGGGCGAGATTTCTGGCGATCTCGACGACGTCGTTGCCATAGAAGTAGAGGCCGACCACGGCATACGACGACTTCGGGTTCTCCGGCTTCTCTTCGATGCTTCGCGCACGGCGCGTCTCATCGAAGTCGACGACGCCATACCGCTGCGGATCCTTGACGTGATACGCGAAGATTGTCGCGCCGCTCTGGTTGGCACCTGCAACCTGCAGCTGGTCTGCCAGACCCTGACCAAAGAAGAGATTGTCGCCGAGCACGAGCGCTACAGGACTTTCGCCGATGAAGTCTGCGCCGATGATGAACGCCTGGGCGAGCCCTTCCGGCTTTTCCTGCACAGCGTACGACAACGAGATTCCCAGCTGCTTTCCATCACCGAGAAGCTCGCGAAAACGCGGAGTATCCACGGGAGTGCTGATGATCAGTATCTCCCTGATCCCCGCAAGCATGAGTGTCGTCAGCGGGTAGTAAATCATCGGCTTGTCGTAAACCGGGATCAGCTGCTTGCACACTACACGCGTCGACGGCCAGAGGCGTGTACCCGAACCGCCGGCGAGTATGATTCCCTTGCGTGTCATTGGTTTGGTCATGCCGGCACGGGCGCTCTGACTGGATTGAGAGGGCGCCTCAGCCGGACGTATACGTCGCGAAGAGTAAGCGCCGCGAGAAGCGTAAGCGAAAACACAAGGCTCCATGCCATCCAGATGATTTCGGATCGCACCAGGCACAGGCCGACGAGCACTGCGAGCGACACAATCAGATTGCGCGCGTTTATCGGCCGCACTTCGAGCGCATCGAGAATACTCCGCATCAGCACATGAATGGCGTAGGGTATCGCACCAAGAAGGCAGGCTCTGAAAAGAGGAATCGCAGGCACGAATGCGGGCCCGAAATACCAGCGAATGAACGGTGGTATCAACAGTTCTCCGACCAGCACACCAACGGTCGCAGCGAGTGCGCCGCCTGTCAGGATACGTATGACCAGATGACGCAGTCCAACGATGTCACCTGCAGCTGCCTGAGCACTTGCCCTCGGAAGAAGAACCAGACTCACAGGCGCAAACGATCCGGATGCAATCGACAGAACAGACATCGCCGCCGAAAATTGACCGGCCAGCACAACGCCCTCCGTGCGAACGGCGATCAGCGCAGGAAGCGCGAAGAGTCCAACAAGAGCGAACTCGCCAGGCACCCTCGGCAGCCCGAAGCGAAGCAGGACTCGAAGATGATCGGCGACGGTGATTGTTCCTCCCCAGTCGCTTCGCTCCCGGTAGAGAAGATGAAGCATGGCGCCAAGGGAAACTGCGAGTGAAGCAATGCCGGTCAGCCCAAGTATGTCCGCCGCGGACTTTTTTCCCAGGAGAAAGGCGCATAGGGGGACGACTGCAAGATTGATGAGCTGAAGAGTGTTGGCAAACCCCATTTCCGATCTGCCGCGGTGGATCGCGTACACCATGCCGTGTACCGTGATGCCCGCGAGTGCGAGCGAAGCCGGCGGAATGAGATGCGCGAGATTGGTTGACCCGAAAATAATTCGCGAGGCTTCAGCGGGCGCGACATTGACCAGAAGAACGACGATCAGCATCGGCAGAAAGCCGGCGGTGAAAGTCGCGAGCGCAAACGAGCTTTCCGAATATTTCTTGACCAAAGCAGCGCGCGCGATCGCGATATACCGTGGTGTCGCGACGCCGAGGCCCATGATCAGCGGCAGGTAGAGGAGGGAAACGACTCGTCTGCCCAGCGCATATTCGCCGAACCCCACCGGACCCAGCATCGACGCGGCGAGCTTGAGCAGAAACACACCCATGAGCGTGACGATCATCTCGGTCAGCGCCGTCCACGCAAGCTGAGTTCGCATCAGCGAAGCGTGTAGCGAACGCCGAGCAGAGCGTTGACGTTCGTTTCGTCCCGGAGAAAGTCACGATTGAAATCACGAACGATGGTCAGCCCCGCATTGAGGTCGAACCCCCGGATGAAACGCGTGGTCTCGAACCCGAGTGCATGCATCACGTCGATCGACCGCGGAGAGCGAACACCGAGCTCGATGTAATTGCCGTCCTCCTGTCTCACGACGCGATGCCAGCTTGCGGTCCAGCTTCCGGTCTGCGTGAAATGATCCACCGCTAGCACTGAGCCCGCACCCGTGCCGACGCCGGCGTCGGCCCCCAGAAGCTGCCCTTTGTATGTATGACCCTGCCGAAGCAAACCGTGTATGTAGATCTCGCCCTCTCCGCGGTAACGAGCCAGCTGAGGCAGCTGAAAATTCATGATCTCTACACGGGCTGCAGTCATCGAAGCGGGGTTGAGCAAAAAAACCTTGCGTGCGCCAAGGCTGTATACTCTCGAGTGGTCGGGCTCCTGGGAAAGATCGCGAAGGTCATAGCTGTGATCTTCCCGGCCGTACTCGGAATGGAGCTCGAACCCGCTGTGAGGCAGCACCCATCGCGCAAACACTGATACAAGCTGGTTGGAAGAGATGCCGGTCTCGTCCACGCCCGTTGGAAATCTCGGATCGTGCACGCGGTCAGGCGCGACGTTCTTCTTCAGAAAACCCTGCAGGAACTGCGTGAAATAACTCGGAGGAATCCCCGAGATCGGCCAGATGAGGTGGAAAAATCTAGCACCCCCGATCTCTAGCCCCGGAATGCCTCGCGGCTCACCAGTGACGACCGTTCCGGTTG
>JBBQYO010000012.1:0-24639 GCA_038208605.1 Gemmatimonadales bacterium | reverse complement strand
ATGGCGAGATCATCGGCGGGTCGCAGCGTGAGGACGACTACGACAAGCTCCTACACCGAATTACCGAGGAGGGCCTCCCGCTCGATGCGTACGGGTGGTATCTCGACCTTCGGAAGTATGGGACGTTTGTGCACTCCGGCTTTGGGCTCGGGCTCGAGCGCACCGTTTCATGGATATGCGGGCTGTCACATCTCAGGGAATCGATTGCGTTTCCAAGGATGATGAACCGGCTAAGGCCCTAGGAAAGATCAACTAAGAACTACCAAGCTTACCGCGGTCAGCGACCGCAGCCTCTAGCCACTGGATTTCGCCGGCCTCCGGCCTTCGGTCCTTTTCCAGAAGCCATTGGCTGCAGTAGCTATCCGCTGTAAAGCTTGGTCGTTCTTGGTTGATCTTGCCATTTTCGGAGGTACGGGACGTTTGTGCACTCCGGCTTTGGGCTTGGGCTCGAGCGCACCGTTTCATGGATATGCGGGCTGTCTCATCTCAGGGAATCGATTGCGTTTCCGAGGATGATGAACCGGCTAAGACCATAGGAAAGATCAACTTAGAACTACCAAGCTTTACAGCGCTCAGCGACCGCAGCCTCTAGCCACTGGATTTCGCCGGTCTCGGCCTTCGGTCCTTTTCCAGAAGCCATTGGCTGCAGTAGGTAATCGCTGTAATGCGTGGTCGTTCTTGGTTGATCTTTTCATTTAGGTCTCAGCCGCCTTGACCTCATCCCATATGGAGTCGAGCTTCTCCAGCCCAGCCGACCCGAGATCGATCCCGCGCTTCTTCGCGATCCGCTCGACCCCTCTGAATCTCTCCTCGAACTTCGCATTTGCCCGATCTAAAGCGAGCGACGCGTGAACGCCGGCCTTCCTGCAAAGGTTGACGCAGGCGAATAATAGATCCCCAAGCTCTCCCTCGAGCTCAGCATAACCGTCATCAAGTATCGGCGGGCCACCGTGCCCGCCCGGGACAGCTCCGACCAGATGCGCACGAACCTCCTTCAGCTCTTCCTCTACCTTGGCCGCCGGACCATCGGAATCCGGCCAATCAAACCCTACGCCCGCGGCGCGATCCTGTAATCGGTGCGCCCGGTGCAGTGGCGGCAGCGAAGCCGGCAGTCCATCGGCAATCGACTCGCGCTTCTTCGACTTCATTTTCTCCCACGGTTCCTTCACGCCGTCGCCGTAAAGGTGCGGATGACGCGCGCGCATCTTCGCAATCAAGCCGCGTGCAACGTCGTCCACATCGAACTCACCGCGTTCCTCGGCAATCGCCGAATGAAACAGCACCTGAAGAAGCACGTCGCCGAGCTCTTCGCGCATGAGCGGGGAATTCGCGTCGCGGATCGCTTCATCGAGCTCGAGCGACTCTTCTATCAGGTACGGACGCAGCGATTCGTGCGTCTGCGCGGCATCCCAGTCGCATCTCTTTCTCAGGTCGCGCATCAGCGCGACGGTGTCGTTCAGTGTGACTTTGTCGTCCATGCAGGCTTTGCTCGCTAAATTGGGCGTGTGATTCCAATACTACCGGCCCGGGACAACGGCAGCCAATGCTGCAGCCACTAGATAGCGCGTGGATGGAGGTCGACCTCGGCGCACTGATTCGAAACACGGCGGCGTTGCGCGACCGTGCCGGAGTGCCTGTGATTCCAATGATCAAGGCAGACGCTTACGGGCTTGGCGCCCAACAGGTCGCGCATGCGCTCGAGTCGCTCGATCCATGGGGTTACGGAGTCGCAACAATTGTCGAGGGTCACGAACTGCGAGCGGCGGGGATTTCGCGGCCGATTCTGGTCTTCACGCCGTTGCTGACCGACGAGCTACAGACCGCTCACGAGGCGGGCCTCATTCCGACAATCGGCTCCGTTGAAGAGCTCTCGGCGTGGCTCGGGTTTGGCGGCCCGTATCATCTCTCCATCGATACAGGCATGGGGAGAACGGGCTTCTCGTGGCGCGATATCGGATCACTCGCCGGCGCAGTCGCTCTTCATCCTCCTCAAGGCGCGTTCACACACTTCCATTCGCCCGCCCTCGACGATGGCAGTATGGAGATACAGGAAGAGCGGTTTCGTGAAGCCATCGACCTGCTTCCGATGCGCCCCCAGGTACTTCACACCGACAGCAGCGCTGCCATCGTGCGGCATGGGCAATCACCGTGGACGGCAACTCGGCCTGGCATCTTCATGTACGGCGTTGGATCCGGCGACAGTGCGGCGATTCAGCCGCTGCCGGTGGTCCATGTGCGCGCGAGGATTGTGGAGCTTCGGTGGGTCGAGCCAGGCGATACGGTGAGCTACGACGCCACCTGGACCGCCTACAGCCGCCGCCTGATAGCGACGATTCCACTCGGCTACGCTGACGGCTATCCGCGGGCGCTAAGCAATAAGGGGCAGGGACGTTTGAGGGGAGCGACGGTCCCGGTAGCCGGCCGCGTGACAATGGACATGATCATGCTGGATGTAACGGATACCGGCGCCGAAACCGGTGAGGTCGTGACCATGCTCGGGAGCGGGAGTAACTCAGCGGGACGTCTCGATGCTGCAGCGGTAGCCGAGTTGGCGGAGATGTCTCCGTATGAGCTTTTGACGGGCCTGCGCGGGCGTCTGCGCAGAATCTACAGAGGTCAATGATATGAATCGCGCGATCATCATCGTGCTCGACGGAGTCGGCGCCGGCGCTGCTCCAGACGCCGCTACGTACGGAGACATTCACAGCGATACCCTCTCGCACGTCGCACGAGCGGTGGGGGGATTCAATCTCCCAGCGCTCGCACAATACGGCCTCGGGAACATCTCCGAATTGGTCGGAATGCCGGCTGGCGAAAGCGAGGGTGCCTGGGGAAAAATGAATCCCGCTTCGGCCGGAAAGGACAGCACTGCCGGCCACTGGGAGATCGCGGGCGTTCATCTCGCGAAGCCGTTCCCAACTTACGCCAAAGGGTTCCCGCCCGAAGTGATAGAGGAGTTCAGCCGTGTAACTGGCAGGGAGGTCATCGGCAACATCGTCGGAAGCGGCACTGATCTTCTCGACAAGTTTGGCGAGCAGCACATGAAGACCGGCGCGTGGATCGTCTACACTTCGGCCGATTCTGTCTTTCAGATCGCCGCGCACGAAGCAGTTGTTCCGCTTCCGGAGCTATACGCCGCCTGCGAAGCAGCTCGCAAAATCCTCATTCCCCCACACGACGTCTCCCGCGTAATTGCGCGGCCATTTGAAGGAGAGCCGGGAGCATTCAAGCGCACGTCGAATCGCCGCGACTATTCAATTCAACCGCCCGATGAAACTCTTCTCGATGCACTTAAAGAAGCCGGAGTCGGAATCAACGGAGTCGGCAAAGTGGACGATCTTTTTGCCGGCCGGTCGATTCAGTCTGAACACACGAGCTCGAACGCCGAAGGCATCGATCTCATCCACCGCTGGCTGACTGGGGATGAGAGTGGGCTCCTTTTCGCCAACCTAGTAGATTTCGACCAGTTATACGGGCACCGGAACGATGTTGCGGGGTTCTACAACTCACTACGGGAGTTCGACTTCGCTCTCCCGTCACTCACCGCGGCACTTCGCGAGGACGACCTGCTCTTCATCACCGCCGATCACGGCAACGACCCCACTACAATCTCAACCGATCATGCTCGCGAGTCAGTTCCGTTGCTTGCGATCGGACCGCGTGTGAGCCCAGTCGATCTGGGAACCCGCGCGACTTTTTCTGACCTGGGCGCAACGGTCGGGGAATGGCTTGGTGTCTCATTTCGCGGGAAGGGAAGTTCTTTCCTTCGCGAGCTCGTATCGAAGTGACCGACAGCGACAACTCAGCCGGAGCTCGCGAGCTGCGCGATGCGGCCTTCGCGGCAATGGAAAATGCGTACGCTCCCTATTCGCGGTTTCGCGTCGGAGCTGCGGTGAGAACGTCGACAGGGCAGCTCATCGCCGGCTGTAATGTCGAAAACGCCGCATACGGTGAAGCACTCTGCGCCGAGCGTGTGGCGATTGCTGCAGCGGTAGCGCAGGGAATGAAGGAGTTCGAAGAGATTGCAATCGCGAGCGAGTCGGACGAGCCGGCCGCTCCGTGCGGTTCGTGCCGGCAGACGATGAGCGAGTTCGCTCCCGATCTGAAGGTCACGAGCTATGCAAAAAACGGAAAGCAGGTGACGTGGCAGCTAGGCGATCTTTTGCCCGAGGCGTTCGCGTCGAACCATCTACGTGGAAGGATGTAAGTGGAATCGATTTCAACCCGGCTAAAGGTTGCCGGCATTGTTTTATTGACGGTTGTCATCGCTGCGTGCTCGGAAAATCTGGACAACAGCTCCGGGTGCCCGCTGTTGTGCGTCGACCAGCAAGCCGCCCTCCAGACGATCACGCTCGACGCGGTCACCTTCGACAGTACTGTCTCAGCGCTCACAGGGCAGGGCACCGAGCGTTCCCTGCTGCTTGCGACTCGCGGCGACACGCTCGATTCACGCGGGATCATTCGCTTCGACTCGATTCCCGCTCGCTTCAGGAAATCCGGAACTGATACGACGACATTCCCGGTGACACTGGCCGACAGCGTTCAGCTCCATCTTCGAGTTGACACTGTGGGTGGAAAGATTCCGGATCTGGTGACGCTCGACATGTACGATGTGAACTCGGATGCAGCAGACAGTCTCGTTGCGCCGATTGCGGCATTGTTCACGCCTGCGCGCCTCATCGCATCACAGACGTACGCAAAGGCGGATCTCAAGGATTCCATCAACTTCAATCTTCCGGCGAATGCGGTCGTGAGCCGGGCGGGTGGCCCCCTGCGTCTCGGAATCCGCGCGCGGGCGAACGGCTCGGTTCAGCTGAAGCTGCGGTCTCTCGAATTCGGCGGCGCGCCGACGACACTGTCCTATCGAGTGTCGCCCGATACTACGGTATCGAAGGTCATTCTGAATCCGTTCTCTAAAACGCCCGCTGATCAGCCGGCGCAGGCGCTCTCGCTGGCCGACTACACGCTGCTCGTGAAAGGCACTGCGAACGGTCTTCCTCGCGATCTCAACATCGGCGGACTTCCCGCGCGGCGAGTCTACCTTCGGTTCAACGTTCCCGTTTTCGTCACCGATTCAGCGGATGTCGTGCGGGCCTCGCTCCTTCTCACTCAGATTCCAAACACGCAGATCGATCCAGGCGATACAGTGTTCATCATTCCCAGCGTTGGCCTTGCTACCAACGCCGTGACCGACATTGCGAAGGCGTCGCAGATCACGCAGGTCGCCAACCTCGATACTCTTCGCGCTCACCCCGGCAACTCGGGTTTGCAGACGCTGGAAATTGCACACATCCTCAGTCTCTGGCGCTCCGAAACGGCCAAGGATACGCCGCGAGCCCTCGTGCTTTCGAGTACTCAGGAAGGTGAGTCGCCGCTCGAAGCTCGTTTTTATTCACTCGAAGCGTCGGCGGACCGGAGACCGAAGCTTCGCATTACCTACTCGACAAGAAAGTCAAAGGGGCTCCCCTGATGCGATTGCTCAAGTTGATCGCGGCAGGCGCCATTGCTTTCGCCGCCCCTTCTATCGCATCGGCGCAGGGCACGCTCAGTACCCAGGGCTTCGGCTATCCTCCCGGCCAGATGAGCACACGCGCGCTCGCGACGGGCGGCGGGCTCAGCGAATTCGACATCGATACGCCACTCAATCCGTCCTCGATCGCGCTCCTTGGTGAGCCAAGGTTGTTCATTCAATATGAGCCTGAGGTTCGCAAGCTCACGAATGGCAACCTGACATCCAGCACGAGCATATCGCGATTCCCGTTGCTCGTCGTCCTGGTGCCTGCCGGTACGCGCACGACGTTCGGAGTGTCGGTGTCGACGTTTCTTGACCGATCGAGCGAAACGAAGACGACGACCACGCTCGATGTCGCCGGTGAACAGGCTCCGATCACTGAAGTCAACCGAGTGCTCGGCGCGATCAACGACGTTCGGCTCGCTGTTGGATATGCGCCGAACGCAAAGTTTCAGCTCGGTCTGGGTGGACACGTTTTCACCGGCCAGAATCGCGATTTCTTCTCGCAGACCTTTCCCGACACACTCAAGTTCGCCGCGATCAGCCAGACCACCACGCTCGCCTTCACCGGCTATGGTGTTTCGGCGGGTGTGTTGATTAGGCCGTCGCGCATTCTTGGTATTGGACTGAGCGGCCTGAAAGGAGCAAAGATTTCCGCTCGAACTGGCGGCGACACGACCGTCTCGTCGGCGAACATTCCCGATCGCCTCTCGGCGGGAATCTCGTATGAGGGAATTCCGGGCTCGAGCCTCTCGGCCCACGTCACGCGAGAGATGTGGTCGAAATTGAACGGCCTGGGAACGTCGCTGACGACTGCGATCGACGGCTGGGATAGCGGTGTCGGGCTCGAGGCGGTTGGTCCCCGGCTCTCTGAGCGCCAGACCATACTGAGGCTTGGTGCCAGATATCGAACGCTTCCGTTTGAGGTAGCCGGCGGAACAGTGAAGGAGATTTCCTTCGGCGGCGGGCTTGGCGCGCAGTTCTATCGCAACCGCGCTGCATTTGACTTTACGCTCGAGCGCGCGCTCAGGTCGGCTAACGCGTCTACACTCGATGGCGTGCGCGAGCGCGCGTTCATCTTCAGTCTCGGGCTGCGCGTCCGGCCCTGACTATCATGGCAGAACAAGTGACCGAAACCGGACCGCTTGTTCTAGTTGCGGATGACGTTCTTGCAAACGTCGAGCTTCTGTTCGATCAGCTGCACACACTCGGATATAGAACTGTTGCGGCGCATGACGGTCCGTCAGCGGTCGCCGCCTGCTTCGAGCACAATCCGGATCTTTGCATTCTCGACGTGTCGATGCCTGCGGGCGACCTCGGCGTCGATACCCGCTCGACTGGATTCGAAGTCTGCAGGCGCATCAAGCGCGATCCGCGAACGTCGCGAATTCCCGTGATCTTCGTCACCGCCCTGAACGACACCGGCGATCGGGTCAGAGGCATCGAGGCTGGCGGCGACGATTTTCTGACGAAGCCTCACAACCGCCTGGTCCTTGGTGCGCGAGTCCGAAGTCTGCTCAAGCTCAAGGCCGCGACCGATGCGCTGGAAAACAGTTACCGAAAGCTGCGCGAGCTCGAGAAAGTGCGTGACGATCTGATGAAGATGATCGTGCATGACCTCAAGAGTCCGCTCACCTCAGTCCTTGCCACTCTCGAGCTTCTCGATGACGGAAGCTTTGGCGCGTTGAGCGACAGACAGCGCCTGGCAATCGGCGACGCCGAGGGCAAGTCGGAAGAGCTGCTCGCTCTGATCGAAGATATTCTCGAAGTGGCGAGAATCGAAGAAGCGGCAGTCACTCTTACGCCGTCTTCAATCGCGCCGGCTACGCTGCTGGGCGAGCTGCTTCACGAATGGGGACACCGCTTTCAACAGGAGCACACTAACCCGGTTCTGAAAGTCGATGATGACACGCCTGTGTTCAATGCTGACAAGGCCTTGATCAAGCGAGTGTTTTCCAATCTCATTCAGAACGCCGTTACGCATTCATCGAATCCAATCGACCTGACGATCAGCGCACGCCGGCTCGGCGAAGCCGTATTGTTTACCGTAGCCGACAACGGTCCGGGAATTCCTCCCGAATATCATGAAGTGATCTTCAGGAAATTCGGGCAGGTCTCCGGCCAGGTAACTCCAAAAGTCAGAAGCTCGGGTCTTGGACTCACATTCTGCAAGCTCGTCGTTGACCTGCATGGGGGAATGATCTGGGTCAACAGCAGAGAGGGCGAGGGCAGCCAGTTTTTCGTGAAGCTTCCGTTGAAGTCGCCGATCCCGCCGGGCATCGATGGCAAGGCACCGCGCGTGCGAATCCGGGGAACGTCGGGCGAAAACTGATGAAGGTGTTTCTTCGAACATACGGCTGTCGCGCCAACCGGTACGACACTGAAGCCGTTCGCGGAATGCTGGCGGCTGCCGGCGCTCAGGAAGTGACTCGGGCGGAAGAAGCCGATTACGCGATTTTCAACAGTTGTACGGTCACCGCCGCCGCGGAGGTTGACCTTCGCGCCGACATTCGGAAGGCTTCACGCGCCAATGCGAATCTCAAAAGCGTAGTGATGGGCTGTGCGCCGGGTGTAGTGGCGCGCGATGAGACTGTTGCCCCGCTTCGATCCCTGCCTGGTGTCGATCACCTGATTGCCGGTGCAAACATCGCCGAGGTTCAGGTCGCGCTTGGGCTCCCTCCCTCGAGCATCGTTGCTCCGGCGATTCAAACGGGTGCTCGGGCATTGCTGCGCATTCAGGAAGGCTGCGACGAGCACTGTACGTTTTGCGCGACGACGATGTCGCGGGGAGGTAGCCGCTCGCGACCGGTGCAGGATCTCATTCAGGAAGCGCAATTGCTTGCCGGTTCACATCCCGAAATTGTACTTACGGGAATACATATCGGGAGTTACGGTCGGGACATCGGAACTACGCTTGCGAGTCTTGTCGAGCACCTGGTCGCAGCAACCGACCACGTCCGATTCCGGCTCACATCGATTGAAGCAACAGAAGTAGATGACAAACTCGCGGTTCTAATGACGACGAGTCGCGGCAGAGTTGCGCCGCATCTTCATGCGCCGCTGCAGTCCGGATCCGATCGAGTCCTTCGAAGAATGGGCCGTCACTGGTACACTGCGCGCGAGTATGAAGAAGGCGTCTTGCGCATCGCTGACGCGTGCGATGTCTTCGCGCTTTCGGGCGACGTCATTTCCGGATTTCCGGGAGAGACCGAAGAAGATCACGCTGCCACTGTAGACCTCGTGACGCGCCTGCCATTCACCGCGCTTCACGTCTTTCCTTATTCACCACGTCCCGGCACTGCCGCGCTGAAACTCGGCGGTGTGGTTACGCAGTCCGTCGCGACGCGTCGATCGGCTGAGCTGCGCAGGCTCGCAAATCTTAAATCGAGGCAATACTCAGAGCGTCGAGATGGAGGCACTGGGGATGTCGTGGTCACGGGCCGGGGCGCAGGGTTGACGGAGGACTATCTTTCGGTCGACGTCCTCGATCCCAGCGTCCCGCGCCGAGCGAGATTCAACGCACGGCTGGACTTGATCGATGGACGGCTCACGGCCTTGCCTGAACCTTCCACCGCCGAATGACTGAACCTCGCCCGACCGTCTACATCGAAACGTACGGCTGCCAGATGAATGTCAGCGATTCCGAGCTGATGCTCGGAAAGCTTGCGGCCTCGGGCTACGACGAAGTCGATGCGCCGGAGGCGGCGGATGTCATTCTCGTGAACACGTGCGCTATCCGCGAGCACGCCGAGCAGCGTGTGATCGGGCGCCTCGGTGAAATGAAGAGCCGCATGAAAAAAGATGCGGTGCTCGGCGTTACGGGCTGCATGGCGCAACGGCTTGGTCCCCAGATTCTAAAGCGAGCGAAGCACGTGAGCCTCGTCATTGGGCCCGATGGCTATCGCTCACTGCCCCTTCTGTTGGAGAATGCTCGGCAAGGTCTGCGCGCGAGCGTTACGGACTTCGACCTCGAGGAACATTACGAAGACTTCAAGCCTCGCCGTTTCGACAAGGTCAAGGCGTGGATTCCCGTTCAGCGCGGATGCGACTATCGGTGCACGTACTGCATCGTGCCGACGACGCGCGGACCCGAGCGCAGCCGCCAGCTCGAAGAAGTTGTTCGCGAAACGCGTGAGATCGTTGCGGAGGGGATGTCGGAGGTAGTACTGCTCGGTCAGACGGTGAACTCGTATACGGACGGCCGTCACGATTTTGCTGACTTGCTTCGGGCGGTTGGTTCAGTCGATGGAGTCAGACGCCTGCGTTTTACCAGTCCGCATCCGAATGACTTCAGCGACCGCGTGATCGACGCGATGGCAGAGACGGAAGCGGTTTGCGAGCACGTCCACCTGCCGATGCAGTCGGGTTCGACGCGCACGCTGAAGCGAATGCTGCGCCGCTATTCGCGTGACGGATATTTCAAGTGTGTCGAGCGGTTGCGGACGGCAATGCCGGGCCTTGCAATGACCACCGATATCATCGTCGGATTTCCCGGCGAGACCGACGAAGACTTTGCTGAAACGTTGAGCGCGGTTCGCGAGATCGGTTTCGACGATTCTTACACGTTCAAGTTTTCTCCCCGTGAAGGAACTCCCGCGACAAGAATGCCTGCCAGTGAATTTGTTTCTGACGAGGTAGCGAGCGGTCGTCTTGCTCAGCTCATCGATACCGTTCGAGCAGGAACCCGTCAGCGCAATCTCGGCGCGCTCGGTGAGAGACGCGAAGTGTTGATCGAAAAAGAGGCGCGCAGGGGAGGGTTGCTGCAGGCAAGGACGCGGGATTTCAAGACGGTGATAGTGCCAGGCGATGCAGCGCTGATTGGCACCTACGCGACCGCAGAGTTGACAGGAACAACCGGCTCGACATTCACTGCTACGATAGTTCGCGAGCGAATGCCTCTTCCGATGGCGGTTTAGCGATACCTATCGAACGCGCAGCGTGACGCAGTCACGCGCGTGGGTTCGATGTCTCGCCGTCGGGATGGCCTGTTAGCGTGAGGGCCAACGCCATCGGAGCAAGCGGTGCCGCTCATCGCATGGGGATATCTCCTTCTCGCGATCGGTCTGTTCATTGGATTCTCGGGCGCCGGGTGGGCGGGAGTGGCCCTGTCGATCGCGGGCCTGGCTTTTTCCGCGGCACGCAGAGATGCGAGAATTGCTTCGTGCGGGTTGATGCTGCTGGGTGGATCGATTGCGGGAATCACGTCAGCGGCACCGGTGCGTGGTCCGCCAGGGAGCGAGGCTAACTCAAATAGTTCGGCGCTCGAGAGAGCGCGACTGCGAGCTTCAAAATCGATCGACAAGCTATTTGGCCGTGACGCTCCGATGGCCAAAGCGCTGCTCATCGCCGACCAGCACGAGATATCTCCGGAAATTCGCGATCGATATGCCCGCGCCGGCATGGTTCACATGCTGTCGATATCGGGTCTCCATGTAGCGATCGTTGCCAGTGCAGTTCTTCTGTTCCTTCAATTGATGAGGGTGCCGCGCGCACCTGCGTCGATCGCGTCGGTTGTGGTGACGGCCCTGTACGTTGCCGTGATTGGCGCGCCGGCGCCTGCGCTTAGATCGGCCGTAATGCTGACGATGGTCGCCGCATCGAGAGCATTTCAACGGCCGACTTCGCCATGGGCATCACTTGCGGTTGGCGCGCTGATACCGCTCTTCATTCCGCGAACAATGCTGGATCTTGGATATCAGCTCAGCGTTGTCGGAATTGCTGGCCTGATCGCGAGCGGGTCATTGTCGAAGCGACTGCTCGCGCCAGGTCTCGACGGGTGGCGGCTGAAAATCGCGACGGAGCTCATGACATCAGTTGTCGCTACGGTTCTCACCGCGCCTCTCATTGCGTGGTATTTCGGGCGGCTGAGTCTCATCGCGCCAATCGCGAACCTCGCGGCAGGCCCCGTGATCTCGCTTCTGCAGCCCATATTATTCCTCGCTCTCGTGTTCGCGCCGATTGCGCCGCTCGGACAGTTTTTCGCGCTTGCGTGTCATCCGCTTCTCGTCGCGTTCGATGGCATCGCCTCGGCAGCGTCGTCGATACCGGGTGCATCGGTCAGCGTTGTTCCGTCCCTGGCTACCGTCATATTTGGCGGCGTTGCGGTGACAGCGCTCGTCGTTGCCGCTCTCAGCAGATATCCGATGCGGCCCCTTGTCGCCGGCGCGGCGGCGCTCGGCCTGGTGGCGTGGAGCCCGGTTCTTCATCCTCCGTATGCGGGCGGAGTCGAGCTGCACGTGCTCGACGTAGGCCAGGGTGACGCGATTCTGCTTCGGACTGACCGCGGCGGGTGGATCGTATTCGACGCCGGAAGAATCTGGAAAGGCGGAGACGCCGGAAGATCGACCGTCATTCCGTACATCATGAGACGCGGCGGGAATGTCGAGAGCTTCGTGCTGTCGCATGCGCATGCCGATCACGTTGGCGGAGCGGCGTCGGTATTTCGTGCACTTCATCCCGCGACGTTCTGGGATTCGGCCTTTCCGCAAGGCAGCGCGGTTTACGATGATGCCCTGCGCGCTGCCCGGACATCAGGTGTGGCGTGGCATCGCGTATACGCTGGCGATTCGCTGACGTTCGATGGCGTCGCCGTGCGCTTTCTGGCGCCGGACTCGTCGTGGACTGCCTCGCTGTCAGATCCTAATTCAGCCAGTACGATTGCGCTTGTCGAATACGGTTCGACTCGCATGCTTCTCGTCGGCGATGCGGAGGGGCCCGAAGAAGACTGGCTCGTCGATCACGCGAGGGGGGATCTTCACGCCGACATTTTAAAGGTCGGCCATCATGGAAGCTCGACGAGCAGTACTGATCGCTTTCTGGCAGCCGTGAACCCGTCGCTTGCCCTCATTTCGGTGGGTGCCGGCAATTTGTATGGGCACCCAAGCACCGATGTGATCCGGGCCCTCGGGCGCGTCGGAGCGCAAGTCTTGCGGACTGACCAGGTCGGCACGATTGTGGTCCACACCGACGGGCGGCACATCACCTACGAGGCAGGCGGCGGCAGTTGGCGAAAATTGCAGCACTGATTGCGGAGCTGGTTGGCGATCCGATCGCACTCCCTGAACATCTGGCGACTCGGTTTCCGGAGCTCAACGAGCCGCACTACCGTCGCGGCGGCCTGCCGCTGCGCATCGGCGGCTGGATGCTTGGACAGTCAACGGTTGCGGGAATCACTTTGGGCAGCACGATTTTTCTTGCGCCGACCACACGGCTCGAGCCCGAATTGCTCTTGCACGAATTTCGTCACGTCCAGCAGTTTTCCGAACGCAGAACGTTTCCTTTCCGCTACATTTGGGAAAGTCTGAGGCGGGGGTATCACGCCAATCGCTACGAGGCCGATGCGCGCACCTACGCGGCTCGCCGCCTCTCACGCACTAACGGCCCGGGTTCCGGCGAGGACGCATAACGTGGTGAAGCACACAGCTACCTCCGTAGTCACGATCGAGCGATACATCATCGAGCAGGAGAAGCTTCACCCCGAAGCAACGGGCGAGCTGTCTGGAGTACTCTACGACATGGCGCTCGCTGCGAAGATGATTGCGAACAAGGTCCGCAGTGCCGGTCTCGCCGACATTCTCGGCGGAACCGACGACATCAACGTCCAGGGCGAGATACAGCAGAAGCTCGATGTGCTGTCCAACGAGATCATCATCAAGGCGGTCGATCACGGCGGACGCCTGTGCGCGATGGCGTCGGAAGAAGAGCCGGGAATCATTCAGATCCCCGACAATTTCCGTTGCGGCAAGTACTGTCTGCTCTTCGATCCTCTCGATGGATCATCGAACATCGACGTCAACGTTCCCGTCGGAACGATTTTCTCGGTCGTCAAGAAGATCACGCGCGGAACGCGCGGCGAGATGGAAGACATGCTTCAGCCTGGCCGCCGGCAGGTTGCGGCCGGATACGTGATTTATGGCTCGAGCACAATGCTCGTCTACACAACGGGGCAGGGCGCGCACGGCTTCACTCTCGATCCGTCAATCGGTGAATTCCTGTTGTCGCATCCCAACATCCGGATTCCCAACAACGGCCGCTATCTCTCAGTGAACGATTCATACGAAAGGCTGTGGGCCGAAGATGTTCGCGCGCTGATGCGCCGATATCGCGGACTCGATGGCCAGCGCGCAGCGATGAACGTTCGCTATGTCGGATCGCTTGTCGCCGATTTCCACCGCAACCTCCTCGGCGGCGGACTGTTCGCGTATCCACCTAACCAGAAAAATCCGAAAGGCAAGCTGCGACTTCTCTACGAGGCAAACCCGCTTGCATTCATCGTTGAGCAGGCGGGCGGCGCGGCCACGAGCGGCGAGAAACGAATTCTCGACATCGAGCCTGCGGATCTTCACCAGCGGACGCCTCTCTACATTGGCAGCAAGGGCGATGTCGACATTGCACTGTCGATGCTCGGCAAGCCCGTCCCTGAAGAGACGCCTTTAGCCGCCCGATGAAGCCCGCCGGCGGCGATGCCGCCGATAAGCTTTCGCCCTCGGGCATTCCGCTGAAGCAGTCGTACGGCCCGGGCGATTCACATGTCGATTACGCGAATGATCTGAATGATCCGGGCGACTGGCCGTTCACTCGAGGCGTCCAGGCAAGCATGTACCGCGGACGCCTGTGGACGATGCGCCAGTACGCCGGATTCGGCACCGCGCGCGAGACGAACGAGCGATTCCGCCATCTGCTCGCCGCCGGGCAAACCGGCCTGTCAGTAGCGTTCGACCTGCCAACCCAGATGGGTCTCGATTCAGATTCGGCGCGCTCGCTTGGCGAAGTCGGAAGAGCCGGCGTCGCTATCGATACTGTCGAAGACATGCATCAGCTTCTCGACGGTCTTCCCCTCGAATCTGTCTCGACATCGATGACGATCAACGCGACGGCGGCAACGCTTCTCGCGATGTACATCGTCGTTGCGGAAGAGCGCGGCATCTCGCGAAGTGCGATCAGCGGCACGATTCAGAACGACATCCTGAAAGAGTACATCGCCCGCGGCACGTACATCTACCCGCCGGAGCCAAGCCTTCGATTGATCGCCGAGGTATTCCGGTTCTGCGCGGAGGAAGTTCCGAGCTGGAATCCGATTTCGATTTCCGGATACCACATTCGCGAAGCCGGCGCGACAGCTGTGCAGGAGCTCGCGTTCACGCTTGCCAACACGATCGAGTATGTGAAGCGCGCGATCGCTGCCGGCCTTGCCGTGGACACATTCGCGCCGCGGCTCTCGTTTTTCTTCGCGTCGCACAACGACCTGTTCGAGGAGGTAGCGAAGTTCCGCGCGGCGAGGCGAATGTATGCGAGAATAATGAGAGACCGCTTCGGCGCGGCCGACGCGAGCGGCCGCATGCGCTTCCACACGCAGACGGGTGGTGTAACGCTGACGGCGCAGCAGCCTCTGAACAATGTTGTTCGCGTGACAGTTCAGGCGCTCGCTGCCACACTCGGCGGAACTCAATCGCTCCACACCAACGGATATGACGAAGCGCTTGCATTGCCAACCGCGGAGGCAGCAACTCTTGCTCTGCGAACGCAGCAAATCATCGCGCACGAGTCGGGGATCGCAAGTACGGTCGATCCTCTGGCCGGCAGCTACTACGTCGAGAGTCTGACGACCGAGCTTGAGACAAGAGCGATGGAGCTCATCGAGAAATCGGACGCGCTCGGCGGTTCAGTGGCCGCGATCGCTGCCGGATTTTTTCAGGAAGAAATCGCCCGGAGTGCATACGAGCACCAGCTTCGTGTCGAGAGCGGTTCGACGGTTGTCGTTGGCGTGAACCGATTTACTGACGACGAGCCTCCTCCGCCCATACCCGCGCCTGACTTCTCGCGTCTCGAGACGGACCAGCGGGCATCTCTTGCAGCGGTCAGGTCGAAGAGAGGCGATGCCAGAGTAAAAAATTCGGTCGATGCGATCGAAGCGTCCGCCACTGCCATGCTGGCTGATGCGGCGGCAGAGCCGATGATGCCGCTCATCATCGAAGCGGTTCGCGCGCGGTGTACGGTGGGAGAAATCGCCGATGCGCTCGGACGGCAGTGGGGTAAATACGATCCCGGCTGAAATCTCATATAATCCGCAGTCTGCGTTTAGTCGTCGATCGTCAATGGCAGTTAGCCCCGAGTCCGCAAAGGTCCTCGATCAGAAATCGCAGCCGATCGGCCCCTTCAAACTGACTCCCCCTGCAAACTGACTCCCTGTTTAGCCCCGACAGTTTAGCCCCGACAGTTGAGTCGCCTCCTGGTGCCTCTTAACTTTGAAGGTTCACTCCCTGATTGCCGTCCCTCAAAAATCCAGCATGCCGCTGTACGAGTTTCGCTGCCCCGAAGGCCATGACTTCGAGAAATTTTATCGCTCCATAGGCACCGCCTCGGCCGAAGAAAAATGTCCGGTCTGCGGCGAGATTGGGGTGCGGCTTATGTCCGCTGCCGGCCTGGTCTTCAAAGGCTCTGGCTTTTACATCACCGATTACGGCAAGGACGGCAAGAAGGCTGAGCGTGAGGCGGCGACGACCGCTGCGTCGGCGGCAACTGCGGCAGCCGAAAAATCCGAAAAGTCCGAAAAGTCCGACGGTGGGGACAAATCTCCAAAAGCGGAGTCATCGTCATCCGAATCGAAGCCTGCAGCGAGCGAGCCCTCGTCATCGGGTGAGTCCTCCGCTTCAAAGCCAAAGGATTCAACGTCTTCCGCGCCGGCGAGCGGTAAGGCCGAATCGAAACCCGCACCCGCTGCATCGCCAGCGCCCAAAGCCGGGACCGTCACCGGCACCGGCACCGGCACCGGCAAAAAGGCATGAGCTCAGCCGATCGCATTCGCGCGGAACTCGTTGCCGCCGCGCGTGAGCTTGGTGCTGCCGATCCCATCGAGCCCGCCATCACGCGGCCCGGTGATTCTTCATTCGGCGACTGGTCTACAAATCTCGCGATGACGCTTGCCCGCCCGCTCGGAAAACGGCCCGCAGAAATCGCGGGGCTTCTTCGCGACAGAATGAACCTTGCCGGCGCCGGCGTCGAAAGCGTGGACATTGCAGGTCCCGGATTCATGAATTTCCGGCTCGATCCGAAACTCATCGCGGAAGGCGTGCGGGATGTAATCGCCGCCAACGAAACCTTCGGGAAAACGAACACGGGAAACGGCGAGCCGGTGAATATCGAGTTCGTGTCCGCCAATCCAACCGGGCCTCTTCACGTCGGCCATGGACGCCAGGCCGCACTCGGCGACGCAATCTCCACGCTGCTCGAGTGGACCGGGTGGAAGGTTTCGCGCGAGTTCTACTACAACGACGCGGGCGTACAGATCGAAAACCTGGCGGCCAGTGTAAGGGCGCGCATCGATTCGATCGCGGATGGCGGTGACGCTGTGATTCCAGAGGGCGGTTATCACGGCGACTACATTCGCGAGATCGCCGTGCGGTTCGCCGGTGACGAAGGGAGGGGAGCTTCGGCCGATGACCAGGATGCGGTTCGCGAATTCGCTGTCGCTGCGCTTCGCAAGGAACAGGACCTGGATCTTCAGGCGTTCGGCGTGAAGTTCGACACGTACTACCTGGAGTCGTCGCTCTATACGGACGGTAAGGTCGAGAAGGTTGTCGACTCGCTCAAGGCGAACGACATGACGTACGAATCGGATGGCGCGCTTTGGCTCAAGACGAGCCACTTCGGCGACGATAAGGATCGAGTCATGCGCAAGCGCGACGGGACATACACCTATTTTCTGCCGGACGTCGCGTACCACGTGACGAAGTGGGAGCGCGGGTTTCATCGCGCCATCGACGTCCAGGGTGCCGACCATCACAGCACCGTCACGCGCGTGCGTGCCGGGTTACAGGCCCTCGACATGGGCGTCGCGAAGCAGTATCCCGAATACGTGCTTCATCAAATGGTGACTGTGATGAAGAGCGGAGAAGAGGTGAAGATCTCCAAGCGCGCCGGGAGTTACGTCACCGTTCGCGACCTGATCAATGAAGTCGGAGGCGATGCGGTTCGGTTCTTCTTCCTCATGCGCAAGAGCGACTCGCAGCTCGTCTTCGACATCGATGTCGCGCTCAAGCAGTCGGAAGAAAATCCGGTTTACTACGTGCAGATGGCTCACGCGCGCATGTGCGGAATCTTTCGTGTCGGCGAAATTGACAGAGAGTCGTTCAATGCAGATGCCGTTGACCTGTCGGTGCTCCGGGAGCCGGAGGAGCAGGAGCTCATCAAGGCGCTCACCGATTTTCCGCTGATTGTTGCAGATGCGGCGGAGTCCCTCGAGCCGCACCGTATAGCGACCTATCTGTCTGAAACGGCGCGTCTCGCTCATCTGTGGTACCACAAGCATCACGTACTCGGTGAAGCAGATGACATCATGCAGGCGCGGCTCGCGCTTGCCCGCGCAGCGCAGATTGTAATCCGCAACGGACTTCGCATACTCGGCATCAGTACTCCGGACCGAATGTAGCTCGCGCATCAACCGCAAACTCAACCACCACCACTAAATGACCGTATTAGTCGTCGGCTCAGTCGCGCTGGATTCTGTCGAAACTCCGTTTGGCAAGGCCGATGATGTCCTGGGCGGCTCTGCAACTTTCTTCTCCGCCGCGGCGAGCCTGCTCACACCGGTTCAGCTCGTTGGCGTCGTGGGAAGTGACTACCCGGTGGAGAAGCTCAAGCCTCTTGAAGATCGTGGTGTCGATCTGGCGGGACTGGAGCACGCTGACGGTCCTTCATTCCGCTGGCGCGGACGCTATCGTCACGATCTCAATTCTGCCGAGACGCTGGAGACGCAGCTTGGTGTGTTCTCGCGGTTCAGTCCGAAGATTCCTGAGCAGTTCCGAAATGCGCCGTTTGTATTTCTCGGGAACATCGATCCAAGGCTCCAGCTCGATGTTCTCCAGCAGGTGGAAAAGCCGAAGCTGGTCGCATGCGACACGATGAATTTCTGGATCCAGAGCCGCCGCACCGATCTCCTTGCCCTTCTGGAACACGTCGACCTCGTCACGCTCAATGACGGCGAAGCAAGGCAGTTGACGGAGAAAGTCAATCTCGTTCAGGCGGCGAAGTGGATCATGGACATCGGACCGAAAACCGTGATCATCAAGAAAGGCGAGCACGGCGCGTTCATGTTCACCGGCAACAGCATCTTCTTCGCACCGGCGTTCCCGCTGGAAAATGTTTTCGATCCGACTGGTGCCGGTGATTCATTCGCGGGCGGATTCATCGGTTATCTGGCGCGCACCGGGGACCTGAGCGAGGCCAACATGCGCCGGGCAGTCATGTACGGCTCGGCGATGGGGTCGTTCGCCGTCGAGAAGTTTTCGACCGAGCGGCTGATGACGCTGACGCGCAGCGAAATCGATGCACGCATTCGCGAGCTCAAGCAGCTCGTGGCCTTCGAGGAGGAGATGCCGGCTTGAGCGACGAAGCCCTGCGCTACCGAAGTGCGGGGGTCGATCTGCGCGCGTCGAACGACGCGAAGTCGCGGATCGCAGGGCTCGTCGCATCGACGGCAACGCCGGGCTCGGTCGGAAAATTCGGTGGATTCGGAGGGATGTTTCGCTTGCCTCCGGGAATGAAATCTCCTGTTCTTGTGTCGAGCGCTGACGGAGTCGGGACAAAGCTCAAGGTTGCCATCGAGACCGGGCGCAATGACACCGTTGGTCACGATCTCGTGAACCATTGCGTAAACGACATTCTGGTGCAGGGCGCATCGCCGCTTTTTTTTCTCGACTACGTTGCATTCGGGGTGCTCGACCCCATTGTCGTTGAATCGATTGTGGCTGGAATAGCCGCGGGCTGCCGCGAGAATGAATGTGCGCTCGTTGGTGGCGAAACAGCGGAGATGCCGGGTCTCTACACTCCGCCAGACTATGATCTGGCGGGCTTCATTGTCGGCGCCGTGGAAGAGGATTCGATACCTGGGGCTGGGAGGGTCCGACACGGAGACGTGCTCATCGGCCTCGAAAGTTCCGGACTTCACACAAACGGATACTCGCTGGCGCGAAAAATCGTAGCGGAGCAGCTGAAGCTTGCATACCACGACCCTTTTCCGGGACTCGACGTTTCAACTGCTGACGCATTGTTATCCGTGCACCGCTCATACTTGAAGGCGTTGAGGCCCTCGCTGGGGCAGATTCACGCAATGGCTCACATCACTGGCGGCGGACTTCCCGGCAATCTCGACCGCAGCCTGCCGGATGATTTGGACGCCGTGATCGATTCCGGCACTTGGGAAATTCCGACTCTCTTTTGCGCTCTCGAGAAAGCAGGCAAAGTTGGTCGTGACGAGATGTACCACGTGTTCAACATGGGAGTCGGCATGGTCGTCATCGCCGCTGCCGCCAGCGCGGATCAGATCATCGGCCACGCACGTGTTGCCGGTGTTGTGGCTTGGGTGATGGGCGATGTACGAAGTGGGAGCGGCAACGTCATCATCTCCTGACAGGGGTGCAGATAGGTCCGCTACGGGGATGAGCGCTATGCAGCTCGCCATTGACCTCGCCCAGCTAGGCTGGGGTCAGGTTGCGCCAAATCCCCTTGTCGGTGCGGTTGTACTTCAGGGCGACGAGGCGGTTGGCAACGGTTATCATGCGCGATTCGGCGGCCCTCACGCAGAAGCCGTCGCTCTCGAGCAGGCCGGAGAGAAGGCTCGGGGCGGAACACTCTACGTCACTCTCGAGCCGTGCAGCCACACCGGCAAGACGCCGCCCTGCACCGACGCGATCATCGCCGCTGGTATCAAGCGAGTCGTCATTGCCGTTCGCGACCCGAACCCTGAAGCGGCCGGTGGTATCGGGGAGCTCGAGGCTGCAGGGATCACTGTCGAAGTGGGTGAAGGAGAAGCCCAAGCTCGCGAGATGAATGCCTCATTTCTCAATTCCTTCGCATCGGACCGCCCGTGGGTCACACTCAAGCTGGCAGTCTCGATCGATGGCTCCATCGCACCTGCTGATCGCTCGCCCGCGGCCTTGACCGGCACCGGGACTCGCGCCTTGGTCCACCGCATGCGGGCTGCAAACGACGCGATCGCCGTCGGCGCGGCGACCGCCGGTGCAGACGACCCTGAGCTGACCGCGCGCGGCGACCCGCAACCGAGAATCGCGCCGACGCGAATCGTTTTCGACCGCTCGGCGCGACTGTCATCACAGAGCAAGCTCGCGAAGACAGCGCACGCGACCCCGACGTTGATTGTCACGGGAGAGACCACCATTCTACCCGCTGATCTCGCGCAGGCAGGTGTCGAGGCGCTTCCAGCACACGATCTTGGTGACGCACTCCGGAAGCTCAAGACGCGCGGAATCAACTCACTCATGGTAGAAGGAGGCGCGGGCCTTGCCGCTTCTTTTCTGGGCAGCGGGTTCGTCGACCGGCTCGTGATGTTTCAGGCACCCCTGATACTCGGCCATGGATCGCTGAACGCGTTTTCCGGTATTGCGGCTCAGACCATCGACGAGGCACCGCGATTTCGTCTTGTCAGCACAACCCGTCTCGTCGAGGATGTGTGGACAGTGTATGCCGTGGACAGGAAGTAGTGTTCACCGGGATCGTTGATGCAACGGGTGAGATCACGAACGTCAGGCAAACGGAAGCAGGCGTCGAGCTCACGGTAAAATCCAGATACGGCGACCTCGTCGCCGGCGAGAGCATCGCGTTGAACGGAGCATGTCTCACCGTTCGGGACATTGGCGAAGACTGGTTCACAGTAGCCGCTGTTGTAACGACTATTGGTAGAACGACTATCGCTGGTTGGAAGAGCGGCGATCGTGTCAACCTCGAGCGCGCGATGCGCGCCGATGCGCGGTTTGGCGGTCACATTGTGCAGGGTCACGTCGATGCGGTCGGGCAGGTTACGTCGGTCGGTCCGAGGGGTGACGCTCTGCTGATCGACATCGCTTTGCCTCGTGGACTCTCTGATACACTTGTTCTCCACGGCTCCGTTACGGTCGATGGGGTAAGCCTCACCGTAAACGCGCTCGACGGTGATAAGTTACAGGTATCGGTCATCGACTACACCTTGCATCACACGACGCTTGGCAGCCTCAGGAACGGCGACGAAGTGCATGTCGAGACAGACGTGATCGGTAAGTACGTGCAGCGTATTCTCGCTCCGTACATGAACCTGAGCCCGGAAAAGCGCGGGCAGGAGTAACTCATGCAATTCGGAACAGTCGAGCAGGCAATCGCCGACATCAAGGCGGGCAAGCTCATTCTCGTCGCCGACGACGAAGACAGAGAGAACGAAGGCGACCTCATTTGTGCAGCACAGCTCGTAACGCCCGAGGTCGTGAACTTCATGATCCGGAAAGCCGGCGGATGGATCTGCCTCGCCCTCACTGGCGATCGCGCGGACCAGCTTCGGCTGCCGCAGCAGACAGAACACAACACCGAAGAACAACGCACCGCTTTCACTGTCAGCATCGACGCTGCGCCGCGCTTCGGGGTTACGACGGGAATCAGCGCGCAGGACAGAGCGCGCACCATACAAGTCGCGGTCGATCCAGCAACCGTGCCCGCCGACCTGCGGCGACCCGGCCACATTCCGCCTTTGCGCGCACGTGACGGCGGCGTCCTTCAACGTGTCGGTCACACCGAAGCGGCGGTCGATCTCGCACGTCTCGCCGGCTTATATCCCGCCGGCGTCGTATGTGAAGTGCTCAATGAGGACGGCACAACCGCGAAGCGGCCGCAGCTCGAGAAGTTCGCTGCCGAGCACAACCTCACTTTCATCACAGTCGCGCAGCTTGTCGCTTACCGGCTTCAATCGGAGCGGCTCGTACATCGCGTTGCAGAAGCGAGATTGCCAACTGATTTCGGCGTCTGGAAAGTCATCGGCTACAGGAACGATGTCGACGCACATGAGCATGTGGCTCTCGTTTTCGGCGACATCTCCGGCGAAGAGAGTGTGCTGGTGAGGATGCATTCGAAGTGTCTCACCGGCGAGGTCTTTCACTCGCTTCGCTGCGATTGTGGATGGCAGCTCCACACCGCGATGCAGAAAATTGCGGCCGAAGGCCGCGGTGTGATCGTGTATCTCGATCAGGAAGGACGCGGAATTGGATTGCTCAACAAGCTCAAGGCGTATGAGCTCCAGGACACTGGTTCCGACACGGTCGAAGCCAACGAGCAGCTCGGGTTCAAGCCGGATCTTCGCAATTACGGAATCGGCGCGCAGATACTTCTCGATCTTCATCTGAAAAAGATTCGTCCGCTCACGAACAATCCGCGAAAGCTCGTCGGCCTCGAGGGGTACGGTCTGGAAGTCGAGGACCGCGTTGCGATCGTCGCCGCGCAAACCGAGGAGAATTCAGGTTATCTCGACACCAAGCGCGAAAAGCTCGGTCACCTGCTGGCTTCCTGAATGGCTGAGATTACAGGCAGTCCTGTTGGTTCGGGCCGCCGCGTTGCGGTTGTCGCAAGCAGATTCAACGAGTCAGTAACTCGCGCGCTGGTCGACGGAGCACTCGATGCGCTTGTCAAGCATGGAGTCGCCTTCGATGATATTGATATCATCTGGGTTCCTGGTGCATGGGAGCTGCCGCTCGCAGCGCGTCATGCGATGGCAAGCGATCGCTACGAAGCGATTGTCGCGCTGGGCGCTGTAATTCGCGGCGACACTCCTCACTTCGATTTCGTGGCGGGCGAAGCTTCGCGCGGTCTCGCCGATGCGTCGCGCGACTCCGAGATACCGCTCGGCTTCGGGCTTCTCACCTGCGACACGATGGAGCAGGCACTTGCCCGATGTGGTGGCGAACATGGTAACAAAGGGTGGGATGCTTCACTCGCCGCCCTTGAAATGGCTGACCTGATGAGCCAGCTCGACGTGCCAGATGAGGGTTGAAACCCGAGGCCGCGCTCGCGCACTACAGGCGCTCTACGCCTGGGACATGCGTGTGGGTCAGGACTTGACCCGCGTAGCCGTCCGCGTCTGGGACGATCTCGCCGTCAGTCCCGAAGAAAGGGAGTTCGCGGGCGGAATCGTTCGCACGGTTGCAAGCTCCCACGCCGAGCTCGACGCGGCACTCATGGAGGTCACCGACAACTGGCGCCTCGAGCGAATCGGCGCGATCGAGAGATCGGTCCTCCGCCTTGGCGCCGCCGAGCTCGAGCGCGGCGAAGCGCCGCCTCGTGTAGTCATTCAGGAAGCCGTCCGCCTCGCAGAGCGTTTTGGGTCGGCCGCAAGCGCGCGATTTGTAAACGGTGTGCTCGACGCCTACGCCCGGCGTGCCGGCGTTCTTTAGTGCGGATTCTGGTCGTCAACTGGAACGACAGGGAAAATCCATTTGGAGGCGGCGCCGAAGTTCATCTTCACGAAATTTTCGGCAGGCTTGCCGCGCTGGGTAACAGGGTAGATGTATTGGCGAGTGGATGGGCCGGAGCACCGCAGCGCGCCTTTCTCGACGGCATGGATATCCACCGAACGGGCACCAGATACACTTTTCCGTTTCACGCGCGGCGATACTACCGCGACCGGTTATCCACTCAGGGCTACGACGTCATCGTCGAGGATTTGAACAAGATCCCCCTGTATACCCCACGATGGGGGCCGACTCAGGTTGTCGGACTCATTCACCATCTCTTCGGTCCCACGATTTTCCGCGAAGCATCTCCTCCGATGGCGGCGGCCGTGTGGATTGCGGAACGCGGAATCGGTGCCGCTTACAGGCACGTTCAGTTCGAGGCGGTGAGCGAAAGCACTGCGGAAGACCTCGTGGCTCGCGGAATTCGGCGCGACAACATCCGGGTCATCTACAATGGCATGAACACGGAATTCTTCACTCCGGAAGCCGGAACCAGATCTAAAGCCCCGCTGTTCACGTACGTCGGCAGGCTCAAGCGATACAAGGGGGTAAACCTCATTATCCAGGCGTTTGCGCAAATCGGCGTGCCTGAGGCGCGGCTGGAGATCGCCGGAGCGGGAGATTTCCGCGAAGAGCTCGAGCAGCTCACCGCTTCACTCGGACTCCAGTCGCGCATTCGCTTTGTCGGCTTCATCTCCCCGGAAGAAAAGAGGGATCTCCTCCGAAAATCCTGGGCAACCGTATTCGCGTCCCCAAAGGAAGGGTGGGGGTTGACCAACCTCGAGGCCCAGGCCTGCGGAACTCCTGCCATCGCAAGCGACTCACCCGGTCTCAGGGAATCGCTGATCGACGGAGAAACGGGGA
>JBBQYO010000011.1:0-25221 GCA_038208605.1 Gemmatimonadales bacterium | reverse complement strand
GCCGAACAGCAGAAACGGAAAACTGTTCGCGACGATGTGAGCGAGACTCCCGTGCAGAAACGGCGCGAAGATAATTCCGCGCAGTCCGATGATTGTTCGCGGAATGACCCCGAGAAACAGGAGTGCGCTTCCCGTTACACTCGTAATCAGAAAGACAACCCACATCGCCGCGAACATCGAAAAGAGAATCGTCATCTGGGACTTGAACGCGCTTGTCATAAAGGAAATAACGCTTTGCGGGTTAAGATTGTTTCCATAATAACAGCGTTCCCATGAGCATTTCCTCGGGAAAACCGTATGACGTCAACCCCGGTCAGCTCGCAAAAAGGTGGTCGCCGCGAATGGATCGGTCTTGCCGTTCTGGCGTTTCCGTGCGTGCTGCTCTCGATGGATTTCACGGTTCTTCACCTCGCAGTCCCCGCGCTCACCGCTCATCTGAAGCCCAGCAGCGCCCAGTTGCTATGGATCGTCGATATCTACGGATTCATGATCTCGGGGGCGCTCATCACGATAGGCACTCTGGGAGACCGCATCGGCCGTCGTCGCCTGCTCATGATTGGAGCGGTGATTTTCGGAAGCGCATCGGTTTTCGCTGCGTTCTCCACCACCGCCGCGATGCTCATCGTTGCGCGCGGACTGCTCGGAGTCGCCGGCGCCACGTTGATGCCTTCGACCCTCGCTTTAATCCGCAACATGTTCCATGACGACGATCAGCGGAGGATCGCGATCGCGATCTGGATCAACGCATACATCATCGGTGGAGCGATCGGACCGCTTGCGGGCGGAATTCTCCTGGAACACTTCTGGTGGGGCTCGGTCTTTCTTCTGAACGTTCCCGTAATGGCGTTGCTGATCCTGCTCGGCCCGAGGCTACTTCCAGAATTCCGTGATCCGAATGCAGGAAGCCTCGACCTCATCAGCGCCGGACTGTCACTCGCAGCGATGCTCTCCGTCATTTACGGCATCAAGCAGTTCGCGCAGAATGGAGACGCTGTGATCGCGCTCACTACTATAGTAATTGGAGTCGCTCTCGCCGCTGTGTTCGTTGCTCGCCAGCGACGTTTGACCCATCCAATAATCGATCTCGAACTGTTCGCACTGCCGGCGTTCAGCGCGTCCATCTGCACCCAGCTCGTGGCGGCGATGTCGACGTCCGGCATTTACCTCTTCGTCGTTCAATATCTGCAGCTCGTACGAGGTTTTTCTCCGCTCGTTGCCGGAATCTGGCTGCTCCCCTCCACAGTCGCCGGAATTGTCGGCACCCTGGTCGCTCCCTTTCTCGCTCGGCGTACACATCCGTCGACGGTGATCGGCGGAGGCATGCTCGTATCTGCCGTGGGAATGTTGCTGCTGACACAGATCGACCGGGGACCGGGAGTCGCGGTCTTCCTGCTGGCATACTGCATCATGTCACTCACAATCAGTCTGGCAATGACACTGACGACCGATCTCCTGATAGCCGCTGCGCCGGCCGAGCGGGCGGGTTCAGCCTCTGCAATTTCCGAGACGAGCGGCGAGCTCGGTCTCGCACTTGGCATTGCGGTGCTCGGCAGTGTGGGAACTGCATTCTACAGGCACGCGATATCAGCGGCCTTGCCGGCAGGAATTGCGAACGGTGCGGCGGAGCGCGCGCGGTCGACGCTCAGCGGTGCCATCGCGACAGCGGGGCAGCTCGGCTCGGCAGTTGGGCCAGAACTGGCCGATGCCGCGAGAGCTGCATTCGCGCAGTCACTGGAGCTCGTTGCCGGAATAAGCGCAATCATCGTGATCGTTACTTCGATCGCGACGCTCATTCTCCTGCGTCGGCCCATCGACAGCATCCGGCCCGACACCCTCAAATCACCTGAACATCGCTCAGCGATTTTTTAGGCGGTTGGTCAGCGCCTTCGCGCCCGCTCTCGATTCACGAGAATCATCGGACCTACGACGAACGGAATGTGGCCGACGAGCTGAACCCAGTATTTCAGGTTGAGATTAGGCGGGCGGTGAACCATTGACGGAATCACTATCCACGTCATGATGAGCCAGATCGACACGCCATAGACTGCGGCTACCATGATTGCAGTCGGCCAGCTCGAAATCGCGGCCCGAAGCCAGGGAAGATTGCGAACGGCGAGCACGAACAGCGTCGACCATCCCAGCGCGACACCGAAGTGCATAGCAAGTCCCGTCAGCGCTGCGCCCGTGCTCCCCGTCAACATCTCCTTGCCGAACAGAACGCTTGCAACTCCCCTGAACACGCGCGCGGGTGTTGCATACGGCGCGATGAACATTCCCGTCGATGAAGCAAACAACGCATCAGTAACTGCGACAGCGACCCATGTTTTGACCAACGCCGATCCAAAGCTTTGCTCATTCGATGCTGACGATGCTTGCGCCATCTCATGTCCTTGTCTAGAGGGTGATCACCGCAAAAACGGATGAGTTACGCGTGTTCCGAGGCTCCAGTATATCATCGCGAGTGCCGTCTCAGAACGATCGCAGGAACTTCAGGCGGGCAGAATCCGCGAAGCTTACGAGCAAATCCATCGTTTTCGCCGTGAGTTCCTTCTATCACATGCTCGTCAGGTCTTGTGGCCTACGTTGACGGCGATCGTCCTCCATTTGCCTTGATTGAAGCGCAGAACACTCAGCAGGCATCTCGTCATGTGTCCGGCGAGAATCGCAAGCCATATGTCGATGGGGTCGAGGGTACTCACCCGCCGTATAACGAAGCATGCGCCGAGCGGGACTATGATCTGCGATATGATGGATATGTAAAATGGACTCTTTGTGTCACCGGTACCCTGCAATCCGCCGGTGAAAGCGAGCGCAACAGACACGAACAATCCCGACACGCTGAGTATGCGAAGCAGCTGCACTGCAATCTCGACAACACCCGGCTCGTTCATGCCGAAGATCGCGAGCATCTGTCGCGGCAGGAAAAGAAAGAACAGGCCGATAAACGCTGCGCCTGCTGCACCGATTCGCGCAGCGACGTGGACCGCTTCCCTGGCGCGATCGGGATTGCCCGCCCCGAGATTTTGTCCCGCCGCGGCGGACGCCGCGCCGAGCAGCCCGACAGATGTCCACGTGATGAGCGAGAAAAGCTGGGAGTAGGAAACCGCAAACGCCGCCTGTGATTCGGCACTCTTTGCAAGCGACCCGATGAACGAAAGCATCAGGAGGCCGCCGACGTTCATCGCGATTCCCTGCAGCCCCGTGGGCAATCCGAACTTGAACAGCGACTTGATGATCGACCAGTCCGGCGCGAAGCCGTGCTCTCGCGGAAACCTCACAACCCAGCCGCCGTGCCAGAGCTTGTACAGCGAGTAAACGGCGAGAAGACCGGAAGCGAGAGCAGTCCCCATCGCGGCTCCGGCGGTTCCGTAAGCCGGAATCGGTCCGAGCCCGCGAATGAGCACGATGTTGAATGCGATGTTCATGATCGTCATCGCGATTCCGAGCACCATCGGAGTGCGAGCGTCGCCCGCCGCGCGCAGCGCACCGCTCAGCATGAAGAACACGAGCATCCCGCTCGAGAAAATCATCATGATCCGCAGGAACGGCAGAGCTTGCGCCTGAACCGCCGGCGCCGCGTTCACGAGTCCGAGGAGCGCAGGAGCCGCAAATATTCCAATCGGCGCCAGAACTCCGAGTGCGATCGCTGCTGCGGTGATGAACGCCTGATATACGGTGCGGTCCGCCATTTCTTCGTTGCCCGCACCGACGAATCGCGCTACAAGCACGCTCATTCCGGTGAACACCGACATGATGAAGACGATGATCACGATCCATATCTGATTCGCTACACCGATGCCGGCATTCGCAGTGTAGCCGACCAGATGACCGACCAGGATGTTGTCCACGATGCCCTGCAGGCCACCGAAGATGTTTGTCAGCATCGTTGGCCACGCGAGCTTCCAGACAGCCGGCATCAGCGGCCCTTCGATGATCGACCGGTCGTAGCGTGACTTCGCCGCCGGTGGAGTCGGTGCGGAAGGTTCAGGCGGTGCCAGTACTATGGGAGGCGCATCCGTGGCAGTGTGCGTCACGGATTGAAATCTACGTCGAAGCGGAATCGTGAAGATGAATCTCGCGCCGTGACCAACTTCGCTCTCTGCCCGCAACGTCCCGCCATGCGCCTCGACAATGGCTTTCGCCATCGACAACCGAGGGTGACCAGGGAGTCGTGCGCGAAAGACCGGCAGTACCCCAACCGAACCGTTTTTCCCGTCGCGCTGTCAACCAATGACAACGCTGCCTACAACTCACTTTCGGTGTCCAAAATGAATCAACCAGCTATTTGCTTGCTATTGCTTGTCGGCCTCGCGTCGTCGTCGGCCCGGGCGCAGTCGTCCACTGTCAGGGAGTCAGCGACAAGCTCGCGCGCTCAATCAATCGTCGCCTCATTCAACAAGAAGAAGGACGTCGTGAAAGAGCGCCACGGCGTTCGCGTGGAGAAATTCAGGGAGATCCGAACGACACTCGCTACCACGGCACATTTGCACGATTTCTCAGGAGCGTATGAAGAGGTCAACCTCGCCTCCTCGCTGAATCTCAGTATCGACGATGCGGGAACAGTCTCCGGCAGCGGCGCTGACGCGGTAGACGCAAGTGAAATGGTTTTTCGGAAATTCACAATCAGGAATGGCCGTCTTGATGGATCGCTCCTGACTGCAACCAAGGTTTACGCCGGCGGCGCAACCTCCTCGATGGAGGGCGTCTTCATCAACAGCACTTCGTTCGACGGCCCGGCTGACAAGGGCGTTACCTCCTTCGGACTCGGAGTAATTGGCGCACCGGTGCAGCTCGGTGGGGGCGTGACGATGGAAAAGTTCTTCTACCAGCGAAAGAGGTAGATACTGGCGGGCAGATCGGGGCATCGGATTCGCGGCTCTTGCCAAAGAGCCGCGAATTTCGCTATCTGGACGGATGCAGGACCTCACGACAGGCCCGGTTACCCGGCATTTGCTGAAGACCACGGGCTTCATGCTCGTGACGCTGGTCTTCCAGACACTCTACTTTTTGGTCGACCTGTACTGGGTCGGCCGCCTTGGCACTGACGCAATCGCCGCGGTCAGCATCGCGGGCAATCTTTCATTCGTCGTCCTTGGCCTCACCCAGATGCTTGGTGTCGGCACAACGACGGTCGTGTCGCACGCAGTCGGACGAAAGGAGCACGATCAGGCGCTCCTTCTTTTCAATCAAAGCCAGGTGCTTGCACTGATCATAGGTTTTGCCTTCCTGCTGCTTGGACTGCTGATACTCGGTCCATATTCGTCTGCGATGAGCGCCGATCCGAACACCGCAAGACTCGCGCGCCAGTATCTCTTGTGGTTCATCCCCGCAATGGCCCTTCAGTTCGCGCTTGTTTCGATGGGATCGGCGCTTCGCGCAGTAGGCAATTTCAAGCCCGGCATGCTCGTGTCGACGACGACAGTGATCATCAACATGGTTCTCGCTCCGTTCCTCATCTTTGGCTGGGGCACGGGCCACGCGTTCGGCGTTGCGGGAGCCGCTGTCTCATCTCTTGTCGCGATCGCCATCGGTGTCGTCTGGCTGGCCATCTATTTTCTCAAGAAAGATGCGTACCTCCGTTTCGTCGTCGCCGACTGGGGACCGCGCTTCGCGATCTGGAAGCGCATCCTCGGCATTGGTCTTCCCGCCGGATTCGAGTTCGCGATCACCGCCGTTTACCTCGTGATCGTGTACTCGATAATGCGGCCGTTTGGCGCGTCGGCGCAGGCTGGTTTCGGCATTGGAATGCGCGTGATGCAGGCGGGCTTCATGCCGGTCGTCGCGCTTGGATTCGCAGTCGCACCAGTTGCCGGACAGAATTTCGGAGCGAGACACCCGCAGCGCGTGAAGGACACATTCAGGGACGGAGCGATCATGGCTGCGGCTGCTATGCTCGTGCTCGCGATTCTCTCTCATCTCGCGCCCGAGGCGTTCATCAGGATTTTCTCGAAGGACCCGTCAGTGGTCGAAGTTGCCACGACATACCTGCGTACTGTTTCGTGGGTCTTCATCGCGTCAGGGGTAATCTTCGTCGCGTCCAGCATGTTTCAGGCAATGGGCAATACAGTCCCATCGCTCTTTACGTCTGGCGTTCGCATTCTGATCGTCGCGCTTCCTGCATTTTTCCTTTCGAAGACTCCCGGATTTCAGATTTTATGGCTCTGGTATCTGTCGATCATCTCGATACTGATCCAGTTCGCGCTCAGCATGCTGCTGCTGCGACGGGAATTCAGAAAAAGGCTCAATTTCCCGCCCGCTCCAGTGAGTGAGCCTCTTGCCAGGCACGCACTCAAGGCTGGTATTCCGACCCCTCAGACGGAGCTGCCGATCGCCCTCGATAGTTGAGGTTCAAGCATTCCGATAATCGCCGTCGTCGAAGGACTCATCGGCCTGACAAGCAGCGACTGCGCTGAGAAGTCTCGACTGCAACTACGAAGAGCCAACCTTCCACGTTGGCTCTCCTCTTTTGACGTTGTTTGCCGAGTCCGCGACCGAATTTTCCGTAAGCGAGTTGTAAGCCCCTGACAACTCTTTGTAAGGAATGACGCTCCCACGTTGACTGCGTGGCTCAGTGCTGGCAATTCAGCACGACAATCAGATTTCACATAGCCGCTGACACAACCGGCGTCGTCTAAACGTTTTGACAACAGGCCTCGTTTTAGAACGGCCGAATGAACCAAACACGTTTCTGGTAAGAGAATGAATCGAGTCTTGTGCGCTAGCTGCATCTTCTTGGTGTCTGGAGTTGCTGTAACGACAACGCAAGCGCAAACGCCCGCCCCTGCGAGCACCGTAGTGCGTCCGCACGATCAGGCGCCTGGTGCTGTCGCTGCACGTCGTACCGGTCCAATCCAGATCGACGGCAAGATGGATGAACCCGCATGGAGCGTCGCAACGCCAATCACCGACTTCCGGCAATACGATCCCAACGAGGGTCAGCCTGCCTCGGAAAAGACAGAGGTGAGGATCCTCATCGACGACGACGCGATCTACATCGGTTGCCGCCTCTACGATCGCGAGCCTGGGAAAATTCAGTCACAGCTCGCCCGCCGCGATGAGTCGGTAGATGGCGACATCGTCGAAGTCTCTCTCAACAGTTATCACGATCATTTGAGTGCACACATCTTCCGACTATCCGCCGGTGGTGCTCGCCGCGATGCAACGGTCAGCTCCAGCGGCAATCAGGACAACTCGTGGGACGCCGTATGGGAAGGCGCCACGAGCCAGGACGCGCACGGCTGGTACGCCGAATTCCGAATTCCGCTTTCGCAGCTTCGATACAATAGAAATGTCCCCGAACAGATCTGGGGGCTCCAGCTCGATCGCAGGATCGCGCGCAAGGCGGAGCTCGACTTCTTTGCGCTTACACCCAAGACGCAGCAGTCTGGCATCAACCGCTACGGACACCTGGGCGGCCTTGTTAACCTTCCTTCGGCGCGCAGGATCGAGCTGGTTCCGTACGTGCTCGCGAAAAACGAGAACCCCTCGGCGCTTCCGGACAATCCATTCCAGAAAAAGAATCACGTCGCTCCCGGTGTCGGCGTCGATCTCAAATACGGCATCACCAGCAACATGACCCTCGATGCAACGATCAACCCTGACTTCGGTCAGGTCGAGGTCGATCCGGCGGTCGTCAACCTGTCCGCATACGAAACGTTCTTTCCCGAGCGACGACCCTTCTTCATCGAAGGCTCCAGCATCTTCAACTTCGGCGAGATGCGATCGCAGAATAACTCCGGTGGCTACAATCTTTTCTACACGCGGCGCATTGGACACGAGCCGCAGCGTTTCATCGGCGGCTCAGGCATTGCGTTCGTCGATGCTCCACAGCAGACGAGAATCGACGGAGCTGCAAAGCTCACCGGGCGCACGGCCAGCGGATTGTCGGTTGGCGTTATCGATGCGGTGACAGCCAATAAAGAGGCGCGCATTCGCGACATAAACGGCATCGACTCCCGTGCGATCGTAGAGCCGAGATCGAACTATTTCACGACTCGCCTGAAGCAGGACTTCCGGGAGGGAAACACAACGATCGGATTCGGCGCAACTGCGGTCAACAGGGACCTCGGCGATCCGGCGCTCGAGCCGCTGTTTCGCAAGTCCGCATACAGCGCAGGAGTCGACTGGCAGCATGCCTGGCAGAATCGGACGTGGGCACTCGACGGCGATCTCGTTTTCACCAACAACAACGGGAGCGCCGAGTCGATCGATGAGCTCCAGACATCGCCGGTGCGATACTACCAGCGTGTTGACAAGATCAATTATCTCCGCGACCCGGCAAGGACATCATTGAACGGATACGTAGCGGAGCTGACTTTAGCAAAGCTGTCCGGTCTTCACTGGACCGGCTCAGTAACGTATCAGGAATACAGTCCCGGCTTCGAGGTCAACGAAGCTGGGTTCCTCGGTTCGACAGACTTGCGCTCGATCGCGCCGCTAATCGCGTACAGCGAGACAAAACCGGGAAAGTATTTCAGAAACTGGTCTCAGTTTCTGTTCTGGAATCCCAGTTGGGATTTCGACCACAACATGACGTTCAACGGTGTCGGCTCGATCACTGTCGCGGAACTTCCGAACTTCTGGAATGTGCAAGCGCGTTTCGATTGGCGGCCTGCTGCATACGACAACTCGCTCCTGCGCGGCGGACCGGTGGCGAAGGCAGTGGAAGGCGGTGGCTTTCAGACGAACATTTCGTCAGATCGCAGAAAGCGATATCAGCTGGGTCTCGGGTACAGTTATTCCTACAACGTGGCGGGCGGAAACGGAACGCGGCTTTCAGCGACTCTCACCGGACGTCCATCGACTGCGCTGAAAATTTCTCTCGCCCCCGCGTGGAGTCTTACACACGCGCTCGCGCAGTACGTCACTCAGATTACTGACGCGACCGCGGTCAACACGTTCGGACATCGTTATGTACTGGCAAGCCTGACTCAAAAACACCTCGCAATGGTAACGCGTGTCGACTGGACATTCACGCCGGCCCTGTCGCTTCAGGTATTCGCGCAGCCGCTGCTCGCGTCGGGAGATTTCAGGGATTACAAGGAGTTTCTGCTGCCGCGTCAATTCAAGTTCGCGGTTTACGGCCGCGATGCGGGCACGATTACGCGGAATCCAGCGACGGGACGATACACGGTCGATCCTGACGCGTCTGGCGTTGCACCCGCTTTCAGTTTTGGAGACCGCGACTTCAATCGGCGCTCGCTGCGGGGAAACGCGGTCCTGCGATGGGAGTACCGACCTGGATCCGCGCTGTTTTTCGTGTGGCAGCAGAGCCGTTCCGGCTTCATCCCAAACGGTGAGTTTGACTTTAATCGCGACTTCGATGCCCTCACGAGCCTGAAGCCCGAGAACGTCTTCGTCATCAAGGGAACGTGGTGGATCGGGCGTTGACGTCCGCTATCTCGAACATGAACCGACAAAATCTTTTCTCGAACTGTGCGAGAAGATTTGGCACTCGATCGATCAGCGACTGCGGCTGAACATCGCTCATTGGGTTGTCGCACCTGCTTCCCGCGAAGTGATCTCGCGGTTCAGACTTAGAACGTCGGAAAACCGCGAAAGATTCCTTCGGGGTCGCAGTTCTCGGCGAACTCAGCGAAGTCCATGTTGGCGGTCGACAGGTTGTTTTCTATTCCCTGAATCTGCGACGGCTCCGCGCGAAACTGTCGCCCCGGCTGCGCAAAGAGATCGACCACCAGCAGTGGATGCTCGGCGTTCTTCATCGACTCGCTGTCCGCAACGATGATGAAGGAATGTCCCATCCCTCCTGAAAGCAGCTCGAGCAGCTCCTTGTTTCCCACGCCCGAATATTCGGCGTCGTCAATGAATTCAACGTTGGCGTAGAACCCGTCGATGGGTTGCTGAATCTCCCGGCGGATCGCATCCCATGCCGCCAGATCGGAAAAATCGGTGCGCAGCACAGGAGCATCCTTCGTCTTCGGCAATTGTTTCATGCTTAGAAGATCTTACCGGTCTACCGATGACGGAACCGCCTGGGTGTGGGAATCCGACAGAAGCTTCGTAACGAACCGCTGCCCCTCGCTGATCCGCTCGATCTCGATCGCGATCGATTCCATTCCCCGCTCGAGGCGCTCGAGCCGCTCCGTCGAATCATTGGAAATCTGGGGCGAAGCCGGAGAAGACACCCCGCGGCGTTTGAAACGCAGGTACAACCACCTGATCAAGAGCAGTACGCTGCCTGCGGAAACGCCTGCAGCCATTCCCTGTGCAAACTCGTCCCTGCTCGGGGGCGGTGGCACCGCCGATACCTCCGTGCCTGCAATCACCGGATCAGAGCCGACGATAATGGTCTTCGCCTTTCCATCCGATCCGATGATCGTAATAGATCCCGGTGCTGGTGTCTGAGCTGCAACTGCCGGCGCGGCCATAGCCGGAGGAGCGGCCGGAGCTGTTGGCGCTGTTGGAGCGAGCGGCGCCGCCGGAGCTTGTATCGATATCGTCATAATGGCATTACGGTTTTCGTGGCGTCGTGGTTACACCCGTGAGCTGTCTCGCCAAAATATCGTGCACGCGAGCATCTTGTGTGGCATGGCCGGTGCCGAGCGAGCGGCCGTATGCTCTGATACCGGCAAGCTACCGAACAGGGCGGAAAGGGTCGCCGGCAGGAACGAAATCGACGCGGACATCGGTAATGAAGGTCTCGAGCCAGCGCGTTACCTCGATCATTCCTGCCTGTTCCGATGCTATGTGACCGAGGACGATCAGCCCTTTCAACTGGCCTGATGCGATTGCGTCGGTAGCATACTCGATGGTCTCCCACTCATGGTCTTCACCGGTCACCAGTGCGTCGAGGTTGTGCGATTGAAACACGTGACGGTTGGCCGCGAAGCCGGGGAATCCTTCGGTCAGGCCAATCCTCGACACGCGTGCCTCTGGATTCCCGACAATGCGCGTGGCATTCGCGCCGAGCGCTTTGCTTATCGTCGAAGCAAGGATGCCGAGCGTGGTTGGCGACACGTTGAAGAGCTGGTCACTCGCTCCAGCAGCGTTTGCCTCCCATCGGAGGGCGTGAACGACGCCAACGGTAATCATATCCGGCTTCATTCGATGCGGGATATCATGAAATCGCCAAATGACGAGCCCATGCTCGGCGATGAATTTCTTCTTCGCCGCAAGCACCGGATCGCTCTCTGACTCGAGCACGGCGAGAGTATCGCGGTGACTGTAGAAAACAGGCTCGTGGGTGATGATGAGATTGTCCCCTTTTGCCGCCGCGCGCTGGAGCACATCGAGCGTCGCCATCATGGTGACGGCGATTCCGCGAACCACCGTGTTTGGATCGCCGGCCTTGAACGTATCGACCGTGGGATTTGGCAACGCTACACCGGAGTGGCCCACGATTCTCTCGATCAGGTTGGCGGCTGTGACTGTGCCCGATTGAGCCGTTGCAATGCGCGCGGTGCCAATGATGATTAACATCAGGCACGAGCTCGCCATTCGCGTCATGATAGCCGACAGGCTTTGAACGATCTCCGAGTACCTCACTAATTTCCCCGGTCGATGATGTGCAATCATGAAGTGCAGCTGACAGATCGTCCATGCCCAGGACTTACATCGATGGACGCATGAAAGTCGTAATCATTGGCGCAACGGGCCATATCGGCACCTGGCTGGTTCCCCGCCTTGTGCGCGCCGGTCACGATGTCATCGCAGTCTCTCGAGGCGGATCGTCTCCATATCACCAGGCGCCCGAGTGGGCGTCCGTGCGCATGGTTTCGATCGACCGCGCAGCGGCTGAGCTCGACGGCTCATTCGGAGGGCAGATCGCGGAGCTCGAGCCGGACGTCGTCGTCGATTTGATTTGTTTCAACGTCACGTCGGCCGCGCATCTCACCGATGCGCTCCGCGACAACGTCAGGCACTTCATTCATTGCGGCACACTGTGGGTGCACGGGGTTCCGCGCGTTCGTCCGTACGACGAAACCGTTCTGCGCGAGCCGTTCGGCGAATACGGCATGGGCAAGGCGGAGATCGAGCGGTATCTGCTTCACGTCGCGACAGAGGGCTTCCCTGCGACAGTGCTGCATCCGGGCCACATCACCGGGCCGGGGTGGATGCCCGTCAACCCCGCCGGCAATCTCGACGGTACGGTGTTCGACCGGTTGATGAACGGCGATCCGCTTACCCTTCCCGGTGACGGCTCTTCCACTCTCCAGCACGTCCACGCCGATGACGTAGCACAAGCGTTCGAGCTGGCCATCGCGCATCCTGAAGCATCTATCGGCGAGTCATTCCACGTCGCCGCGCGCGAGCCTGTCACGATGCGCGAATACGCCGAAGGGGTAGCCTCGTGGACTGGACGCGAAGCGGCGGTGGAGTTCGTGCCGTGGCGGGATTGGCGAGCGACGGTGAGCGATGAGGACGCTGATATTTCTCACGATCACATCATGCATTCGCCATGCGCCAGCATCGAGAAGGCAGAGAAGATGCTCGGCTTTGTTCCGAAGTACTCCGCACTCGGAGCGGTGCGAGACGCGCTTCAAGCCAGTTTCAGTCGCAGCGACGCAAGTCCGTAGGACAAGCACGAGGGTATTGCTAACATCGCGATTTCCCTGTAGGCTAGGTCGCCCACCCCGAGACATAGGTACACTGCCTCGAAGCTTCTGATCACCGCAGATCTCATGGAGGAACGGTGCCAGAGTTCAAGCTGGAAGGATCTTCTGCTAAACAGGCCATTGGCGATGGTTATTCGATCGCATTTCCAACCGTAACCGGTACGCTTCAGACAGCGAGCGGTCGCGGCGAGAAATCACGCGGCTTCTTCGATGAAAAGCTCGACTCGCTTCTCGAAGATGCGGGTCTCAACCGCGACAAGGTCATCAGGATCACTCCGGAGAAGGTTGTGCCCGGCACTCGCGGGTTGGCCGACACTCACACTCTGTCGCTCTCCGTTCCGCGCGACGCCGATACGGGCGCGCTGGTCCTTCTCGAAGATCCCGAGACCGGATCAGTCTCCTGGCACCTTCCGGTGCCGAAAGGCCGGGGGATATCGAAGACTGCCGCTCATCAGTTCGAGCTGCCTGTGAATCTGGGCACTGCCGCGTCGCAAGACGGTTCGCGCGGATTCGGAATCCCCAGCGTAGTCGTGAAGGTCTTCACCTACGTGGCCGGCAAAATAGTGGCGGGCTACGCACGAAAATGGGAACAGAAAAACCGTCCGTACCTGATTCGAACGTATGGGCCCGGTGACTATACCGACATGAGTAAGAACTTCCCTGCTCTGGATGCAGCGGGGTGGCAGCGCATGGGAAGCGGACGCGCACTTCTCTTCGTTCACGGTACGTTCAGCTCTGCGGGAGCTTTCAGCGACCTTCCTCCGGCAGTGATGCAGGCGCTCTCCGCGAAGTACGAGGGGCGATTGTTCGCATTCAATCACTTCACACTGAGCGACGATCCTGCCAACAACGCCGAAGAATTTTTCAAGTTGAAGCCCGCCGACGTGACACTCGACGTCGACATCATCTGTCACAGCCGCGGCGGACTGGTCGCGCGCGAGCTCGTGCGCCACGGCCTCGATGCGAAGAAAATAATTTTCGTCGCAGCCGCAAACTCCGGAACTGCCCTCGCAGACAAGGACCACGTTCAAAAGCTTCTCGACCGGTTCACCACGTTCGCGAAGCTTCTACCGGGAAACGTTCAGCTCGTCGTTGACGCAATCGTAGTCGCTCTCGAAGTAATCGCCGGATCACTCCTCGGCGACCTCAAAGGCCTGGCGTCGATGGATCCGGAAGGCGATTACCTGAAGGCGCTCAACATGCCCGGAGGCACGGCGGTGGAGGGTTACGCGATTGCCTCCAACTTCGAGCCAAAGGCGGGAACGCCGTGGTTCAAGATGACCCGGCTCGAAAATGCTGGTATAGATGCGGTGTTTGGCCAGAACGCGAACGACCTCGTTGTTCCGCGCGACGGAGTTTTTTCAGGTTTCTCTGCGGCCGGATTTCCAATTGAGGCCGAGCGGTGTCTCTTGTTCGGAGATACGGCCGATGGCGGCGACAACGATGCGGTGATACACACGCAGTTCTTTTCGGAGACACGAACTCAGGCCGCGATTGTGTCGTGGCTGACTTCCGACCAGGCCCCCCGTGAGCTGACGGCCAGTCGCGGCGTTTCTGAGATGAGTATCGGAGATCTGGAATCGCTCAGACCTCATATTGTGAACATGAGCAACGGGTTGTTGCGTCAGTCGGGCAAGTATTCCACGAAGCCCGCTGACGTCGACGCGATTTTCGCGACGCACATTCCAGCGTGGATGACAAACGGCGGAAGCGGCAAGCCGCTGCGCATGGTGTTTTTCGCTCATGGCGGGCTGGTCAACGAGCAGGACGGGCTGGGAGTCGCGAAGAAACATGTCGATTGGTGGAAGTCGAACGGTATCTATCCCATCTACTTCGTGTGGGAAACCGGACTGTTCGATGCCTTACGCGCCATTCTCGAGGAAACCGCACGCCAGATCCCAGGCGTCGGAAGCCGGGGTTTCGCAGATGACCTGACCGATCATCTCATCGAGAAAGGGGTTCGTGCCTTCGGAGGTCCCAAGGTCTGGCAGGCGATGAAGACGAACGCTGCGCTTTCGAGCGAGCCAAGTGGAGGCGCCCACTATGTCGCTGGGAGACTTAAGGAGTTTTGCGACGCGACGCCAGGGGCCGAGCTGCACGCAGTGGGTCACAGCGCCGGCTCAATCTTTCACTCCTGGTTTCTGCCGATGGCAAGCCAGCTCGGCGTCCCCGCATTTGCATCCATGCAGCTCCTCGCGCCTGCGATAAGAATCGACGAATTCGTTGCGCGTCTGCGCGACGTGGTCGGCCCGTCTGCTTTCGTGCGAACCGCGCGGATATTTGCGATGAGTGACCGGTATGAGCGTGACGACAATTGCATTTCGATTTACCGGAAGTCATTGCTCTACCTCATTTATCACGCACTCGAAGCGAAGAACGAGACGCCGATCCTCGGCCTCGAGACATCTGTCGCTGATGATCCTGACATTCGACAATTTTTTACGCCTGCGAGTGGCGGACCGGCGAGCGCAATCTGGTCGGTAACACCAGCGTCGGCTCCAGCAAACGTCGTGAGCCATTCGACGAGCCACGGTGGGTTCGACGACGATCGCGAGACGATGTCGAGCGTTGCCGCGCACATTCTTTCACAGCCTGCCGCAACAGTGCCGTATCCGGGGTCGCGTTCCTTGCCGGGCGACTGGCCGATCGCACGTGAATGGAAACGCGGGTACGAGTCGGGCCAGAACGAGCAACTTGTGCCGGCCGATGATGTTGCGCGTGTCTCATCGCCTTCCACTTCGCAGCCGGCTCAGAAACCCGTTCAGAAACCGGCTCAAACGTCCACGTCTGCGCCCGCGATCTTGAAAGGCGGCGGACGACGCTCCGCGTTATGCGTGGGGATCGACACATACAGGGGACACGAGCTCACTGGATGCGTCGCCGATTCAAAGGCATGGGCAAATGCGCTGCACCGGCTGGATTTCGACGTCACTCTGCTCAACGACAAGAACGCGACATTCGAAGGTATTCTCGATAAGCTGCGCACGCTTATTACGAGTGCACGCGCTGGGGATGTGGTTGCATTTCAATACGCCGGTCACGGATATCAACTCCCGGATCTCGACGGCGACGAGGACGATCACTTGGACGAGGCATTCGTTCCGATCGATTTCGACGGCGGCGGGTTCGTTCTTGACGACGATGTGCGAGACGTTCTGTCCCTCGTCAAGAGCGGTGTCAGTCTCACCTGCTTCGTCGACAGCTGTAACTCCGGTACCATCACGCGGGTGTTCGACCCCACTCGAAATGTCGATGGCGACGGTAAGCCGCGCGGAAGTGTGCGTGTACGCTATCTGAAGACGAGCCCCTCGGAGCGCGACACCCTGGAGAGCGCGCATCAGCTGTTCAGAACGGAACATCAGAAGACGCGCTCGTTCGCGCCGCGCGCGCAATTCGGAAAAGAGGATCTGCGGTGGGTCACGTTCTCAGCGTGCCAGCCGTGGGAACAGGCGCTGGAGCGCGATGGCCGCGGAGATTTTTCAGTGCACGCAATCGATGTTCTTTCGACTCTCCGAAAAGGCGCGACGAATACTGATTTTCAGGACGCCGTAGTGAGCAGGTTTGGGCCCGGTGCCGCGCAGAAACCGTACTTCGACCGTCGGTCGCTGGACGATTCGGCCGCATTTCTCGGCGGGATCATCGGCGGGTGAGCAATGACCGCCGCTGATTCACAGGTTGCTGTAACTCCTCCGGCCTCGGCTGCGAGTGCGCAAAGCCGAGTTGGGCCCGATGTTGTCGCAGAGTTGCCGGAGGAAACGCCTCAAGCGCCCGCCGGCTCGGCATTCGACATCTCTCCTCGAGCGGTGCGCGCGGCTTTCTCGGCAGCGCACGAGCGTCAGCCCGGGGAGCCGTTGTACAGGCCGCTGCGGATTTACACTCTCGATCCAACTGCATCGCGCCAGGATGGATCGGTAACTACCGTCAACGTTCCATACGAGCCGCTCGGTCCAGGTCCGACGAGCGGTCTCTTTGAAGTAATCGATGAAGGATCAGGTGACGACGTCGCACGGACCAGCGGTCCGCTGAACCTGGACGCGAGCGCCGTTCTCCTCGAGCAGGGAGTTTCTCCGTCGGCGGCAGATCCGCAGTTCCGCGCGCAAATGGTTTACGCAGTCTGCTCGACCACGTACGCTGCTTTTCGCCAGGCTCTTGGCCGCGATCTTATGTGGGGATTCATGCGCGGGAGCATGACTGACAGAGCAATGCGCTTGCGCGTGCGATCGAGTTACGCCGACGATAGAAATGCCTACTACGAGTCTACTTCCGGAGAGCTGAGATTTGGCGCATTCGTCGCTGAAGCGACCGTTGCCGGCAACAACGTTCCCTACGCTCTCGTTTACACGTCGCTGCAGCATGATGTAGTCGTACACGAGATGTCGCACGCGTTGCTCGATGGTTTGAGAGCGCACCTGCTGACGCCGACGAATCCCGACGTCTATGCATTTCATGAGGCATTTGCCGATCTCGTTGCGCTATTTCAGCGGTTCACCTACGACAATGTCGTGAGAGCCGGCATTCGCGCAGGCAAAGGTGATTTGCGGGCGTCACGGCTGCTTACCGATCTTGCCCTTCAGTTCGGGCAGACCGTCGGACGTCCCAGCGCGCTGCGATCGGCGATCATAGAACCAGACCGGCGGCATGAAGATTCCGAGGAGCCTCACAAGCGGGGCGAAGTTCTCGCAGCGGCCGTCTTCGAGGCGTTCACCAAAGTTTACGCGAAAAAAACCGAGAGAGCAGTGCGACTTGCGTCTGGCGGAACCGGAGTGCTTCCGCAGGGCGAGCTTCCCGACTTGCTCGTCGACGAGCTCACCGGACACGCCCGTAAGCTCGCGGGACATTTCCTCGAGATCTGCATCCGGGCCATCGACTACTGTCCCCCCGTCGATCTGACTTTTGGCGAGTATCTGCGCGCCCTCATCACAGCCGACATGGATGTCGTTCCCGACGATCCGTGGCTCTATCGAGAGGCGGTGATAAACGCGTTCCGCTCATACGGCATCTATCCGAGAGACGTCAGAAATCTTTCCGAGGATACCCTCCGCTGGAGCGCGCCGGGTCTCACGATTTCTGCGGTTGATGATCTCAGCTTTGCGACATTGAGGTTCAGAGGTGAGCCTGGCAGGCCAGCTGATTTGAATGAGCTGACGCGGCAGGCCAACGCGTTCGGACGCTTGATCTCATCAAGCAAGTATCTCGGTGAATTTGGCTTGCGTGCAGCGGGCGTATCCGAAACAGGCGACCGCTATATGACCCCGGTAGTGGAGTCGATACGAACAGCGAGGCGCGCAGGACCTGATGGACAGATCGTATTCGATCTGGTGGCCGAGGTGATTCAGCGGCGCGTTGTGCAGGCGACCGCCGATCGAGTGAACTTCGATTTCTACGGTGGCGCGACGGTGATTCTCGATCCATCGGGGAAAGTTCGATACGTGATTCGCAAGCGGATCGACGACGAGGCGCGGCTCTCCAGGCAGGCGACTTACATCGGAAGCTCGGGTGTCAGTTTCTGGCAGAAGACGCCGGTGAACCGGTGGCTTCCGCGTGCGCAGCCGTTTCGGTTTCTGCACGCGAGTCCTGAGCCGGCAGCGCCTCCGGCGAATCCCCAACCGGCGGCGACTCCGGAACCGGCTCCGCCGCCAGCATCGCCGAAGAATTGATTGGCATCCTCGGTGAGTAACCCCTGAAATTCTGGGCGATTCACGACATCTCCATTGCTGCGCGAAGGGACGCCAGAGTCATTTGAAAAGAAACCGGCGCAACGAGTACTTTTGTCGGCTCACATTGCACACGGAGATCACGTGAGATTCTCGTCTACGGCCGTAGTTCTGATTGCTGCGCTGACGGCGTCCGGAACGCACGTCAATGCGCAGGCGGCCCTGCCCCTCCCTCCAGTTGCCGACGTGCAGCGTCACGAGACCTCGATCCACGGCTACACGCTCACCGATGACTACTTCTGGCTGAGACAGAAAACCAATCCGGCCGTCAGGTCGTACCTCGAGGCCGAAAATACGTACACGGCGGCCGTAACGAAGCCGACCGAAGCTCTTCAGAAAACTCTTTACGATGAGCTCGTCAGTCACGTCAAGGAGACCGACCTGAGCGTGCCATACCGACGCGGCGCATACATGTACTACTCGAAAGTTGCGGCCGGCAAACAGTACCCCGTTTACGTGAGGAAACGGGTGGCCGGCGGACCCGAACAGATCCTCCTCGATCAGAACGAGCTCGCAAAGGGACTCGCGTACTACTCCATCAACCAGCAAGTCGTGAGCGACGACGACTCTCTCCTCGCATTCACGTTCGACAGCACCGGTTACAGGCAGTACGTGCTTCGCATAAGGAATTTGAACTCGGGCAGGATGCTTCCCGATCGCGTCCCGCGTGTGATCAGCCTCGAATGGGCGAAGAATGGTCACACGCTGTTCTTCACCACTGAGGATTCGATCACGAAGCGCTCAGATAAATTCTGGCGGCACCCGATCGGCACGGCGCAGATGGATCTGCTGTACGACGAGAAGGACGAGAACTTCGACGTGTACAGCACCCGGTCGCTCGACAGGAACATGATCCTCCTCGGTGTCGCCGCGAAGACATCGTCCGAGTATTACTATCTCCCCGCCAACAAGCCGATGTCGGCTCTGAAGATTCTCCTGCCCCGCGAGCCAGGGCACGAGTACGACGCCGATTACGACAGTGGCCGGTTCTACATCAGAACCAACAAGGATGCGAAGAACTTTCGCGTTGTCAGCGCGCCTCTCGACAATCCGTCGCAGTGGACCGACGTGGTTCCGGCGAGAGCGAATGTGAAGATCGCGGGGATGGAATTCTACCGCAACAACATCGTTCTTCTCGAGAGGGAAGGCGGGCTGCCTTACATCGACGTCATCGACAAAAAGACGCATGAGTCGCATCGCATCGCAACGTCCGAGGCAACGTACTCGATGCGCACCGATACGAACGACGAGTACGACTCGAACAAGCTCCGTTACTACTACGCATCACTCGTCACTCCTGGCACAACTTTCGACTACGACATGTCGGCGCAGACGAGCACGATGCTGAAGCGGCAGGAGGTTCCACAATTCGACCGCTCTCTCTACGAGTCGGCGCGCATCTGGGCGGTCGCGCGGGACGGAACCAAAGTCCCCGTCTCCATGGTTTACCGTAAAGGCACGAAGATGGACGGCTCGGCCCCCATGCTGTTGTACGCGTATGGATCCTACGGCAGCTCGCAGGATGCGACCTTCTCACCGAGCCGGCTCGCGTTGCTGGATCGCGGTTTCATCTGGGCACTCGCCAACATCCGCGGCGGCGGCGAGCTCGGCGAAGAATGGCGTGAGAAGGGACGAATGATGAACAAGATGAACACCTTCACCGATTTCATCGACGTCGCCGATTATCTGGAAAAGAACAAGTACACGTCGAGCGATCGATTGGCCGTACAGGGCGGCTCCGCCGGCGGACTGTTGATGGGCGCCGTTGCCAACATGCGGCCCGATCTGTTCAAGGCGATGATCGCCGCCGTTCCTTTCGTGGATGTGATGAACACGATGATGGACGCGTCACTTCCGTTAACGACGGCCGAGTATACAGAGTGGGGAAATCCGAACGTGAAGAGTGAGTTCGATTACATGATGAAGTACTCGCCGTACGACAACGTGAGGGCGCAGAAGTATCCTGCAATGCTCGTCGAGGTTTCGTTGAACGACAGCCAGGTACCGTACTGGGAGGGGACGAAGTTCGTCGCGAAGCTGCGGAAGATGAAGACCGGCGACAACGTACTGATGCTTAAGGCCAACATGGGCGCGGGGCACGGTGGCGCTTCCGGCAGATACGACAGGCTCAAGGATACCGCCTTCGAGTACGCGTTCCTGATAGAGCAGCTTCCGCACAAATAACGGCGAAGCAGGATCTCCATAGAAACGGAAACGGCTTCGCGGAATTTCCTGATCCGCGAAGCCGTTCGCCTGTTACAGCAAGTGCGTGTTCGCAAGCTACCAGGCTGCAATTCCCTGCAGGCCGACCGAGCGCGCGCGGCGCCACGGGAGAAGTGATCGGTTCAGTGCAAGCTGCCAACGCAAGCAGCGCTGCAGCGGTCAAAATGCCAACGCGGGCGGGTGAATTCATACATGCCACCAATACGGCGTTGAGTCGGTCGATTCGGTTTGCGGTATTGCAAGCCGGGATATCGCTCCGTCGGTGTATGGGCTGTATTAGCATTTCGCGAGCCTAACTGATACATTGCAATCGTACCAGATGGCCCGGTTTCAAACGGTCTGGTACCAATGATATGAATCAGTATGTCTCAGAGTACTCTGGCAGGGCTTCCCCTCCCTCATAACCCGGAAATCTCCTGACTAACCCAGCGCGGACGGGACACATTCGCATCGCCGAAATTCTCCGTCAAAGATTTTTCAGCGCGCTCCACCTGGGCCTCATTCAACCCGGTGGGAAACTGCCCAGCGCGCGTGAGCTGGCGGCGGAGCTCCAAGTGGACAGGCGAGTCGTCCTTCGCGCTTACCACGAGCTGGAGCGAGAGGGGCTCGTCGAGCTCAGCGAGCGCTCTGGAGTCTTCTTCAGCGGCAACGCTCCCGGACTTCCCGGTTTGTCGCCCCCCGCGGAATGGGCGGTCGATGTGCTTGCAAATGGTGTAGCGATGGGCATCCCCGTTCCGCAGTTCCCCGACCATTTCAAGCGATACATCTCCACTCAAAAACTTCGGGCGGTCTGCATCGAATGCAACCTCGATCAGATATTGCTGCTTTGCACCGAGATGACGTCCGATTATGGTTTCGACGCGGAAGGCGCGGACATCGACGAGCTCCTCGGCGAGTCGTCGCCACGCCAGTCATTGCTTAACGCCGACTTGCTCGTGACCACGCGGTTTCACGCAGGTGAAGTCCAGGAGATTGCAAATCGTATCGATCGACAATGGCTCGCCGTCTCACTCCGCACCGACATCTATTCGGAGATTGCCCGGCTCATTAAAACATCGAATGTGTATTTTGTGGTGGCAGACAAGCGTTACGCGGAAAAGCTCGACAGGATTTTCAGCTCGGTAGACACCGCTGCAGGCTTCCATCCCCTGGTCGCTGGTCGCGATGACGTTTCTGCGGTTCCCGCCGGATCGCCAGTGTATATCACGCGCGCCGCCAGAGATATACTGCAGGGCCACCCGATCCTGAATCGCGTAATTCCGCAGGAGCGAGTCTTCTCTCACGAGTCTACAAGAGAGATACTTAGGCTGGTTGTAGCGACGAACCTTTCCATTACCGAGGAGGCGCACCGGTGATCGGATTGCCCGAAAACAGCAGCATGCCGCGCGATCAGATCACGACCCACATCGCGGGGCGTATTTCGAGCGGATTGCATCTTGGCCTGCTCGCTTATGGTGACCGATTGCCAAGCACCCGTGAGCTCGCGAAGGAATTCGCAGTGGATCCGAGAGTGATCCTGGCCGCGTACAAATCCCTTCGGGACAAGGGAGTCGTTGAGATGCGTACGCGATCTGGTATCTATGTGACGGACCCGCAGTCAGGCGCGGCCGGCGGCAGCCTGCGGACGTCCTGGCTCGTCGATGTTCTCGCCGAGGCGCTTGGCCAGGGAATTCCGGCGGCGGAATTCGGCGAGCGGATGCGGCGGTCGATGCAGACCCTGCGTTTGCGGGCGACTGTTCTGGAATGCAATGACGACCAGCTCTATTCCGTATCGACCGAGCTCGGGCGTGACTATGGACTGGAAGTGACGGCGGTGGACATCGACACGATGACGGACCCGGCCGTGCGCTCGATCAGCACCGATTGTGTGATCACGACAATACAGCACGCCGCGATCGCGAAGGAGCTTTCGGACGCCCTCGGCGTCCCATCGTTTGCGCTGTCGATGTGCGATGACTTGTTCACGGAAGTCAGACGTCTTCTGCCGCGGGGCCCGGTCTATTTTGTAGTGAGTGATGAGCGTTTCGAGAAAAAGCTCGGACGAATTTTCGCGGCCGACGAAGGAGTGCAGAATCTTCGGATTCTCCTGGAAGGGCGCGACTCGATCGATGCGCTGCCGAGCGACGCGGCGGTTTACGTCACGCGCGTCATGCGAAAGAAGCTTGGCGCCGTACCACTGCTCGAGCGTCTGATTCCCGAGGCGCGCGTTTTCAGCGAGACTTCATCGCGTGACCTCCTCACATTCATCGTGGGCGCGAACCAGAAGGTTTTGGCGGCGCGATAACAACGAGCCAAACGGACCCGGCAAGACCGCGCTGATCAAGATGCTCTTCGGCCTCGCTTCACCATCAAGCGGGGCCGCTGCTGTGGTCGGCACTGACGTGCGCTCGAAAGGAGATGTCGTTCGGTAGGCCTTCGCGGCTTTAGGACCGGAGGACGAGTCCGATCACGATGCCTCGCGATTCAAGATTACGTTGCCAATGTCGTACGCCCGGAAAAATGCGGAAGCTGGCGTGGACCGGCTAGAAGCGCACGACGCTGATCGGAAACTCAATGCCCTGCTGGCTTCCCGCCATCGAAGACCACGTCAAGAAGTTTCTGGTCGTCGACCTGATCCGCGCCGCCAAACAGAGCGCCGCCTATTTTTTCGACGCCTCTGATGTGATCGAGTACTGCGAGTCCCGGGAAGATTTCCTTGTACGTGGTCGTGACTCTCAGACCGGCGACCGGCGGACTGACCCGCATCGAGTTTGTCATAGAAAACTCGGCCCGCTTGATCATGTACGACTTTGCGTCGAGGTACGCACTTCCTTCAAAGTCGGGATTCTTACCGATACTCGCGGCGGGACGAAAGTTGATTCTATAGGTAGGCACTTTGTCCAGCATTGCGGGGCCGCCAAATGAGAAGCAATGACTTCGGAGGAATACCGAATCAGCGAGATCCGACAAAACGGGAAATCTCACTTCCAGTGGAGACCTGCCCTGGTTGTTGACCCGCCGGATGATGTTTCCGGGAACATACCTGTCGACAGATTCGCTTCGAATACTGACTGTGTCGCGTTTGACAACCGAACGCCTTAGAGATGGATCGAACGTGTCGTAGGCTCTCGCAAGCCTGTATTCGAACGGATACTCGTTTCGCAGAAGCAGGTCGCGCTCGGCGTTTTGCTGAAGCTGCTCCAGAGCGAACGAAAGCTCCGTTCCCTCGCCGGGCTGATTACAACTCGTCTTTCCTCGAACCGAGACTGTCGCAAGATGAAATGCGACGGGCTGCATTATGACCTTCACCATGTACCGCGGGGCTTCCGCAGTCGTGATCGTCGTGTCGAATGCCGCGAAGCCAAGATGCTTCACGCGGAGCTTGTATGTAGAATGCTCCTGCGCCGAGAAGGAATAGTGCCCGACTTCGCTGGTGAATCGCGCCTGGCCGGGAGTGACGTCGATCGTGCTGAACGGAAGCGGATCGCCCATCGGAGTGACGACCGAGATCTCGACGGTCGGAGCCGACTGCGCCAGGATGACGTTTTGTCCGCATAGTAGAAGAAGAAACAAGCCCAAGACCCACCAGCCAGTCAGGCTAGCCAGCGAGAGCGCCATCAATCGAGGCGAAGGTGGTCGCCAACGCTGGCAGACATCTGCTGAGAATTGCCTTTAGGTGCGTTCGTCCTTCATTGAACCCAATATGCAATTTCGGCAGCCTTCGTCTTGAGCTCCTTCTTCAGCCAGTCCGCATTGTCGTCGAGCAGGCTCCATGGCTTTTTGCCCTGAGCGAGCATCTCACGGATGTACGACCGATACCGGTAATGCTGATAGACTGACATAACATAAGTCGCATACGCGATCGCGAGTTTCTTGTGACCTCGCACGATGACGAAGTTCTCATCGTTGCTCACGCTGGCGGGCGTGGAGAAGTTGTGACTTCCGGTAACGACGACCGGCTTATCGGACAGCGCATCGATCACAAGCACCTTCGAGTGCACGATAGCGTGACCCACCTGCGACAGAAAATTCTTTCGCGTAACCTCTGCGATCCATGGACCGAGATCGACGCCGGTGCCTTGGGGCTGTACAACAGTGTAGTGGTCCGGCTTGAAAGTCGTGTCGCTGCTGACGAGACTGATGTCGAGCACGTTCTTGTCCGTATCTCCCGGAGCATTTCCGAGTGTGCTGACCACCCCCTTCACGTACATGTCCTTCTCGTTCGCGCGTTGGCCCGCAAGCGTGTGGAGGCCAGCACCGCCCGGCGTGAACATCAGGAAGAGAATTGAGGACGCCGCCGAGTTTATGACGTCTTTCAGCTCCGTCATGTCTTTTCCGTTTGATGTTCGCGTGAAACGCGTTGTCATCTTGATTCCACTAACTACCGAATCCGTGGACTTGTCGTTCGCTGCTACGAGCGACGGCGGAAAGTTTGCGGGGTCGAGCGACGGCGGTGATGCGTCGGCCAGACGCTGCCACTGTTTGCTGTATAGCGTGGCAACTGTCCGACTGTCGATGAGGAGGCCGTTATTGACCTGAGTGCAGAGTCCTGTCGTGCTCCAGTTTGTGGAGCCGGTCCACACTGCTTTGGGGCCGACCTTGTCAGAGATCACGACGAACTTGTTGTGACCCAGCCCTTTGGACTTGAGCATGCGATCGATCGTCGCGATTCCCGAAGCGTTTAGGTGCGCGCGGGCGTCTGCATTGCCATCTCCCGATTTGTCCGATCC
>JBBQYO010000010.1:0-25860 GCA_038208605.1 Gemmatimonadales bacterium | reverse complement strand
GTTCCCCGCACCGATTGGGTATTTGCGGACGGCCACATCGACCTGGTCAAGAAAGCGCAGCCCAAGGGGCTGAGGAAGTGGTGGCTGTCGCCGCTCGGTCTCGAGCCCTGGATGGACCCATCGAATGCGGGCCAGTACGCCGACTGGGCCATGAACATGATCAGGTATTGGAGATCACAGGGCGTCGAGCTGGCGTGGTTCTCGATTGCGAATGAGCCGTCGACGCTGCTGTCGGGACAGTTCATACGCGACGCTGTAAAGCTCCTCGGACCGCGGCTCGCCGCAGAAGGCTTCGCAACAAAGCTGGTGATCCCCGATGACATTCGACCTGCGGATGCTGCGGCCATTGCGAAAATCGTTCTCGCCGACCCGGTTGCGCGGCGGTATGTCTCGGCCCTTGCAACGCATGTGTATGATGTAAATGCAGCAGCAATGCTGGCCATGACCGACGTCGCCGCGGAGTACAATCTCCCTCTCTGGATGAGCGAATTCTCGGTTGTTGACCCGTCACCCATGGGCTGGGCCGAATTGGTGCACGGATTCCTTGCCGACTATAACGTTTCCGCAGTCGACTACATGTGGGGATTCTTCGGCGATTCAGACCCGGCACAGCTGGTCTCCATTCATCAGAGCGGGGGTCAATACACGGGTTCTACGACGACTCCCGCGGGCTACGCGATGGCGCAGTACGCGCGTTACATCCCGCCTGGTTCAACACGGGTCCAGGCAAAGTCCACGGATGCAACCATTCTGACTACGGCCTTCGTCCACGATGGAAAAATGACAATCGTCGCGTTGAACGAGGGCATCACCGCGCGCACAGTCAGGTTCACCGTGAACCGTTTCTCCGGAGCTACCACATTTCAGTGGATCCGGACGTCCGACAAGGAAAACCTCGCGCAGATCGGTAAACTCGCGGGTACGAACGGAAGCTTTAATGCCGAACTGCCACCAAGGAGCATCTCCACGTTCGCTCAGTAGACTTGGCCCGCGTCCGCGCGGGGATAGAACAGCGGTCGGTCGGTAGCGGCTGACGTCCGAGTCCGCATGGGTCTCTCTGCTTTAAACCGCTGCGGCCAGCTCATCGAAGCAATCTGTTCCATGGCTTCCTGGAAAATTCGCGAGCGGCGATGTTGTCAAGCTGTGATGAGCCTGGTCACATGCTATCTCTACGCGTCGATCAACGCATGGCCCATAAATGCGCGGAAGCCGATTCTGTGATGACGTGAAGTTTTGTCAACACGCCTGCTGATAGCCGCCTTAGATTTGCGGAACTCCGCACTCTCGCCCCGATAAGTGCTCTTCAACTCCTTCACCTTCCTGATCTTTTTCCCGGTAGTGGCGACGATCTATTTCGTCCTGCCGCACCGCTGGCGCTGGGCATGGCTGCTCGGCGCCTCGTGCTACTTCTACATGGCGTACATCCCCGTCTACATCCTGATCCTGTACTTCACGGTAGCGATCGACTATGTGGCGGGCATCATGATCGAGAGCGCCGAAGGCAGGCGGAGGAAGCTCTACCTCACCGCCAGCATCGTAGCCAACGTCGGCGTGCTCGCCGTCTTCAAGTACTTCAACTTCCTGAGTGCGAACGCCCGCGCCATCGCTGAAGTTTTTCACTGGCCGTACGATCTTGGGCCACTCAACATCATTCTGCCGATCGGACTTTCGTTTCACACGTTTCAGGCGATGTCGTACACAATCGAGGTGTACAGACGGCGACAGGCGGCCGAGCGTCATCTCGGCATTTATGCGTTGTATGTGATGTTCTTTCCGCAGCTCGTCGCCGGGCCAATCGAGCGGCCACAGAATCTGCTGCACCAGTTCTACGAAGAGCATTTCTTCGACTACGAGCGTGTGACGAGCGGCATTCGCCGAATGGCTACGGGCCTGTTCATGAAAGTGGTGATCGCGGACCGGCTCGCGCGCTACGTCAACGTTGTCTACAACGACGTGTCGAGCTTTCAGGGACTGACGCTGATCATCGCGACGGTTTTCTTCGCTTTCCAGATCTACTGCGACTTTGCGGGCTACTCGCTGATGGCGATCGGCGCGGCGGAGGTGATGGGGTTCAAGCTCATGAACAACTTCGACCGTCCTTACCTGTCGAGATCGATCAGCGAGTTCTGGAGCCGCTGGCACATCTCGCTCTCAACGTGGTTTCGCGATTACGTGTACGTCCCCCTTGGAGGAAATCGCGTAACGACGCCGCGGTGGTACTACAATCTGTTCATCACGTTTCTCTTGAGCGGATTGTGGCACGGAGCCAACTGGACATTCGTGATCTGGGGAGCGCTCAATGGCTTTTATCTGATCTTCTCGCTCATCACCGCAAAATCGCGCGCGGTTTTGTCGAGCGCGGTCGGGCTTGCCTCGCGGCCTGCGCTGCATGCATCGATCAAGGTTGCGGTCACATTCGCGCTGACCTGCATCGCGTGGGTTTTCTTTCGCGCAAACACTTTACCCGACGCGATGCACGTCCTGAAAGAATCGCTCGTCATTCCGCGCTCGGCCCAGCTTGTGCCGCTAATTCTTCGCGATGAAGGAATCACCAAGTTCGAGTTTCTCTACTCGGTGGCACTCGTGGCCGGGCTCATGACACTGCAAACCATTTCCACGAGAGTGGACATCGTGAAGAGGTTTCGCACTCAGCCCGTGTGGGTGCGGTGGCCCGCATACTACGCGGCCTGCATGACGATCTGGATTCTCGGCAGCACTGGGTCTCGTGCATTCATCTACTTCCAGTTCTGATGGCGCCAGCAGGCAAGCTCGCGGTTCGGCTCGGAGCTCTGGCGCTTGCCGTGATCGCGACCGGCATTATCGCGACGCGTCAGGACGCCCGCGCATCCGACAACAGCTACATCGCGGCGATTCTCGAAAAGGACCAGCTCATCCGAAACACTCCGTCGCCGCGGCTGGTTCTCGTGGGCGGATCCAATCTCGCGTTCGGCATCGACAGCAAGGTGCTCGAGGATTCGCTGCACATGCCCGTCGTCAACATGGGACTCTACGCGAAGCTCGGGCTTCGCTACATGCTCGCGCAGGCCAGGCCCTATGTGCGAAAGGGCGACGTCATCATCGTCGTCCCGGAGTACGACCAGTTCTACGGTGACTTCGCGAACGGCGACAACACCCTGAACACCGCACTGCTGTACACCCCGTCGGACCGGGTCGGCGATTTCATTCGCTCGTATTCCGTGATCGATGTGCTGGTGAGGCCGCGCGTAGAAAACGCGCGCGAGTCGCTTCTTCGCTCTGCCTCAGCGCTGATCGGAAGGGAAGAGAAGTTCTTTCCGCCAGATACAAATCCCGTTTACAACCGGCACTCGTTCAATCAGTACGGAGACGCGATCAGCCATCTCGGCAAGAAGTCGATGAACCCCGATTCGATTTTCGTGAAGCCGCTGCCGCCGATGAAGCAGTTCAACGCAAGGACGCTGGACGATCTCAACGCTCTCGACGAGAAAGCACGAACGGCAGGTGCGCATGCGTATTTCATTTTCCCGTCGTACATCGACCGGTCGTACACGATCAACGTCGCAGCGATCGATTCGCTTTCCGGAAAATTACGGGCTGGGATGACAATGCCCGTAGTCGGATCACCAAGTGATTTCGTCTATCCGGGGCGACTGTTCTTCGACACCCGCTACCACCTCAATGGTGAAGGGCGCGAGCTTCGGACGCAGCAGCTGCTGAAGCTGTTGCGATCGCTGCCGGGGATCGCTGGGCGGCAGTAACGGGTGAGCGTGATCTCATCTCGACTCAGCTCGATTATTTCCGAGTCGGTTCGATCGATTTTAACCGCCGAGACCGCCGACACCGCCGAGGTACAACCGGTTGTAGGTGGTAAAGGACGCGCCATTAGCACGCGGCAGGTCAAACCATAAGAACATTGTAAGGCATTTTGGACATGCTCGGCGTTCTCGGCGGCCTCGGCGGTCGAAAACAAGAGAGATCCTTCGCGCAGCGCCTGCAGCATTCCTACCGAACTCCTCTATTGCCGAACAGCTTTCCTGCCTGGCCCTCACCGTGGCCCTCAATGGTGAAGGGCGCGAGCTTCGGACGCAGCAGCTGCTGAAGCTGTTGCGATCGCTGCCGGGGCTCGCAGCGCAACAGTAGCAGCCGACGCATTGTACTTCGGCGCAAACGGCGGAAAGAGATTGCACCGAAGGATGTACCAGAACGCAGCGACGCCATCCTTCCATCCGATCTTCTTGCCTTCGGCGTACGTGCGTCCGCTGTACGTGATTGGAACTTCATACACTCGCGCGCCCGACTGCGCGAGACGCGCAGTTATCTCGGGCTCGATTCCAAACCGCTCTGCCTGCAACGGCAGCGACTTGAACAGATCCGTGCGAATCATCTTGTAGCACGTTTCCATGTCGCTGAGGTTCAGGTTCGTCAGCATATTCGAGGTCATCGTGAGAAGGCCGTTACCCACGCTGTGCCAGTAGTAGAGAACGCGCCGGGTTTCTCCGAGAAAACGGCTGCCGAGCACGGCGTCCGCACGTCCATCGGCAAGCGGGACGACCATTCTGATCAGATCCTGCGGATCGTACTCGAGATCTGCGTCCTGAATTACAGTTACATCGCCGTTGGCGAGCGCGAGTGCAGCGCGAACCGCGGCAGCCTTGCCCTGATTGGTCTCGTGCTTCACGAGCTGGTCGATCTCGCCGTCGGCGAGAAGCTGTTCGAGAACAGCCTGCGTGCCATCTGACGAGCAGTCGTCGACGCAGATGATCTCCAAGTCGAGCTCGACGTGACGCACGCGGCGGACGGCCGCCGCAATCGTGTTGAGCTCGTTGTAAACGGGCATGAGAACGGATAAACGCATCTTCAAATCAATTTGTGGATTTACTGGCGATCACACGCTCAAGCCTTGCGGATGGTCTCCACGCGATCGCCGCGCGCGTCCTCTTCGTGAATCGGCGTGCTGTGCTGGTGGAAATCGGGCACGAGAGCCTGCAGCAGCTTCCTGATCTCATCCGCGGAGCGTCCGGCGTCCGCCGCGCGCATGAGTGACTCCATTTTCTTCGTTGTGCCTTCGGCGAGAAGACCGTTCCGCGCGCGAAGAATTTTTGGATGGTCGGTGGGCAGAACATTTTCCGCGGTGAAGAACATCTCTTCGTAGAGTTTTTCGCCGGGACGCACACCGCTGTACGTGATCTCGATGTCGGTGCCCACTTCAAGGCCGGAAAGCCTGATGAGGTCGCTCGCGATGTCCACGACGCGAATCTGCTCGCCCATGTCGAGCACGAATACTTCTCCGCCTCGTCCGAGTGCGCCAGCCTGAAGCACGAGCTGCACCGATTCCGGGATCGTCATGAAATAGCGGCGCATTTCCGGATGCGTCACGGTGACCGGGCCGCCGGCGCGAATCTGTCGGAGGAACGTCGGCACAACGGACCCGCGGCTTCCGAGTACGTTGCCGAACCGAACCGAGACGAAGTTCCGATGATACTTCGCGGCCGCATGCTGAACGATCTGCTCGGCTACGCGCTTCGTCGCTCCCATGATCGAGGTCGGGCGAACGGCCTTGTCGGTCGAGATGAGGACGAAATGCTGAATGTCCGTTTCGATCGCCGCATCGACGACGTTGCGCGTGCCCTGGATGTTGTTCGTGACAGCTTCGAGCACGTTGTCTTCCATGAGCGGCACGTGCTTGTGTGCGGCTGCGTGAAAGACTGCATGCGGGCGATAGAGCTGGAAAATGTGTGTGATGCGGGCGCGGTCGCGCACGTCGGCGATGACCGGCATGATCTGCACGTCAGGAAAGCTGAGCAGCAATTCCTGATAAATGTCGAAGATCGAGTTTTCGCCGTGGCCCAGGAGAATGAGGCGCGCCGGGGCGAGCCGCGCGAGCTGGCGGCAAAGCTCAGAGCCGATCGATCCGCCTGCACCGGTGATGAGAACTGTCTCGCCGGTCGCAAGCTCGGCGACTGCTGCGAGATCTGTCTCCACCGCATCGCGGCGAAGGAGGTCCTGAATTTCCACCTCGCGAAGACCGGTGGCGCTCCCTTGCTTGGAGATGATCTCGGGAAGGCTCGGCACAGTTCGTGTTTGAATTCCGCAGCCCAGTGCAGTGCGGATAACCTGGCGAATGACCGTGCCGGGCGCCGACGGCATCGCGATGATGAGCTCCGCAACGCCGAAGCGCTCGACGATCTCCGGGATGTGCGCAAGCGGTCCGAAGACGGGAAGTCCGGCGAGCATGTGACCATGCTTTTGCGCATCGCTGTCCACGAATCCGATTGGCTCGAGTCCGAGCTGGCTCGATGCGAACAGCTCCTTTGCGACGAGCTTTCCGGCATCTCCGGCGCCGACGATCAGTACGCGCTTTCCGACGTCATCGCGGCGTCGTCGGATATAGCCGCGTCGTCCAACCCGGACGAGAACGCGGGGAAGCGCGATCAACAGCGCTGTGAGGAACGTGTCGATGAAAACAACCGAGAACGGAACGCGCGTGTCGGTGAAGTTGAAAACGGGAAGGATGAACAGTCCGACTGCGGCGCAGACAAGACCTCCGGCGACCGCGGCTGTGATCATGGGCTTCATCTCGTCCACGCTCGCGTGACGCCACAGCCGCCGGTACATGCCGGCAGCGAAGAACGCGAGAATTCTGAGTGGAACGGAGATGAGGAGGTACATCTCCACGAGCCTGAGGTTCTGGCTCAGCCAGTCGGCGTGCTCAAAGCGAACAAGGAAGGCGACGAGGCCGGCAAAGGTAACCGAGGCGGCATCGATGATGAGGAGATGTCTGTTGCGAAGGGACGTCGACGTCAAAACATTTCTAGTTCAGGTGTTTCCGAAGGGCTGTGGCCCGTGCGATGGTGTCCACGCGCGTCAGGGTCCCGGTCCAGCGGGTAACCGGAAAATCTACCCGGAATCGGTTGGGGCACAATGCGCATGTTGTAGATTGACGCGGAGTTACGAACTCTGTGCCGGCCTCTATTCTGTTTGACTGGACACGCCTCGGATGTAAATTGTGGCGGTCCATTCCATCCCAAACGGGTTTCCCTCCGGAGCGTCCGACAGGTCGTCCGGACTCATTCAATTGCATCGAATTTCAATGAAGACTGCGCTCATAACGGGCGTCACTGGTCAGGATGGAGCCTACCTGGCCCGGCTGCTTCTGGCCAAGGGCTACAAGGTTCACGGTATCAAACGCCGTGCCTCGTCGTTCAATACGCAGAGAGTCGACGGCATTTACACCGAGCCACAGGACGTTCATTCGCGTTTCGAGATGCACTATGGCGACCTCACCGACGCAACGAATCTCATTCGCATCGTGCAGGAGACGCAGCCAGACGAGATCTATAATCTCGCCGCTCAAAGCCACGTGCAGGTGTCGTTCGAGACGCCCGAGTACACCGGCAACGCCGACGGCCTTGGCACTCTTCGGCTGCTCGAAGCGCTCCGTATTCTCGGCATGCTCGAGAAGGTAAAGTTCTACCAGGCTTCCACTTCGGAGATGTACGGAAAGGTTCAGGCGGTGCCGCAAAGCGAGACGACGCCGTTCTATCCACGGTCGCCGTACGCCGTCGCCAAGCTGTACGCGCACTGGATTGTCGTGAATTACCGCGAGGCCTACGGTGTCCATGCCTGCTCCGGAATCCTGTTCAATCACGAGTCTCCCATACGTGGTGAGACGTTCGTAACCCGGAAAATTACGATGGCCGCGGCGCGAATTCGGGAAGGCCTGCAGGAGAAGCTGTTCCTGGGAAATCTCGACGCGAAGCGCGACTGGGGATTTGCCGGCGACTACGTTGAAGGGATGTGGCGGATGCTACAGCACGATAAGCCGGACGATTACGTGCTCGCTACCGGTGAGACTCACACGGTCCGCGAATTCTGCCAGCATGCATTTGCGCGCGTGGGGATGGAGCTCGAGTTCAGCGGCAAGGACGAGAACGAGATTGGCCGTGAGGCGAGCACCGGGCGAGTGATAGTCGCGGTGGACCCGCGCTATTTCCGTCCGACCGAAGTCGACCTGCTCCTCGGCGATCCGACCAAGGCGCGCCGGGAGCTGGGATGGACGACCAGGGTGGGATTCAAAGAGCTGGTCGAGATGATGGTCGATGCTGACGTCAATTCAGTCGTGACAGGCCAGCCGTTCGCCGTTGAATCGTCGCAGGCTGCGCTTCAAGCGTTGCTGAGATGACGCCCGAAAAACTGGGCCGCGTATTTGTCGCGGGTCACCGCGGCCTCGTCGGCTCGGCCATCGTTCGCGCGCTTGCGGCAGCCGGTGTGGAAGAACCGCTGGTGAGGACTCGCGACGAGCTCGATCTGATGGACCAGAAAGCTGTGCATTCGTTTTTCCGTGAGAATGAGCCCGACACGGTTTTCTTTGCGGCTGCGAAAGTTGGCGGGATCGCGGCGAACAACGATTTCCGGTGGGACTTCATTTACCAGAACATGGTGATCGAGGCGAACGTGCTGGGCGCGGCGATGGAGACCGGAGCGAAGGATCTCGTTTTCTTTGGCAGCTCCTGCATCTATCCGAAGCTCGCTCCGCAGCCAATAAGCGAAGGCGATCTCCTTACCGGCACACTCGAGCAGACGAACGAACCCTATGCGATTGCGAAGATCGCAGGACTGAAGCTCGTAGAAGCGGCCAACGCACAGTTCGGGAAGAAGTGGCTGTCGCTGATGCCGACCAATCTTTACGGTCCGAACGACAACTACGATCTGAAGACATCCCACGTTCTGCCCGCGCTCATTCGAAAATTTCATGAGGCGGCGGAGCAGCAGCGCGCGGGTGAAGATGCAGTCGTCAAGCTGTGGGGGACGGGCGCGGCCAAGCGCGAATTTCTTCATGTAGATGATGCAGCGCTCGCTGCGATCAGCCTGCTGGAATCAGGCGCCACCGGATTGTACAACGTCGGATCTGGAAGCGATCAGTCGATTCGAGACCTGGCTGTTCTCATCGCGTCGATTGTCGACTACCGCGGTGAGATCGAGTGGGACGCTTCGAAGCCCGACGGCACGCCGCGAAAGTGGCTCGATTCGACGAAAATTCAAAGTACTGGATGGAGGCCCTCGATTACGCTCGAAGAGGGAATTCGCCGAACTTACGAAGATTATCGCTCTGCCCAGCCGCAACTAGCCGTACCGCGCGGATAACGATGGATGGAGTAGTCGAGACCGCCGGATTGCACGGAAGCGTTCCGGAGCGCCGGCCAACTGTGGTCATCCAGGCGACGACAGGCTGGGCATCGCTCAACCTGCGCGAGCTGTGGACCTATCGCGATCTGCTTTTCATTCTTGCGGGGCGCGAAGTGAAGCTGCGTTACAAACAGACCGGCCTCGGCGTGACGTGGGTCGTTCTGCAGCCCTTGATGGCCTCGCTGATCTTCGCGGTGATGTTCGGCCGGTTTGCTCATTTGCCGAGCGATGGGCATCCGTACGCGTTGTTCGTGTTCGCCGGTGTGATTGCGTGGAATTATTTCTCGGCGGTTTTGCAGCGCGCGGGGAATAGCCTCATCACAGACGCGCGGCTGATCACCAAAGTCTATTTCCCGCGGCTCGCAATTCCGCTTGCAAGCACATTCTCTGCGCTGATCGATCTCGGTGTGGCGCTTTGCGTTCTCGTCGTGCTTCTCGTGATCTACCGGGTCGTACCGACGTGGCGTCTTGTGACTTTGCCGTTCTTCATTCTGCTCGCGGGCATTTCTGCAGCCGGTGTAAGCCTCTGGCTCTCTGCACTCAACGTTCGCTATCGCGACTTCGTGCACGCGATGCCATTTCTGCTTCAGATCTGGATGTTCGCGAGTCCCGTCGTGTACGCGACGACACTCGTGCCGGAGCGGTATCGCTTCATCTACGGATTGAATCCGGCAGTCGCGTTCATCGAAGGGTTTCGCTGGGCGATCCTCGGCGGAAGCTCGCTGACTGTACCAATGGTCGTCATCTCCTCGCTGATTGCGGTCGCGGTGTTCACCGGTGGCGCGTTTTTCTTCCGGCGGGTCGAGCGCGGGTTCGCTGACACCGTATGAGCGACATTTCATGAGCGACATTTCGATCAGCGTTCAGGGAATCTCCAAGTCGTATCAAATAGCGCGAGCGCTCGGGGTTCAGCCCTATCGCACTCTTCAGGAAGAGGTAGTGGCGCTTCCGCGCAAGCTCTGGAAGCGTGCACGTGGACGCGCCGATTCGCTCGACACTTTCTGGGCGCTTCAGGATGTGTCGTTCGATGTGACCAGGGGTGAGGTGATCGGCCTGATCGGACGAAATGGGGCGGGCAAGAGCACCCTGCTCAAGATACTGTCCCGCATCACCGATCCGACTTCCGGGAAAGCCGATATCTACGGGCGCGTAGGCGCGTTGCTCGAAGTCGGCACCGGTTTTCATCAGGAGCTCACGGGGCGCGAGAATATTTTCCTGAGCGGCGCGATTCTCGGAATGAGGAAGAGCGAAATTGCCGCGCGGTTTGATGAGATCGTGAGCTTCGCCGAAGTGCAGCAGTTCATCGACACTCCGACCAAGCGTTACAGCAGCGGCATGTTCACGCGCCTTGCGTTCGCGGTCGCGGCACATCTGGAGCCCGAGATTCTTTTCGTGGACGAAGTTCTCGCCGTCGGCGATGCAGCGTTTCAAAAGAAATGTCTGGGCAAGATGGAAGACGTTGCGGGGCAGGGACGCACGGTATTTTTCGTGAGCCACAACACTCAGGCGATTCGCCAGCTCTGCACGCGGTGCGTGCTGCTCGAGCACGGTCGCGTAGCTGCCGACGGCCCGACCCACGAGACGCTTGCGATCTACAATCAGCATCTTCGTGATATGCGAGTCGATGCTGAGACAGGAGTCAACAACCCGGAAAATCGGCGGGGCTCGGGTGCGGTGCGATTTACAAGCGTATCGGTGGAGGATTTGTCGGGCGCCGAGCGATACTCGTTCGAGATGGGCGAGACTGTGCGCTTTCGCCTGTCGTACCGCGCGAACCAGCCAATGCGCGGAATCGCCGTTGTCGTTGCGCTGAGATCGGGAGTGTCGCGCGACCTCGTTACCTCCGCGCGGCACGTCGTGACTACGGACCTCGTTCAACCGGGTGCGTCCGGCACCGTGAGTGTGGATCTACCGGACGTCTACATAAGGCCCGGCGAGTATCCCATCTATTTTCATCTCAGTGAATCGGTTCCGACAAAAACAAATTACGATGTACTTGACGATTTGACGCCGCCGCTCGTGATCTCTGCGGGCGCCACACGTATGCACGACAATTTCGATCCGGCTCAGCCGTTCGGAATTTTTTCACTTCCCTCGCGAATGACGGTGGATGAACCACCCGCAATTCGGCGCAACATCTCGAGCACGCCCGAAAGCCCGGCCGAAATGGCCCCGACAGGAATTACAACGGAAATTTGATGCTCAACGGAAAGACAGTATTGATAACTGGCGGTACCGGATCGTTCGGCCGCCGTTTCGTGGAAATTGTGCTTCAGCGCTACAAGCCGCAGAAGCTGATCGTCTTCAGCCGCGATGAGCTGAAGCAGTTCGAGATGCAGGCGCAGTATGGAGAGCGCCAGTATCCGAACATCAGGTACTTCATTGGTGACGTCCGTGATCGCGATCGCCTCTACCGCGCATTCGATGGTGTTGACATCGTCGTTCATGCTGCGGCGCTCAAGCAGGTGCCCGCGGCGGAATACAATCCGATCGAAGCGGTGAAGACGAACGTCCTCGGCGCGGCGAACGTGATCGATGCCGCGATCGATCGCGGGGTACATCGCATCATCGCGCTCAGCACCGACAAGGCCGCCAGCCCGATCAATCTTTACGGCGCGACGAAGCTTTGCTCCGACAAGCTGTTCACCGCTGCGAATGCGATGGCAGGCGCGCGCGACACGCGATTCAGCGTCGTGAGATACGGCAACGTCGTCGGCAGCCGCGGCAGCGTGGTTCCGTTTTTCCTCAAGCAGCGCGAGACGGGCAAGCTCTCTGTGACCGATCCGAAGATGACGCGCTTCTGGATCACGCTCGAGCAGGGAGTCGAATTCGTGCTGAGCTGCTTTGGCCGGATGAAGGGCGGAGAGATTTTTGTCCCGAAGATTCCGAGTATGAAGCTCATCGACCTGGCACGGGCGATCGGTCCCGACTGTGACATCGATATCATCGGGAAGCGTCCGGGCGAAAAAGTTCACGAGCTGATGGTCGGCGAGGACGATGCGTCGAACACCGTCGAGTTCGACGATTACTACTCCATTTTGCCGAGCGGGCGGAAGGAAAGCCGGGGCACTTATATGGAGCAGCGCGGCGGCAAGCCGTGCGAGGAGGGATTCCGTTACTCGAGTGAGACCAACACGCAATGGCTCAGCCCGGCAGAGATGGAGACGATGATCGCAGGCAAGCTCGCCGCGAGCTGAGCGATGCTCGTCGTAACCGGTGGCGCCGGGTTTCTCGGGAGCAACATCGTTGGCCAAGCGGTGGCGGAGGGCCGCAGTGTCGCCGCGGTTGTGCACCGCGAAGGGTCTGGATCGCCGCTTGTGCGGCGTGTTTGTCTCGACCTGGCTGACGCCGGCGCTGCGACGAAGATGATCGATGTGCTCGAGCCGACCGCGGTCGTGAACTGTGCTGCGCTTGCGAGCGTTGACGAGTGCGAGCGCAATCCCAATCTGGCCCGCGAGCTGAATGTCGAGCTTCCGCGGCAACTTGCGGCCGCGTGCAGGAGCGCCGGAGCTGCATTCGCGCACGTGTCCACCGATTCCGTTTTCGACGGGGATCGCGGCCAATACAGCGAATCCGACGAAACGCGTCCGCTCAACATGTATGCTCGCTCGAAGCTGGAAGGCGAGCGGGCAGTTGCCGATGCGTGGGCAGACGCGCTGATAGTCCGTACGAATTTCGTCGGCGCGTCTTCCCACGGAGGCACCGGCCTCGCGGAATGGATCGCCGACCATCTCGAGGCAGGTGAGAGAATCAACGGATTCACTGACGTGATTTTTTCGCCGCTGCTTGCGGGCACACTGGGGGCGCTGGTCATGAGGATGATCGACCTTCGGCTTACCGGTTTGTATCACCTCGGCGCGTCAGATTCGGTCAGCAAATACGAGCTTGCGCGCCGGCTGGCTGTCGCGCTCGATCTCGATTTAACCCTCGTCGATCCCGCGACCGTAGCCAATGCCGCTCTCGGCGCGCCCCGGCCTCTCGATACGTCGCTCGATTCGCGCAGGGCGCAAACCGCGCTGGGTGCGAGCCTGCCGAATGTTCAGGATGCCGTCAGCGGCTTTGCAAAACTGCGGCGCGCGCGTAACGTCCTTCCCGGAACGGCCTCACTCCCGACCTGAATACGAATGCCAACGATTGAGATTGCAGGCCGGAAAATCGGCGACGACAATCCGACGTACTTCATCGCTGACATCGCGGCGAATCACGACGGGAGCCTCGACCGGGCTGTCGAGCTGATCTCGCTTGCAGCCAAAGCCGGCGCGGACGCGGCAAAGTTTCAGCATTTTCGCGCCGAGCACATCGTCAGCAGAGAAGGTTTCGGCTCGGGTCCTCAGCTGTCGCATCAAAGCAAGTGGAAGAAATCGGTATTCGAGGTCTATCAGTCGGCGTCAGTTCCGTGGGACTGGACTCGCTCATTGAAGAAAGCCTGCGACGAAGCAGGAATTCATTTCTTCTCGTCGCCTTACGACACCGAAGCGGTGGACATGCTCGACGAGTACGTGCCCGCGTTCAAGATCGGGTCCGGCGACATCACGTGGACCGCGATGCTCGAGCACATCGCGAGAAAGGGAAAGCCGGTTTTGCTCGCCACGGGCGCTTCCGATATTGGAGATGTGCAGCGCGCAGTCGAAGCGATTGTGGCGGTCAACCCCCAGCTGCTGCTCATGCAGTGCAACACGAACTACACGGGTTCGCTCGAGAACTTCAGGTACGTAAAGCTCAACGTTCTTCGCACCTTTGCTTCGATGTACCCGGACTTCGTTCTCGGTCTCAGCGATCACACACCGGGACACTCGGCGGTGCTCGGCGCGGTCGGACTGGGCGCCCGGGCGATCGAGAAGCATTTTACAGACGACAGAGAGCGTGAGGGCCCCGATCATCCGTTCTCGCTCGACCCCGCCGCGTGGCGTGAAATGGTGGACCGCACTCGCGAGCTCGAATACGCCATGGGGGACGGCAACAAGATTGTCGAGCCAAACGAACTGGACACCGTCGTGATTCAGCGGCGCAGCCTGCGTGCGGCTCGTGATCTCAAGGCCGGCGATACGATCGCCGAGTCGGACCTGGAGGCGCTGAGGCCGGCGCCACGCGACGCAATCTTTCCGTTTGAGATCGAACGGGTCATCGGCCGGAAGCTCACCCGCGACATTTCGAAGGGCGACTATCCCAAGTGGACAGACGTCGCCTGAACGTACTCTACATATCGAGAGGCTATTCGACACACGACCGCCGCTTCGTGGGCTCCTTCGCAGGTGCGGGCTGGAATGTGACTCATTTGCCGATGCTCGATGAACGGCTCGATGTACGGCCGCTGCCAGCAGGAGTCAGGAGTGTCTCCTGGGGTGACGGCTCCTGGCCCGTCACGAGAGGCGATTGGTCGCGTCGTGTGAAGCACTTGAAGAAAAGGCTCCATGAATGGAAGCCTGACGTGGTGATCGCGGGTCCCGTTCAAAGCGGTGCGCTCATCGCCGCGATGGCTGGTGCCAATCCGCTCGTGACTGTGGCGTGGGGCACCGACGTGCTCGTCGATGCCGAACGAAGCGATCTCTGCCGTCACGTAACGCGGCGGGCGCTCGATGCATCTTCGCTCGTGTTTGGCGACTGCATTGCGGTTGAGGAGACAGTGAAGAAATGGGACGGCCCGCCCACCGTGACGTTTCCGTGGGGCATCGATCTCGACCGGTATTGGCAGGGACAGACTTCCCTCGATCTCCGCGAAAAGCTCGGCTGGCAGCACAACGAGATCTTTATCTCGACGCGGACATGGGAACCGGTCTACGCCATCGATGTGCTGCTCAACGCCTTCGCAATTCTCCAATCCGGAAAATTGCCGACTGCTCGCCTCTTGCTGCTTGGGGACGGATCGCTCGAGGGCGAGATCCACGAGCTGATTCGAGAGCTCGGCATTGCCGATTATGTCCACACTCCGGGACGGATCAGCCAGCAGGAGCTGCCCGACTGGTTCAGATTGGCGGACGCCTACGTGAGCTCGGCGCTCAGCGATGGCACGTCGATTTCGTTGCTCGAAGCGATGGCGACTGGCCTACCTGTTGTTGTCACCGAGTCGTTCGGAAATCTCGAGTGGGTAACTGCCGGGAAGAATGGCGAGCTGGCCGAGGCAGGGAGTGCAGAGAGTCTGGGGAACGCAATGTCGAAGGCTCTTTCAGACCGCGAGGCAGCTGCAAGAATGGGTTCAAGCAACGTCGAGATGACAAGAGCTAAAGCTAACTGGAACAAGAACTTCCCAGCGCTCGTTAAAGCTATTGAGCAGATGGTGTCGGAGTGAGAACGGTCGCGATAATTCAGGCGCGAGTCGGGTCGACCCGCCTACCCGGCAAGGTCCTGCTCGACGTGTGCGGCAAGACCGTGCTCGGCCGTGTTGTCGAGCGCGTCTCGCGGATGACCAGGGTCAGGGAGCTAGTGGTTGCAACGTCTAGTCTCGAAGACGACGAGGCCATTGCTGCCGAATGCCGCCGGCTTGGGGTGCCATGTTTTCGCGGCAGTGAAGACGACGTCCTCGACCGCTTTCGCGGCGCAGCCCAGACACTCGGCGCCGAGCAGTGCGTGAGAATTACTGCTGACTGTCCGCTCATCGATCCCGGCGTCAGCGACGACATCATCGACCAATTCGACCGGGCGGATCCGCCAGTCGACTACGCAAGTAACAAGATTCCTCAGTCGTTTCCCCGAGGCCTCGATACCGAAGTGTTCACTCGCGAAGCGCTGGAGCGGACGGCGCGATGGGCAAAGAAGCCATACCATCGCACTCACGTAACCGCTTACATGTACCAGACGCCGGATCTGTTCACGCTGCTGAGCGTTGTCAGCGAAGTCGATCGCGCCGGTTGGCGATGGACAATCGACACCCCGGAGGATCTCGCGTTCGTTCGAGGCATTTACGAGCAGATGGATGGCAAGCCGGATTTTACCTGGCTCGATGTGGTAAAGCTCATCGAGGACAATCCGTCACTTGCGGATGTGAACCGGCACGTGGCGCAGAAGGGAATCGAGGAAGGATGAAAACCGGAATAAGGGTACCGGGTACCGGGTGCCAGATACCGGGTAACGGGGACGTGGCGCCGGGATTCCGGAACTGGTAATGCGCACCGTCTGCATCGTCGAGGCGCGTTATCGGTCTTCCCGGCTGCCGGGCAAAGTGCTGATGCCGATTCTCGAAAGGCCCATGATCGCGAGGATGATCGAGCGTATCAGCCGCGCGCGAACCCTCGATGCGATCGTAATCGCGTGCCCCGAGGGCGAAGAAGACGACGCTATCGAAGCGATTGCGTTCGAGACTGGCGTGTTGTGCTTTCGAGGAAGCGAGGACGATGTGCTCGCTCGCGTTGTCGGTGCGGCAAGCGCGAATCACGCCGACGTCATTGTCGAAGTGACGGGAGACTGCCCGCTCCACGAGCCCGCGCTCATCGACAAAGTCGTCTCCGATTACATGCTTGGCGGCGCAGACTTTGTCAGCAACATTCTTCCGTATACAACGCCGCGTGGCACCGACGTCCGCGTCTTTTCCGCCGAGTCACTTGCCGCGATTGCCGGGCGTTCGACGGATTCCGCGGACCGGGAGCACGTTTCGCTTCATTACTGGGAGCATCCGGAGCTTTACCGTATCCGGAATGTCACTACCGAATTTCCCGCTGACGCAGCGAGCCTTCGACTGACCGTCGATACGGAAGACGACCTTCGGTTTGTGCGCGCCGTTTACGATGAGCTGTACAATGCAAACCCGGCGTTCACGCTCGCCGATGTGATCGGGCTCCTAACCTCGCGTCCGGAATTGCGAGAGATCAACGCCGCCATCGTTCAAAAGGCCGTGAGACAGACCACACGAGCGTGACGTACCGCGCTGCTGTCATCGGTTGCGGAAGAATAGGAAGCACCCTTGCGGACGATCCACTGCTCGCTGGCGACGTGATGACCCACGCCGAGGCGTATTTTCTGTCGGCGGATGTTGAGCTGGTTGCAGTTGTAGACACTGACAAGGCATCGCGCGAACGGTGCGCCGCCCGGTGGGAAGTGAAGGATTCCTACGCAACAGCAGCTGAGCTGATGCAAGGTTCAAAGCCGGATATCGTGAGCGTCTGCACACCCACTGGGACGCATGCAGCGGTGATCGAAGAGTTACTCAGTAGTGGGCTGTTGCCAAAGGCGATTCTCTGCGAGAAGCCGATTGCAGAATCGCTCGACGACGCGGAGCGCCTGGTGGATCTTACAGAGGCGAAGAACGTTCTGCTGCTCGTCGTACACATGCGCCGCTATGCACGCAACATGCAGAACCTGAAACAATTTCTGGGCGACGGGGGGATCGGTGATCTAAGAGGTGTGTCCGGATGGCTGACAAAGGGCACGCTGCACAACGGCACTCACTGGTTCGATCTCCTGCGTTTTCTCGTTGGCGAGGTCGAGAGCGTAAGCGCGCTCGACGTCCTGCGCGAGCCGGGCAGCGACCCGACTCTCGACGTTTCGCTCTTCCTCGAAAACGGAATGTGCGCCACGATGAGAGCCGCCGAGGCGGCCAACTTCACGCTTTGCGAGATGGACATACTCGGCACGAAAGGCAGGGCGCGCATAGTAGATTCCTCTTATGTCGTGGAGCTGACTCTCGCGGCAAACAGCCCGAGGTATGTTGGTTATACGGAGCTTTTACCTGAGACTACGAATTTTGGAGACCGAAAAGACGTAATGCGGCACGCCGTGGAAGACATCGTTCGATGCCTCGATAATGGATCCGAGCCGCTCTCGTCGGGACAGGATGGCGTCGAGGCATTGCGAATTGCGCTGGCGGCGTGTGAGTCCGCAACTACCGGCCGATTGGTGAAACTGCGTTGAAGCTCGCGCTCCATGGCGGCACGCCCGTTCGCACGCGGCCGTTTCCGCTGTACGTCACGATCGGACGCGAAGAGCGGGATGCGGCGATCGCCGTCATCGAGGGCGGAGTGCTGTCCGGATTTATGGGTACCTGGTCGCCTGCGTTTCTTGGCGGAACGAAAGTTCGCCAGCTCGAGCGTGACTGGGAGAAGTACTACGGCGTAAAGCACGCGGTGACGATGAACTCGGCCACCTCTGCTCTGTATGCCGCAGTCGGTGCTTCTGGAGCCGGTCCTGGCGACGAAGTCATCGTGTCGCCTTACACCATGAGTGCGTCCGCATCTGCAGCGCTCGTGAATGGGGCCATTCCGGTCTTCGCTGACATCGACGAAGAAACTTTCTGCATCACTCCCGAGACCGTTCGGGCGCGTCTATCGCCGCACACGAAAGCAATCGTGGTCGTCGATCTGCTGGGTCATCCGGCAGACATGGACGGGATCATGGAGATCGCGCGCGAGCACAACCTCGTCGTGATCGAAGATGCGGCGCAGGCATACGGATCGACTTATCAGGGAAGGCATGCTGGAACGCTCGCCGATATTGGCGTGTTCAGTCTCAACTATCACAAGACCATTCACACCGGTGAAGGCGGAGTCGCGGTCACTGACGACGACCGTTTTGCCGAGCGGCTTCAGCTCATCAGGAATCACGGTGAAGTCGTCGTGGGTGCGAAGGGAACCGACGACATCGTCAACCTCGTCGGCCAGAACTACCGCATGACCGAAATCGAGGCGGCAATCGGAATCGAGCAGCTCAAGAAGCTTTCCAGGCTGCATCCTCCCCGCGTGGCGGCGGCGGATTTTCTGACGAACCGGCTCGCATCGCTCAAGGGTCTCACTCCTCCGCGTGTGAAAGGGGGAGTTGTGCACGGCTACTATTTGTATGCGCTGCGAGTGGACGAGAAGAAGCTCGGAGTGAAGCGCGATCGCATCGTCGACGCGCTGAATGCCGAGGGAATTCCGATGGTGGGCGGCTACACGCGGCCGCTTTACCTCGAGCCTCTGTATCAGAAGCGAATTGCATTCGGAAGCCAGGGCTTTCCCTTTACGTATTCTGGATACAAGGGTTCGGTCAGTTACGAGCGCGGTATTTGTCCCGTGACGGAGCGCATGTTCGAGCACGAGCTGATGGTTACGAATGTGTGTCATGCGAACATCGAAGAGTCCGATCTTCGGGACGTTGTCCGCGCTTTCAGGAAGGTGTGGGATAACCTCGACTCGCTGAGATAGTCCTGCTTTGCAGCGTTTCACGGTGGATGATCTGGCCAGGTATTCGCCGTGGCCCGCCCGCCTGCTTGGTCTGTCGCGGTGGGAAACCCGGGTGAAAACGGCTTCGGAGATCGACAGGGAATTCGGTGTTGAGAAGTGGGGAGCTCTGCTCGAGAAGGCGAAGCAGTCGGGTGAAAACGTGACGCTCGACACCGTGAACGATTGGGCGAGCGGAGGTGCGCCTCCGTCGCTCGTGTCCGTCGGAAATGAGCTGCTGGAGATGACGCGGCACGAGTCCCACGCGGCGTATATCGACTTCGTTGCAGCGGCACTCGAGCCATTTCTTCCTACTTCCGCGCTGGTAGAGCTCGGCTGCGGTTATGGAGCCGTCATCCTTGGGCTTGCGAAGCGACGGGAGTTTGCGGGCATGCCGTTGTTTGCGGCCGATTACACCGTCACTGGACCAGCGCTCGCGTCGATCATCGGGCGGGCTCAGGGTGCGGCGGTTACAACAGGAAGTTGCGACCTCACCCGCAACCCAGTCACTTCATTGAAAATCCCGCCGGGTGCGCTTGTGTTCACCGCGTACGCGGCTCAGTACGTGGAACATCTGGATAGCTGCTTTGTGAACGGCATCGCAGCGTTGCGGCCACAGGCGGTGGTTCACATCGAGCCGGTGCTCGAACACTGTGAAAATGGAAGTGTGCTCGGACTCCTTCGACGACGTTATATTGAGGCGAACGGATATAACCGTAACCTGGTGACGCTGCTCCACGACGAAGCTCTAGGGGGCAGAATTCGGATGCTGCAGGAGACGTTGCCTGCATTCGGGCCGAACCCGCTTCTGGCTGCGTCGGTGATCGCCTGGGTACCTGAGGAGGATTCAAGCTCTGTCGCAAGGGGTGCCGGCGGCTGACATGGTCCACTCTGAAATCAAAACGTCTTCAACGCCATTGAGTCCCTTGAGAAAAATTGAACGATATGCGCGCATTGCCGCGCATGTCGCCATTCAGAAATCGCCGCGCCCTGTCCAGGCACTCTTCAAGCACACCGAGGAGCACCGGCGCCGCAGCATGGCGCGGCTCTACGCCAACTCGAAACCTGAAGACGGCTCGAAAGGTACGCTGCTGTTCTGGGTACCCGGCGGAATGCCTCTCCTCCTTCACGTCGAGGGCGCGATCGCCGCTGCAATGAAGCTTCGCGGTTACAAGGTTCATGCGATCATCTGTAACGCACCGTATCGCGGGTGCTCGATCAGAACCGTCGATGACGGCGTTCCGGTTGCCGAATGGCGAAGTGTCTGCGCTAGCTGCACAAAGGCGACCAAATCGGTGCTCGACACTCTCGGAATTCCGTATTCGTACAATGGCGACTACGTCACGGATGAAGAGAAGGCCGAGCTGTGGGACCGAACTGAAGGAATGTCGATTGAGAGCCTGCCTGCGCTCAAGTACGAAGGTCTCGAGCTGGGATCGAACGTGCGCTCGACGATCATTCGGTATCTCCAGGGCGCGGCGCTCGAAGGGAACGAAGCGATCATTCGCGAGCATGCGTACAGCGCGCTCGTGAGCGCTGCCGCCGCGACCAAAGTCATGGACACGATTCGCCCGTGGCGCGTGTTCATGTCGCACGGTGTTTACGTGGACTGGGGGCCGGCAATGCACGCGGCGCTCGCGCGCAGGATTCCGGTCACGGGCTGGAAGGCCTCCTATCTGTCGTGGCATTTCTATCTTCGCCACGTCACCGATGTCGAGAGAATCGACTTCAAGCTGCTGAGCGAGAAGGCCTGGTCGAGCATGCGCTCGCGCAAGCTCACCCCGCGGCAGAACGCGAGGCTCGACAAGTTTTTCGAGGATCGCTACAAGAAGCAGATCAGCTTCGACATGAAGAAGATCAAGGAGTTCAAGCCCGATGTCGAAGAGCTGAAGGCAAAGTTCCGGCGGCCTGGCCGGCCGCTATGGGCAGTCCTCGCGCATATCAACTGGGACAGTGTGTCCGACTACTCGCCGATGGCGTATCCGTCTTTCGACGAATGGATGATCGACACCGTGAGGAGCGCGATCGACATCCCGGAAGTTGACTGGCTGATCAAGGTTCATCCCATCGAAGCGTGGGACAATCCGGCAAGTGGTGTGCAGCGTCTGCTCGAGCGGGAATTTCCGCACCTGCCCGATCACATCCGGGTGATTCCTGCCGAGGAGGATGTGAGCCCGGCGAATCTCTTTGAGATCATCGATGGCGGCGTGACCGTGTACGGCACCGCTGGACTCGAGCTCGCGCTCATAGGAAAGCCGGTGATTCTTGCGGGCGAAGCGCACTATGGAAGCAAGGGCTTCACGTACGAGGGACTTACCCCGGACGCGTATCGCCGGCTTCTCCACCAGACCGTAAACCTCGGTCCGCTCGACGCGCGCCAGCGCGAGCTCGTTCGCCAGTACGCGTACTCACATTTCGTCAGACGCCAGATTCCGCTCGAGATCGTGCATCACGGCGATTCTCTGTGGTGGTCGCTTCAGCATGAAAAGCGCGATCTGCTGCTGCCGGGCAACGATCCGTTCATCGACTTCATCTGTGAAAAGCTCGTCACCGGCGAAGACTTCGTCATGGATGAAAATCTCGTTGCGCTATCGGAGCGAGAGGTCACAGCGCCTTGACGTCCATGGTTCCGGAAACGCTGCCGGCGCCCGTGCGTCTGGCCGGATTCGACCGGCAGGGCGAGCCATTCCGGATCGGAGATCGCGTGCTTCGCGGCATCTACGCAGGGCATGCCGATCGCGTTCGTCACGTTCTCTCAGTTTGCGAAGAAAATGATCTCTTCTCGCACGGCGTGATTGCAACGCGCGATCTCGCGCAGAACCCGTATCCGGATCTGGACTATGAGGCGGTGCTCGAGCACGATCGCGTCGAGTTCGTCACGTACCCGCATGAGTGGTCCGCGTCGATGTTCAAGGATGCCGCGCTCTTTCACGTCGATCTCTTCGAGCGCTTGAACACGCACGGATTGACGCTCAAGGACTGGCACCCGTACAACATTCTATTCTCGGGGACGCATCCGGTTTTCGTCGATTTCACCTCGATCATTCCAATCGATGCAATCGAATCGGAGCCGCACCTCGTGATGAGCCGGCCGTCTCGTGGATTCGATCGCTTCTGGGACGCAGCATCGCAGTCCACCTATGAGATGTATAGCAAAATGTTCGAGCCGTTCTTCGGATTCCCGCTGGAGATGATGCATCGCGGCCGCCATGCTGACGCGCGCAGCCGTCTGGCCGAGACCGCGCTCAATACATCACGCACGGTAATCACGAAAGAGGAAGCATTCTCAGGTAACCCAGTTGGCCGGATCCGCTACGAGACTGCAGACCGGATGCTTCGCATAGCGTTGATGGAGAAGGGCCCGGCGAAGAAGAAATTCTTCGCAGCGGTCCGTCAGAGAATCTCGAACCTGAACGTTGCAGTCACCGGGAGCGCCTACAGCAGCTATTACGAGGACAAGGGCGAAGCATTCTCGTCGGAGCCCCAGCCCGAGTGGACGAACAAGCAGCGCGTCGTGAACAACGCGCTCGCCAGATTCCGCCCCGCGACCGTGCTCGATCTTGGCAGCAATGCAGGATGGTTCTCGATGCTTGCCGCGAAGCACGGCGCCTCCGTCGTCGCCGTGGATCTCGACGAGGCGTCGATCGATCGGCTGTACAGCGATGCGAAGAAGCAGGATCTCGACATCGTTCCACTGGTTGTCAATCTCGTCGCGCCGGGACCGGAGCGGTTCGCGCTCGTGTTCGACAATGAGCCGTCGGTATCGCTCATCGGCGATGGCGAGCCCGTTATCTCGTCACCCGTCAAGCGCCTCCGCGCCGACATGACGCTGGCGCTGGCCATCGTTCATCACCTCGCTCTGGGGCAGGGGATGACGTTCGGAGACATTACCGCTCTCTTCGATGCGCTGTCGCGCGAGCAGGTGTGCGTCGAATTCGTCGACATCGAAGATCGCATGATTGCGAGCGAGCCTGAGTTCTTTCCTGCGTACAACGCAGACCGCGATGCTTTCGCGTGGTACACGCAGGACAACTTCATTGCTGCGCTTCGCGCTGTCTTCAGCTCGGTCGACGTGCTTCCTTCTCATCCGGAAACACGCAGCATGCTGGTATGCACCAGGTAGTCAGGCAAATCCCAACGAGATCCAGATGACAGTCCCCTACGAAGACGTCGAACAGTTTCTTCGCGAAGAAGTGTCGGCCATGACAAACGCTCCGCTCGAACAGGTCAAGCCATCGACGGTACTCGTTGGCACCAACCGCGTAATCGACTCGGCCGACCTGGTGATGCTTCTTCTTGCCGCCGAGGATTTTGCGAGGGAGAAGCTGAGTACACACTTCGACTGGACGAGCGACAGCGCGATGTCGGATGCGCGAAGCATTCTCCGTACTATCGAGACACTGGGCCGTCATCTGTACTCGCTTCAGCCGGCCTGAGCGACATGGATACCGTCGTCGTCACGGGCGCGTCTCGCGGACTCGGTCGGTATTGCGCGGACAGGCTGCACGAGAAGGGGTACAGGGTCGTAGGGCTTGGCAGATCTGCATCCGCAGGCACGCCGTTCGAGATGCGGATGGCCGACGTTACTGATGCAGCCTCAGTCGCTGAGGCGTTCAAGGATCTCAGGCGGGATGCCGGTGTGTACGCGCTGGTGAACGCTGCCGGGATCGCGTCGATGAATCTCGTTCTCACGACTCCGCCGGATACCGTGCGCCGCATCGTCGAGACGAACCTGCTCGGCACCATTTACTGTTGTCAGCAGATCGCTCCGGCGCTCGTTCGGCGATCGGGAGGACGGATCATCAATTTCTCCACGCTGGGTGTTCCGCTCGGATTGAAAGGCGAAGCGATCTACGTGGCGTCGAAAGCCGGAGTCGAGGGCTTTTCCCGCGCCTTCGCGAGAGAGATGGCGGCGCACAACGTGACAGTGAATACGATTGCGCCGGGACCGATCGAAACCGCTTTGATCGCGACAGTGCCGAAGGACAAGATTGACGCGGTCGTGAAGCAGCAGATCATTCAGCGGCAGGCCGAGCCGTCGGATGTCTGGAACATCGTGTCGCTGCTCCTCTCTCCCGAAGCTGGCATGATCACTGGAGAAACGATCCACGTTGGCGGTGCGTAGTTGCGGATTCTCGAAGAGCTCGCTCGCCGGCACTCGGGCTCGAGCGAGCCCTTTCTGATCAGCGAGCAGGGCTCGCTTGCATTCAATGAGATAGCGTCGGTCTCGAGCGACGATAAATCCGGAATCGCCGGGATCGAGGCCGGAGAGGTCGTTGCCATTATTGGAGACTTCGACCGGGATACGCTGTCGATCCTGTTTCGCCTTCTCGACAACGATGCGATCGTCATGCCGCTCACAGAGGGAACGCACGCGGATCACGAATACTTCTTCGAGTCGGGAAGCGTTGACTGGGTAATTCGCGGAGGAGTTGCCGAGCGGCGCGGATCAGGAAAGAAAGAGAGGCATCCGCTCATCGAGGAGCTCCGGTCGAGACGGCATCCGGGGATAATCTTCTTCTCGTCCGGAACGACGGGACGCCCGAAAGCGATCCTGCACGACTTCGAGAATTTCCTGGCGAGATACGCGGTTCGCCGTGCACCGCTGAGAAGCCTGAATTTCCTGCTGTTCGATCACGCGGGCGGCATCAACACGATGCTGCACACTCTGTTCAATGGCGGCGTAGTTGTCGTCCCTTCGATGCGAACGCCGGAAGCGGTTGCGGACGAGATGGCTCGTCACGATGTGGAGCTACTTCCAGCAACGCCGACGTTCCTTCGAATGATGCTCCTCGGCGGCTCACTCGATCCGGCAAGGTTGACCACGCTGCGCATCGCGACATATGGAACAGAGCGTATGGATCAGGGCACGCTCGACCGTCTTTGCTCGACATTGCCAGACGTGGATTTTCGCCAGACGTACGGCTTGTCGGAGCTTGGGGTGTTTCAGGTTCGGTCAAAGGCGCGGGACAGCCTGTGGATGCAGATCGGCGGGAAGGGAATCGAAACGCGCATCGTGGACGGCGTTCTTCAGATCAAATCCGAAAACCGGATGCTCGGTTATCTCAATGCTGAGTCGCCGTTCGTTGACGGGTGGTACGACACCGGTGATCTCGTCGAGCAGGACAGGGAATTCATCAAGGTCGTTGGCCGCGCGAAGGAAGTGATCAACGTTGGCGGCCTGAAAATTCTTCCGTCCGAGGTGGAGCGCGTTGCGCTGATGTATCCCGATGTTCTGCGTGCGAAAGCGCATGGAGTCGCCAACCCCATCACGGGCCAGCACGTCGAGGTCATCTGTGAGCCTCGTCCCGGCGCGACGCTCGACCGGCGGGAGCTAATGCGGCATTTCAGGGCGCATCTGCAAAAACAGTTAGCCCCGCAACGCGTGACGGTTGGTGAGGTCGCGGTTAGTCATCGGTTCAAGCAGCGCTGAAGATTATTTTCCCCGGTTTTTCATCGTGTTCATCTGTGCATCGCAGTTAAACGGTAGTTGTAGTTGAGCTTGTACTTGTAGTTGTGGTTTGTAGTTGTAGTTGTAGTTGTAGTTAGTTTCGAACTATCTGGGAACCAC
>JBBQYO010000009.1:0-26104 GCA_038208605.1 Gemmatimonadales bacterium | reverse complement strand
CACTTTCTGCGCTGTCTAAGTTGGACGAACGACGCCGAAGTGGTGGAACTGGTAGACGCGCTGGCTTCAGGAGCCAGTGGGTGCAAGCCCGTGGGGGTTCGAGTCCCCCCTTCGGCACTAAATGGAAAAGAGGCGAATGATCCAGGGATCATTCGCCTCTTTTTCGATTGCGGACTCAGGACTAAATGCCATCGACGATCGACGACTAAACGAGGATTGAAGACGGAACCCTCGGTCCGCGATGGGTCAGCGGTAGGTCTGCGGTAGGTCTGCGGTAGGTCTGCGGTAGGTCCGCAATGGTGCCGCGGTAGGCCCGCAATTCGCACTCAGTCGTCGATCGTCGATAGCTGTGAGTCCTGAGGCCGCAATCGCTAGACGTGCTCGAGGATGGGCAGCCCCACCCTCTCCCGAACGACAGGCTCATCGTGGAGAAGGTCGGCGAGGTTCACACTCTCCAGAACGTCATCGATCTTCGTCTGCAGCAGCACCCAGATTGGCCGAATGCTGCAGCTGTGCGAAGCGTTGCAGCGATCGCTCTCCACGGGATGACTCACGCAGTGCAGATCGAACGTCTCGAGCTCCGACGCGTGAATGACTGCACGAATCGAAATCTGGTCGGCGGGCCTGGCGAGCATGTACCCGCCCCGCGCTCCGCGAGTGCTCGCGATGACTCCCGCTCTTCTCAGACGAAGGAGAATCTGCTCGACATAATCTGCAGGAAGCCGTTCCAGCGCCGCGATTTCCCGCCCGGTTACCGGACCCTGCGCTGTGCGCCGCGCGAGGTGCAGCGCGCAGATAACTCCGTACTCGGCCCACGTCGTAATGCGCATGAATGGAGTTTACCGGGAGCGGTGTTTCCGGACAAGCCTGCGATGCGGTCAGCCGGAGGAGACCCCGCCATGGGCACCACCCGGAACGCCGATTTCCGTCATCTTCCTGAGATCGAGAACCTCGTCGATCTCCGCATCCGGCAGCACATGCTCGCGCTTCACGAGCTCGCGTATCAACACATTCTCCTTCACCGACTGCTTGCTGATCTCGGCCGCTCGCGCGTAGCCGATCTGTGGAGCAAGCGCAGTCGCCAGAGCTGCTGAACGCTCGACCCAGTAAGCGCATTGTTGTGCGTTCGCTTCGATTCCCTTCACGCATCGATCGGTGAACGTCGCCGCGGTGTTCGTAAGGATGCGCATGGAGAACAACACATTGTGAGCGATCACCGGCATCATCACGTTGAGCTCGAGCTGCCCATGCTCGGCCGATGCTGAAACGCACGCATCGTTGCCGACCACCTGAAAGCAGACCTGGTTCACCATCTCGGGTATGGATGGATTGATTTTTCCCGGCATGATGGACGAGCCCGGCTGAACCGCCGGAAGGATGATCTCGTCGAGACCGGTTCGCGGCCCGCTCGCCATGAGCCGGAGATCACTCGCGATCTTGCTCAAGTCGAGTGCAAGAACCTTGAGCTGAGCGCTGAACGCTGCCGCATCGCCCATGCTCTGCATGAGCTGAATGCGATCCTTGCCCTCGCGAACTTCCACACCCGCAGACGCCGCCAGCTCCGTCACCATCAGCGCCGGATATTCGGGCTCGACATTTACGCCGGTTCCGACCGCACTACCGCCAATTCCAAGATCGCGGAGATAGTTCGCTGATTCCTCGATTCGCTGAACGCATCGCCTGAGCGTTCCCGCGTATGCTGTGAACTCCTGGCCCAGCCGGATCGGCATCGCATCCTGAATGTGCGTGCGTCCCGACTTGATCACGTCGTCGAACTCGCGGCCCTTCGCTTCGAGCGCCGCAATCAGATCATTGAATGCCGTTGTCAGCTTCGGCAGCTCGGTCAATGCGCCGAGTCTGATTGCAGTCGGAATTACGTCGTTTGTCGACTGCGCCATATTCACATGGTCGTTCGGATGTACAGGCTTGTACTCGCCGCGCTTTCCGCCGAGGATCTCGTTGGCGCGATTGGCAAGCACCTCGTTGATGTTCATGTTGTGAGATGTGCCTGCACCAGCCTGATACGGATCCACGACAAAGTGCTCACGATGCTGGCCACCGAGGACTTCGTCTGCGGCCGCGACGATCGCATCGGCGAGCTTCGGGTCGAGCCGGCCGGTCTGTTTATGAGTTACGGCTGCAGCGCGCTTGATCCTGACAGTCGCATCGACGAACGCGGGGAGCGGTCGGAGACCGCTGATCGGAAAATTCTGCACCGCCCGCAGAGTCTGAACTCCGTAAAGCGCTTCGGATGGAACTGGAAGCTCGCCCAGGGGATCCTTCTCAATTCGAGTCGCGTCAGTCATGGAGATTTCTCGCTCACGCGCCGACGATTCTCGCCGTGCCGTTGATGAATGGGTTGGAGACTCGTTCACGGCCGATCGATGTGATGTCACCGTGACCGGGGTGAACGATCGTGTCGTCGTCAAGCGCAATTATGCGATTCAAGGATTGCTGGAGATGCGACGGGTTGCAGAGATCGAGATCGGTGCGGCCGATGGATCCGGCGAAGAGGCAATCACCCACGAGCGCGTTACCGTGGCCATGAATCATGACGTGGCCAGGAGCGTGTCCAGGCACGTGCGTCACCGCCAGCTTCAGGCCGCCGAGGGTGAGGGTCTGGCCTTCCTCAAATGCGGCATCGGCTGGTGGAGCGTCTTCGTATGGGACCCCATACATCTTGGCCTTGGCGCCCGCATTCTGGTAAAGCGCTTCGTCGAGCGGATGCAGGTAAACGGGAATATCCCACCGGCGCTTCACGCTTGCGATCGCTCCGATGTGATCGACGTGACCATGCGTAATCCAGATGGCCTGCGGAATCTTTCCGGTCTTCTCGACTGCGGCAATGATTCTCGCACCTTCATCGCCGGGATCCACGATCGCCAGAGCGTCGCTGTCAGGATCGGAGACTATGTAACAGTTCTCCTGAAACGGTCCGACCGTGAGCTGTTCGACGATCAAACCGCGTACCCTCCGCTAGCGTAAATCTCCGGCTCGTCACCAGGCGCGCGCATCGCTGCCAGATATTTCTCGGCCGCGATCGCGGCGGTGGTGCCATCACCCGCGGCCGTGGTCACCTGACGCGTGAGCTGAACTCGCACGTCGCCCGCGGCGAACAGGCCCTTGATCGACGTCTCCATGTTCATGTCCGTTCGGAGATATCCCATGTCGTCGTGATCGACGTGGCCTTCGATGATGCCCGTATTGGGACGAAATCCAACGAAGATGAAGATCCCCGTCGCCGCGAGGTTTCGCGTTTCGCGAGTGTTGATGTCGCGCAGAGCAAGGTTGTTCACGAGCCCCTGCCCGTCAGCTTCCACCTTGTCGACGACGGTGTTCCAGATCACTTCTATTTTCGGATTCTCGAACAATCGCTTCTGGAGAATCTTCGATGCCCTGAATTCGGCACGGCGATGGATCAAGTACACCTTTTCCGCATACCGAGTGAGGAAATCAGCTTCTTCAACGGCTGCATCCCCGCCGCCGACGACCGCAATCACGTGACCCTTGAAGAAGGCTCCGTCGCAGATGGCGCAGTAGCTGACGCCCTTCCCCGCAAACTCGACTTCGCCTGGTACGCCGAGCTTGATCGGCGTACCACCTGAAGTGATGATTGCAGTTTTCGAACGATAAACAACGCCGTTGTCGGTCGTCGCGTGGAACATCCCCTCCGGCATTTTCTCGAGCGTCATCACCGTTTCCTGATGGAACTCGGCACCGAACTTCTTTGCGTGGTTCTCGAATTTCTGCGCGAGATCCCAGCCTTCGATGTGCTCGAAGCCCGGATAGTCTTCAATGATTTCGGTGTTGAGCAGCTCGCCCCCCGACGCGCCCCGCTCGAGCACGACGGTCTTCAGCATGGACCGGCCGGCGTACATCGCCGCCGTCATCCCGGCCGGGCCTGCACCTACAATTATCACATCATAGTCACGATTTTCTGACAAATTGGAGCTCATATAGTGGGTTTCGTACTGTTGAATCCTAATTCAACGGGCAAGGGCTGTCAGCGTTGCGCGAGGCACCGGGTCCTACCGAATCGACAGCACGTTCACCGCACCATGACAGTGCGAGACAGTTGCGACGAGCACGCGGGCAGACCGGTCCGACGCCACGGCCGCCACGAATCTGTCGGCATCCACGACGGCCGCCACTGGAATCATACCGACACCGTACGCGCGGTGAGTGCAGTGAAACACGAGGGGCCCTTTCAGCCGCGAATCACCGCCCCCCGATTGTTCGACGATCTCCTGCATTGCTTTCGGCATCGTCCACGTCCGGTCGCCCCGTGTGTGCGGACACAACACCGGCTCGATGCAGTTGATCGGGCACATCCAGGTTGCGTAGCTCACATAATGAGTGCCGTCAGGGGCCGGGCTTTCCCATGGAGTGGGCGGCTTGTTTTCGAGCGGTAGTGTGGTGATCTCCCGCTCCGGCCACCGCTCACGTGCGCGGTCCCGCACCCATTCGTACAACAGATGAGGCATGAGTGGTGACGGAACGATCGAGTCGGATAGGGACGAGTCTGCGCTGCTATCCCACCGCGACAGATAATCCTGAAAGAAGTCGGTCCATGGGGAGATTGCGAGCGTCGGAAGCGGCGAGGTCAATCCCTCGAGGTCGCTCCCACCAGCAGACGCGACGGTGCAGCCACTGTCCCTGTCGACAACGATGAGTCGTTGCCAGCTGATCGCGCCTGCACGGTTCGCTCTCGTGAGCTGTCGCACATAGTAGGAACCGTAGCAGCCGCCGCCCACGACTACGATCGTACCGTAATCGGAGCCACCTGGCAAAGGCCTACTTTCGAATGCGGCGTCCGCCATCGACCACAATCGTTTCGCCAGTCACGAACTCGGCGTCGAGGAGATACAACATCGCTGCGACGGCGTCGTCGGGACTGCCTATTCGCTTCAACGGCGTCGTCGATGCGAATCGCTTCGCTTGCTCCTCGTCCCAATCGTCGGGAAGGAGAATCGCTCCGGGAGCGATAGCGTTCACGCGAATTTTCGGACTGAGCACCCTGGCGAGCGACTCCGTCAATTTCACCACACCGGCTTTTGAGATCGCATGCGGGATGTAAGCCGGCCACGTCTCGAAAGCCGCAAGATCGGAGATATTGATGATGACACCCCCGTGGGTCATCACCCGAGCCGCGGATTGTGCGATGAAAAATGGCGCCCGAAGGTTGAGCGCGAACATCGCGTCCCACTGTGCGACCGTTATTTCGTCGACCGGAGTGCGAAGCATCACCGCAGCGGAGTTGATCACCACGTCGAGCCGTTTCATTCTACCGATTACAGCTGCAATGAGCGACGAGGGACCAGCCGGTGATGTGAGGTCGGCTTCGAACGATTCAGCTCTCACGCCACCGGCCGCGATCTCCCCTATCGTACCGGCCGCTTCCTCACCGGCGGCATGGTAGTGCACAGCGACGTCGAAACCGCGTGACCCAAGCGCGACGGCGAATGCCTTGCCGACTCTGTGCCCTCCACCCGTAACGAGCGCGACGCGCCGCTCGGCGTTCATGCGACCTCTTTCGTCTGACGTTTCGCCAGCGCCTGATCCTGGAGCTCCAGCCAACTCCCGGGAATGTGCATTCCTCCGATTGCTCTCACACCGCTAGGAGCGCCGTGCCAGTCGGAGCCGCCGCTATACAGAAGCTTGAAAAAATCGGCGAGTGCGCCGAGTCTCAGCACATCCTCGGGGCTGTGACTTGGATGCCGAACTTCGAGCCCGTCGAGTCCCATTTCAACGAGGGGCTCGAGACGCACGCGGCGGCCGTCGGGGCCGGGATGCGCCCAGATCGCAACCGCTCCGGCCGCGTGAGTAATCTCGATCGCCTCACGAATTTCCAGTCGTTCTTTCGACACGAAAGCAGGTTTCCCCGCGCCGAGATAGCGGTCGAATGCCTCGCGGGAATCGCGAACGTGACCGGCTTTCACAAGAGCGCGCGCGACATGTGGCCGCCCAACCGCACCGCCGGCGGATTCAGCCATCACCGACCCGATGGTGACAGGTGCGCCGATCGCCACGAGCCGGCTCACAATTCGTTCCGCCCGGGTTTCCCTGTCAGCTCTGAACGCGGACAGGCGAATCTCGAGTGGGGCGGGCTGCGTCACATGCAATGCGAGCAAATGGATTTCCTGCGATCCATCGTGGGCACTCAGCTCGACACCGTGCACAACGCGAATGCCAACAGCCCGAGCCGCGGCCGTGGCTTCTGGCAGGCCATCCATCGTGTCGTGATCAGTGAGCGCAATAGCGGAGAGACCAGCACCGTGCGCGGCGGCGACGACTTCCGCCGGCGGAAGTGCGCCGTCAGAAGCGGTCGAATGCATGTGAAGATCAACCTCGCCAGACGGCGCGCCGGCCGTGCGAGGCGCGGTCACCGACTGTAGCCGGCCTCTGGCGATGTAAAGCTTGGCTGTGACTCAGCAAAGAGCGACAGAAGACGATCATCGGTAAGCTCGGCGAACGATTGAGATCTCGACCGCGAGCCCTGCGGCGAATATCTGGTCACTCGAATCTCGCGCTCCGCGCCCGCGCCTTTCGTGAAGAAGAGACCGAACTCGTCCTGGTCGTACTGCGTAATGTAGCCGGACGGAGTCACTGTCCATTCCTCGCCATCGACGCTGATTTTTCTGGCCGGCATGTCAGCCGATCTCCGATTCGTGATAAATGCGCGCCGGATCGAGAATTCGGTACGGCGAGTTTGCATGCGCGACGGTGAGCGTCGTGGCGTCGTCGGCTTCGGTGAATTCGATGAACGCGCCCGGAAGCGACGTCTCCTCGAATACCATGAAGCGGCAATTCGCAGCGGTGTAGTGGCTGCGGCACGCCTTCACCTTCTCGAAATACTTTGCGCGCTCGGACGCGGGAACCGTCGTGCGCTGGATTGTCATTGCGCGTGCCATCAGACGGCGCTCTCCGGGAACTCTTCGATTGTCTTCTTCACGAACGCCAGGAACTGGTCGGCGACGGCGCCGTCTATTACTCGATGATCGAACGAAATGGAGAAGTATGCGCAGGTTCTGATTGCGATCGTGTCTTCGCCATCAGGCCCGGTCATAACCTTGGGACGCTTCTCGATCGTTCCAATCCCCATGATGGCCACCTGGGGCTGGTTGATGATCGGCGTACCCATCAACGATCCAAAGACACCCGGATTCGTGATGGTGAACGTGCCGCCCTGCACTTCCTCGGGAGAGAGTTTCTTTGCGCGCGCTCTCGCTGCGAGATCGTTCAGCGTCTTCGTAATTCCGCCGAGGGAGAGGTCTTCGGCGCCTTTGATGACGGGAACGATGAGCCCCCAGTCGAGCGCGACTGCAATACCGATGTTGATCGCCTTTCTATAAATGACGTCGCGACCGGCGACCGACGAATTCATGATCGGGAAGGCCTGAATTCCCTTGACGACGCTCGAGATGATGAACGGCAGGTATGTGAGCTTCTGTCCCGTCGAAGCTTCGAACTCTCCGCGCTTGCGCGATCTGATTTTCGCGACGCGCGTGAGGTCGATTTCCATGAACGACGTGACGTGCGCGGAAGTACGGCGCGATGCGACCATGTGCTCGCTGATGAGCCCGCGCATCTTGGACATCGTCTCGACTCTGTCTCCGGGCCACGGCTGAGGAAGCGGGCCATGACTCGCGTCGCCGGCGCCTCCGGGCGGATGCATCGAGGCCATGCGTTCCGTACCGGCGGAGGCTCCTGATTCGATGTAGCCGAGAATGTCTTTTTTGGTGACGCGGCCTGCGATTCCGCTTCCCTGCATTCCCGCGATATCGACGTTGTGCTCGGCGGCGATCTTCCGGACAAGCGGTGAAGATTTGGTGCGGAGACGGTCTTCGAGCGAGTTGCCGTTGCTGTGCGATGGAACGCTGGCGGGTGCGCCTGGCTGGTTGGCCGAAGTCGAGGCGCGAGGCGTAGATTCGCTTTTCGGGGGGGGCCCCCCGCTCGCCGCCGACGCTGTTGCCGCTAATGCCGGCTGGCTTCCAGATGAAGCTGCTGCCGATGACGTCGATGCCGGAGCGCTCGCCGCTGCCGCTGCTCCTGCTACTGCCGCGCCCTTGTCGGTTTCGAGACGCGCAACGATCGTCTGAACCGCGACTGTCTCGCCCTCCTTGACCAGGATCTCCGCAATCACACCAGCCGATGCAGACGGAATCTCCGCGTCAACCTTGTCGGTGGAAATCTCGAAAATCGGCTCATCCCGCTTCACCTCATCGCCGATTTTTTTCAACCACTTCGACAACGTCCCCTCAGCGATGGATTCACCCATCTGGGGCATGATAATGTCTACAAGCGCCACCGTTATCTCCTCAATCCGTTTGTCGGTCAGCTGCATCCGCGCGCCGCAAGCGATTCAGCGCCAGTACAGGCAGCGTCACGACACCAATCAACATACCGACACCCGCATACACGTGCCAATCACATGCCGGCAGCTCAGGCCCCGGATTGCAGCCTCTAATGCTGCCGACCACTTTCGCGACGAACACCCCGATCATCCCGCCGCTGAAAAACCCCGCCACCGCCGTGACACACCCCACCCCGACCCGCCGACTGTTTCTGAGGTCGTCAGCTCCCCCGCCCGCCATTAATACGCCGCCAGACGCCGCACAGCTTTCACGATGTCGGCGGTCTGAGGTAACACATAATCTTCGAGTGGCGGTGAGTACGGCAGTGGAACATCGGCTGCCGTAACACGGAGAATCGGCGCGTCGAGCCACTCGAACGCGAGCTCGTTGATGCGCGCCGTTATCTCGCCCGCAACGCCGCCCGTTCTCGTGTCTTCATGAACGATCAAAACGCGGTTCGTCTTTCGGACAGTCGCCACAATCGCCTCGTCGTCCATCGGCGCGAGCGATCGGAGGTCGATCACCTCGACGCTTAGACCCTCCTTCTCGAGCTCTGCAGCGGCTTCGAGAGACTTCCACACGGTCGCAGCGTAGGTGATGATCGACACATCGGTCCCTTCGCGAGCTGTACGCGCCTTCCCGATTGGCACGATGTGATCGCCCGAAGGCATTTCTTCCTTGATCCGCCGGTACAGATACTTGTGCTCGAAAAAAAGGACGCAGTCCTCGTCGCGGATCGCTGCTTTCATCAAACCCTTGGCATCACTCGCGGTCGCCGGGTAAACCATCTTGAGGCCTGGCGTGTGAAGAAATGCTGCTTCCGGATTCTGCGAATGAAACGGACCGCCGCGCACATATCCCCCGCTCGGTCCGCGTACTACCATCGGACACGGGAGCATCGCGCGATAACGCGCCGTAGCGACATAGTTCGTGAGCATGTCGTAACCGCATGAAATGAAATCGATGAACTGAAGCTCGCAGACCGGCTTCATTCCCATGTGTGCAGCTCCGGCGGCCGCACCAATGATCGCGATCTCGGAAATTGGAGTGTCGATCACTCGCTTCTCGCCGAACTTCGCCTGAAGCCCCTCAGTGACTTTGAAAGCGCCGCCGTAAGCTCCGATGTCCTCGCCAAGGCAGAACACGTTCGCGTCGCGGTCCATCTCCTCGAACAACGCCTCGCGAATTGCCTCGAGGTACGTGATCTCAGACATCGTGCGTTCCCCAGCTCGACGGGCGCTCGTTCACTTCCACGGCCGCGCGCACGCCTTCACGAAACCACAGCGGTTTTTCCTCGGGCGGATCAGCATAGATCCCAATCAAGGCGTCCGTTGGCTCCGGCATCGGAGATTTTTCTGCCTCATCGGTAGCTGCATCGATTTCGGTCACGATACGCCGGTCGATTTCCTCGAGCTCGAGCTTGCCGACGTCGTGATCGCTCGCCAGGGCGTTTACGTAACGGTCGATGGGATCGTTCGCTTTTTCCCACTGTTCGATTTCGCCGGCCGGCACATACGATTGATTGTCGTGCTCGGCATGACCTTTCCGGCGATACGTGATGAGCTCGACGAGAGTCACTCCGCCACCCGAACGCGCGCGATCGACAGCGCGCTTCGTCGCCTCATAAGTTGCGATCACGTCGTTGCCATCCGCCTGCTCGGCTGCGATGCCGTAACCAATCGCCTTGTCACGAAGCTCCTTGGCCGCCGTCTGCTTCGAGAGAGGAGTGGAGTACGCGTAGCCGTTGTTCTCCACTACGACGACAAGCGGACACCGCTGTACGGCGGCGAAATTTATTCCCTCGTGAAACGCGCCCGTCGATGTCGCTCCATCTCCGACATACACCATCCCAACCCGGTCTTCGCCGCGCATCCTGAACGTCAGCGTAACGCCGGCCATCACGGGAACCATGTCACCAAGGTGCGAGATTTGTCCCACAAAACCACGTACGAGATCTCCGTAGTGGATGTTCAACTCGCGTCCGCGCGTCGGTGAATCGCCCTTCGCCATGTATTGCCGCAGAATCTCGAGTGGGAGCGCGCCTTGAACGAGCATCGATCCAAGGTTCCTGATCAGCGGCGAAAGAATATCTCCCTTCGTGCGATCGAGCGCGTACGCACTTCCAACCGCATCAGCTTCCTGCCCGAGAGATCGAAAGAGGCCGCCGACAACCTTGGTCTGGCGATAGAGATTCACGAGTCGTTCTTCGAGCGAGCGCGTAAGCCGCATGTAGTAGTAGAGCTCGAGCAGCTGTTCCCTCGACAGCGTCTCCCGCTGCACATCGCCTTGCGTCTTGACGGAAGTCCCATTTCCTGCCGGCTTTGGTTGTCTCATTTCAGTTTGTCACCGGCGACTGTGCGCCGCGTACAATGTTGTTGATGAAAGCAAGATGAGCGTCGGCAACTGCACTCCAGCTGAATCGCCGGGCTGATTCGCGGGCCGTTATCGACAGCGTCGACCGGCCATAAGGATCGTCGAGCAGCTTCAGCGTGGCAGCAGCGAGCGCCGCTGGATTTTCCGCGGGAACCAGAATACCTCCACGCGGAGCATCTACAACTTCCGGAAGGGACCCCACCGCAGCCGCTATCAACGGAACACCTGCGGCCATTGCTTCAGCAGCAGCGAGGCCGAATCCCTCGAATCGCGACGGCATGAGCTGTATTGCTGCCTCGACCAGAAGCTCGTCGCGCTCCGCATCGCTGACCGCGCCGAGGAGAACGACATTGCTCTCGATGCCGAGGTCCTTCGCAAGCGCGGAGACTCGCTCAGCGTCCTTTCCCCGGCCTGCAACTCGAAGCTCGATATCAGGACGCTCGCGCACCATCAGCGCAACAGCCTCGAGAAGTGTATCCAGCCCCTTGTGAAACACATCGAGTCTGCCGAAGTACAGCAGGAAATTGCCAGGCCTCCTGCGCAGATCGAAAAGCTCCTCGGGCACGCCCGCGGCAACCATGTCGATTGGCATTCCAGGCGCGACTCGTTCGATAACTTCCCGGGAGGAGAGTGAAGTCGCGCTCGCACGGCGCGCGCGACGCATCATCGAGCGCTCGACCAGTCCGAGCAATGACGAGAGCGCCGCGCCCCAGCGGTGCTTCGCTGTTGGCTCGCTCACGTGATGAACCGTCACGCCAGTCGGGCGACCGCGAGGAAGAAACACGGGACTATATCCCGAAAAATCGAAGATCGCGGCATCGTAGCTCGCAGACCTCAGAAGTTTGTTTACTTCGCGTCCCCACGTGAGACGACTCCACGCATACGGCCCGGAGCTTCCGAGCCGCCTGTATCTCACCCCGTCGACAACCTCGTCCTTTGCACCTGGAAAATTTCCGGTTACGACTGTTACGTCGACGCGACCGACAAGCCGCTTGTAAAGCTCGCGCACGCGAACAGCTCCACCACCGCCGACCCACGGATTACCCGGATCGTCGTAGATGATGTGAAGCACCCTCGGGATCACCTAAGGAGCCTTGGCGATTATGAAATTCGATCCGACACTGACGTCCCAGATCCAGCGCATCACCGAATTCTCGAACGGCCATTTCTTCGACGTGATGTACGACGCCATTCGGCGCTTCAATCCAGGCCTGACTTCATTCGGACGCGAGACACGGTCGCGGAGATAGTTGATCCACAGCTCCCGCGGCGGAATTGTGACGCGAAATCCCGCTTCCTTCAGCAACGAGAGCAGCTTAGGCCGAGGGGGAATCTTGCCGACATCGTAAGTTCCTTTGCCGCCGCCACGCATTTGTTCGAAATACCAGATCTGCATCCTGCGCGGCATCAGCACTAGACCAGCAAGATCGTAGTGCGGATCATTCCACAGGCTGTAGAGAGCAAGTGGTTTTGGCGTAACGAGGTAGAGCAAACCGCCAGGCTTCAACACTCTCCGAATCTCGCGGAGACTTTTCGCACGGTCCCCGACATGCTCGAGAACGTTGTCCAGCATCACCAGATCAAAGCTCCCATCGGGAAACGGGATGGACTCGGCCGCGCCTTTCTTCAGGTCGATCTGCACATCATGATCTTCCGCGCGAAGCTTCCCCCGCTCGAGGCTCACGTCGAACGTCTCGATGCCTGCGCACTTCGCGCCTTTCTCCGCGAATGCGATCAGCGCGCCGGCGTCGCCGCACCCGACGTCGAGAACGGACGAGCCGTCAATGTGAAAATCGGGAGCGTAGCGGCGAAGCGTATCGATGATCAGAAAGCCGCGCGGATATTCTCCGACATACAGCTTCTTCCAGGTATCGAAATTTTTTGAGCTCCACCACGTCGCCCGCGCCGACTCCAGTTTAGCGAGGTAGCGCTCTTCGCCGCTGGGCACGGCTCAGTAAGCGGCTTCGAGTTTGTGCGCGGGGTCTGCCTTGCGATGAAGCTCGACGAAGAAGCGCTTCGCATTGCGGTCGAGCCGGCTCTCGCCCATCTGGTCGGTGTAAACTTCGACGAACGTATAGTGACCGCCCTCCTTCTTTACCGCGAGCTGAAGAGTTCCCAGCATACCGGCGAACGTCCGCGTGCGAGCCGTGTGCGCGGAGCGCTCCAGCGGAAGCTTCGGAAAGAAATCATCGGCAACTTTGAGGACGTCAACCGGTGTCATCTGCGTTCTGAAAAAATGCCGCATCGTTCTATTTTTGCTCCGAAGGGTTGTTAACTGTCTGTATCCAGTCCACACGCTCGAGCTTCGACGTCGAGTCACGCCGGAACTGCAGCGCGATCGCCCAGTCGCCCGTCGTCGGATAGAAAAGCCGGCCGTAATACGTACCGACTTCCTTTCCCTTCAGAAGGCCATCGTTGGTGTTGGCGCCGTCCTTGCTCGTCGCGAAGATTCTGCCTTGTCCCGTTTCGATGGGCTCGCCGGTTTTTTTGTCCTGAACCACGATCCTGTATTTTGCATCTTCGACCGCGCGGGGCGGAGTCGGATCGACGGTGATCCTGAACGCGAAATTGTCAGACCACTGCCGGTTATCGAGAATGCGCTCGTTTGGTCCACTCGCTCCCGAGCCAGCGACGACCAGAGCCGCCAAAACGATTCGGGCGGAGAGGCCGCGGATAATCACGCGTAGTACTCCAGTCCCAGGTGCGTGATCTGCTCTTCTCCCATCAGATGTCGCAGCGTGTTCTTCAGCTTGGTTTGCTGAATGAAGAGATCGTGCTCAGGCTGAAGACCTGCCGCGGCCATCGGGCTCTTATAGTAAAATGACAGCCACTCCTGAATGCCCTTCATCCCGGCCCGATGCGCGAAATCCGAAAACAGCGCGAGATCGAGCACGATCGGCGCGGCCAGAATCGAATCGCGGCAAAGGAAGTTGATCTTGATCTGCATCGGGTAGTTCATCCAGCCCACGATGTCGATATTGTCCCAGCCTTCCTTGTTGTCCCCGCGCGGCGGATAGTAGTTGATGCGAACGACGTGCGCGAAATCCTTGTACAGATCGGGATACAGATCGGGCTGCAGAATCGTGTGAAGCACCGACAGCTTTGATTCTTCCTTTGTCTTGAAAGACTGCGGATCGTCGAGCACCTCGCCGTCCCGGTTGCCGAGGATGTTCGTGCTGTACCATCCTGCGAGTCCGAGCATTCTCGCCTTGAGTGCCGGTGCAATCACGGTCTTCATCCAGGTCTGGCCCGTCTTGAAATCCTTTCCTGAAATCGGCACGCCGCGGTCGATCGCGAGCTGCATAAGCGCGGGCACATCGACGCAGAGATTAGGGGCGCCGTTGCAGAAAGGAATTCCCTCCATGATCGCTGCGTAGGCGTAGAGCATCGACGGCGCGATTGCCTCGTCGTTTCTCTCCATCGCCTTCTCGAACTGCTCGATCGTCGCGTGTTGCGGGCCCGGCCGAATGAATATCTCGGTCGACGCACACCACACGATCACGACGCGATCGAGCTTGTTGCGGGACTTGAAATCGCGCATGTCCTGACGAAGCTGCTCTGCCAGGTCGCGCTTCGTCTTCCCCTGCTTGACGTTGGTGCCATTGATTCGAGTCACGTAGTGATTGTCGAATACAGCCGGCATCGGCTTGATCGCCTTGAGAAAATCGGCGACCTGCTCGAGGTGCTTCTCTTCCAGTACTCCTGCCTTCTTCGCGGCCGTATAGGCATCGTCGGGGATTGGATCCCACGCTCCGAATACGAGATCGTCCAACCCGGCCAGCGAAACGAAATCCTTGATCAGCGGCGAACGGTTCTCGGTGCGCTTTCCAAGTCTGATCGTCGCCATCTGAGTGAGCGATCCGATTGGCTTGGAATATCCCCGCCGAATGCTCTCCACCCCGGCCATGAAAGTCGTTGCAACCGCACCGAGGCCCGGCGTTAGAATGCCAAGCTTTCCGGTAGCGGGCAGTGGGGCAGTGCGAACATCAGCATTTGACGGCAATTCGTGATTCTCCATCCGTTAGGACTGTGCACGCCGTGACGCTGAGCGCGCCGACAGCGGAGTCTTGTCATTGAGGACGCGCAAAGGCGTCGAAACAGTATTGAGTGTGGTGCGTCGAACGAACATGATGCGCTGGATTGCAGTGATCCACGCGGTGAGCGTGAGAAGAGACACAACTGCAGCCAGCACCCATCCATTGAAAACCAGCCCGAAGAATGCCTGGGGCACAGCGAGCAGCACCACCCTCTCAGGCCGCTGCATGATGCCGACCTTCGCATCTATCCCCAGACCTTCCGCTCTCGCCCTGGTATAGCTGACGAGGAAGGTTCCGATAACTCCAAGCAGCGTGACGGCGACCATTGCCGGACTACGAAAAACAGGACTGGTCGCGTAGAAGTACGCGAGTCCGCCAAGCACCGCCCCGTCCGCAACTCTGTCCAGCGTCGAATCGTAAAACGCGCCGAAGACGGTCGACTGACCCGTCCTCCTCGCCACCGTGCCGTCCAGCACGTCGAAGATGGCCGTCAGCCCGATGATATAACCGCCCGTTCTGATGTGGCCCAGCGCGAACGCCGCTCCGCCAGCAACCGTCGAAACGGTGCCGAACGTTGTCAGAGTGTTCGGATTGACCCGGAGTCTTACCAATAGCGCTGCAACCGGTTCGATGACCCGGAGGTAGCCTTTGATTAGTGACTCCCAGATTAGTTGCATTCAGCCGGGCGCGAAATAAGAGCCACCAGCTCTAGCCGAGTGGTGGCAAAACGGGCCGAACCGGCTCTCGGCTCGACCGCGTAAAGCTATCCGGACTAGACGCTTATTGCCAGAACACTGCGACCGGAAAACCTACGGCACTCTCCATTCATAGTTCGCCGCAAGATAGATGTTGTCTCGCGAATAAGTCCGGGCCCCATCGACCGTGCGCGCTTTCAGCGTAACTGTCGTTCCCGCAGCAAGCCCGCGAACAGGAACGTTCTCGACGGAGCCCGCCGCTACCTGCTTCAGAAAAACGTCAGTGCCGCCGCTCGTTACATACAGATTGACGGCCTGCGTCAGATTGTTAGTAAAGCGAACGGAAACGTCAGCAGCCGGCTGCGCGCCCGTCGTAACCTCGACCTGCCGAGGCCCGCACGCCGACGTCGTTGCAGCTACCGCGAGCGCAAGCGACGCGAATAACATTTTCATCCTTCGTTTACCTCCTGAATCCAGCCGGTGGATTGAACAAGAATGATGTGCAAGACCTATGCGAACGCGGCTGGCTGCTAGTTATACAGCAGATACCTGCGCGTGAGCTCGCGGAAATCGAACGCCGCCTTGTACTCCCTGTCGATCACCGCCTCGGGATCCTCACCCCGCATCAGTGCCTCTCTCACCCTCGGCGCGCCGAAGCGAAGATCGAACGTTCGGTCGTTGATCTTGAGGCCGCTGCCGGAGGTCTTGTTGATCGCCCACAAGAGGGCGGCACCTACTCGCGATGGCTGCATCGCATTCCGGTTCGTGACAAGAATCCTGATGCCCGGAATCTTTTGCCCCGCAAACTTCCCGTCGCTCGGGTTCTCCGGTGTGAAATCCTGCTCGAGAAATCTTACGCCGTGCAGCTCGCGGTCCCTCAGCAGCTTCACAGTCTCAGCCGCCTTCAGCCACGGCGCGCCAAGCAGCTGGAACGCAACTGGAGTTCCCCGGCCGACCGAAAGATTCGAACCTTCGAAGGCAACGAGGCCAGGATAAAGCATCGCGCTCTGGAGGGACGGCATGTTCGGAGATGGCTTGACCCATGGCAGGCCCGTGCGATCGAACCACAGCTCCCTGCGCCAGTTCTTCATCGGAACCACGTGCAGCTTCGCCTTGATGTTGAGCACGTCGTTGAAGAACAACGCCATCTCTCCCATCGTCATGCCATGACGGAGAGGCATCGGATACAGAGCGTACGCCTGCCCCGGCTTAGCCGCAGTGGGATCGTCTGAATTCGCAAGCGATGCCTCGAGAACGGGACCCTCTACGTAGAAACCCGTGATCGGATTCGGACGGTCCAGCACGATGATCGTCTTCCCCGTTCGCGCGGCAGCGCGCATCGAGTAGACCATCGCGCCGACGTACGTCCACGTGCGGGTCCCGATGTCCTGCAGATCGAATACGAGAGCGTCGATGTTCGCCATCGAGCTGTCGGCAGGCGCGACCGTCTGTGCGCCATAGAGCGAAATGACCGGCAGTCCCGATCTCGAATCGATCGAGTTCGAAATGTTCTCTCTGTCCTCGGTGCCCCGAATTCCGTGCTCGGGTGAAAACAGCTTTACCAGCGTCACATTCGCCTTTTTTGCCTTTTCGTCGCGCAGGACGTCGATGTCCGAGCGACCCCGTCCGTCGATTCCCGTCTGGTTCGTCAGAAGCGCGATTCGCTTTCCTCTGATCAAGTCCATGCTGTCGTTGACGAGAACAGAGATTCCGGGAGTAACATGAGCCTCGGCAAGCTCGTAGGACGGGTCCAGGCGATGACTCGTTACGGTGCAGCCACTGACAGCAAGGAATACAGCAACAGGAATCAGATATCGCGTCATTGACACCAGTCTCGTAGGTTGACGAACGTTTGCAGTTACATAATCATAAGTGCCGCCGTTCCGCTGCGCTCGTCGATACGAAGTAGCACAAGGAACGAGTGGCACGGCTGCTCAACAATAGAACACGTCATCTCTTCCCGACCCTCATGACTCTTTCAGCGATTGACTGGGCGATCGTCGCCGCCTACTTCCTGTTCTCGACGGTCGTCGGTCTTCTGTTCACGAAAAAGGGCGGAGAGAGCCTCAACGAATATTTTCTCTCCGGCCGAAACGTGCCGTGGTGGCTGGCCGGCGCATCAATGGTTGCGACCACCTTTGCCGCAGATACCCCGCTGGTCGTAACGGGTCTTGTCGCAGCGCACGGAGTCGCCGGTAACTGGCTGTGGTGGAACATGGTCATGAGCGGCATGCTCACAGTGTTTTTCTTCGCCCGGCTGTGGCGGCGGGCAAACGTTATGACCGATGTCGAATTCGCCGAGATTCGCTACAGCGGATCGCCGGCGCGATTTCTTCGCGGCTTCCGCGCCATCTACCTCGCCATCCCGATCAACCTCATCATCCTCGGCTGGGTAACACGGGCGATGATTAAGATCCTCACCATTTCTCTGGGCGTATCACCAGTTCTCGCCGTGGGGATCTGTTTCGTGATAACGGTGATCTACGCCGTTGCTGCGGGCCTCTGGGCAGTGCTGTGGACAGACCTGATCCAGTTCGTAGTGAAGATGAGCGCGGTGATCATTCTCGCTATCTACTCCGTAAAAGCGGTCGGTGGCATCGGTGTGATGAAGACAAAGCTCGCGGAACACTTTGGGTCGGGTGACGCGGCTCTCTCGGTTCTACCGGTGTCTTTCGGCAGCGGCGGATTCCACGCTTACGCATGGATGCCGCTTCTCGCGCTTGGGACGTTCCTGTCGGTGCAATGGTGGGCAGCCTGGTATCCAGGGGCCGAGCCCGGCGGTGGTGGATACATCGCTCAGCGGATCTTCTCGGCACGGACCGAGCGCGATGGCGTGCTCGCGACTCTGTTCTTCCAGGTGGCTCACTACGCGTTGCGCCCGTGGCCGTGGATCGTGACCGGCCTTTGCACCGTGATTCTGTATCCCAATCTCGCCGACCGTGAATCCGGATATGTAAAGGCGTTCGTGGACTATCTCCCGACTCCTTGGAAGGGCGTGATGATGGCCGGCTTTGCCGCCGCCTATATGTCCACGGTTGGAACGCATCTGAATTGGGGTGCGTCGTACCTCGTCAACGATTTCTACAAGAGATTCATCAAGCCGACCGCCACTCAGGCTCATTACGTGAAGGTGTCGAGAATCGCCACGGTGCTGTTGTTCATCGCGTCGATCGGAGTGACCTCTCAGCTGTCGTCTGTGGAGCAGGCGTGGAGGTTCCTGCTTGCGATGGGAGCGGGCACCGGCCTCGTGCTAATCCTCAGATGGTACTGGTGGCGCATCAACGCGTGGTCGGAGATCAGCGCAATGATCGCTTCTTTCGTGGTGTCCATCATCGCATTCCAGACTGTACCTCAGCACTTCGCCAAGGGCGACCCCAATTCCGACGCGACGATCATGCTGATCACAGTGCTCGTGAGCACGATCGTCTGGCTGACTGTGACTTTCGTGACGAGTCCCGAGCCCGACGAAATTCTCGAGTCGTTCTACCGTCGAGTGAGGCCAGGCGGACGCGGATGGAGGCGAATCGCGGTGAAAGCAGGGTTCGGAGAGGAAGGGATCGAAGGCGGGGCACTTCCCTGGACCAACTGGATCGCCGGCATCGTTGCGGTGTATTCAACGCTATTCGGAATCGGGAAGCTGGTTTTCGGCGAGACAATGGTAGGGCTGGTTCTGCTCGTGATTGCACTTGCGGCGTTCGCCTGGATCTCGCGCACATTCCGTGGTGAAGGATCGAGTGGCGCCGGTGCCGAGACAGATAGATCTGTTCTGTCCAGAGCGCAGGCAGCAGAGACAGCTGCTGCAGCCGCCCTATCCTGAATGGCTCAATTGCAATAATTTTAGAGTAGTCACTGGAGGTCTTAAATGTCGACATCGACAACATCGGATATCGAGCTCACGGTCACGCCAAATGCGGCCGTCGAGGTCAGGAAGTTCATGGAAGCAGAAGGCGTCACGGGCGAGCTGGGCGGCCTTCGCGTCAGCGTTCAGCCTGGTGGCTGCAGCGGCTTCAAATACAGCCTCGTAATCGAAGACAAGAACGCCGAAGACGACTTCGTCGTCGACAACGATGGGTTCAAGGTTTTCATCGATCCGTTCTCCGCGCAGTACATCTCCGGAGTGACGATCGACTACGTAACTTCCATGCAGGGTTCGGGATTCACGTTCAAGAATCCAACTGCGACAGGCGGTTGCGGCTGCGGTAGCTCGTTCAGCGCGTAGCTTGCGGCTCAGCAAGCTCCTCTTATCGAGGGTGGTGAAATGAAAGCACATTTCACCACCCTCGATTTTTTTGTGCTCATCACCTACCTCGCGGGCACAACAGCACTCGGACTCTGGATCGGCCGCAAGCAGAAGAGCGCGAACGATTACTTCATCGCCGAGCGTTCGATTCCGTGGTGGGCGGTTATGTTTTCGGTGGTGGCGAGCGAGACGAGCGCGCTCACGTTCATCAGCATTCCCGGGCTCGCGTACGTCACGAATCTCGGATTTCTCCAGATCGTCGCCGGCTACATAATCGGCCGGTTCGTCGTGGCGTTCGTGCTTCTGCCCCGCTATTACCGTGGCGATCTCGTGACGGCCTACACTCTTCTCGAACAGCGTTTCGGACTCGCGACGCGGCGCTTCACATCGATCGTATTCATGGTGACACGCGCGGTTGCCGACTCCGTGCGCGTGTTTGCGACGGCGATTCCAATCGCGCTGATTCTCGAAGGCACCATGCCGCGAGAATACGTGAAGCCGGTCGCGATACTTCTGCTCGGCGCGTTGACGATCATCTACACTTACAAGGGTGGGATGAAGGCGGTCGTGTGGACCGAGCTCCTCCAGGCCAGCGTCTACATACTCGGCGGCCTGTCGGCGATCGTGCTGATTGGGAACGCCGTGAACGGCGGATGGTCGCACGTCGTCGACGTCGCTTCCACTGCCGGCAAGCTCAAGGGCTTCGACGCTTACCTCGGCTTCGACAAGCCGAATACGCTTTTTGCAGGACTCATCGGAGGCGCATTCCTGTCGATGGCGTCGCACGGGGCTGATCAGCTGATCGTCCAGCGGTTGCTTACCGCGCGCAGTCTCCGCGACGCGCAGAAAGCGATTATCGGCAGTGGCTTCGTCGTATTCGCGCAGTTCACTCTGTTCCTGTTTGTCGGCATCGGCCTGTTCGTTCTGTTCGGCGGAAAAACTTTCGCTGCTCCCGACTCGATTTTCCCGACGTTCATTCTTCAGTACATGCCGCCTGGGCTGGTCGGTCTAATTCTCGCCGCAATTCTGGCCGCAACCATGAGCACGCACTCGGGTGCGATCAATTCGCTCGCGGCGGCGACGACTCACGACATTTATCTGCCGCTCGCAAAGCGCAGCACCGATGACGGGGCAACTCTTCGGTTCGGCAAACTTGCCGCCCTGGCGTGGGGTGTCGTTCTGACCGGCGGAGCATTGCTCTATAGGGAGCAAGGCACTCCCGTCGTCGTCGTCGCGCTCTCGATCGCATCATTCACCTACGGCGCGCTGCTCGGCGGATTTTTTCTCGGCATCTACTGGAGGCGTGCAATCCAGCGCGATGCAATCACCGGAATGGCGGTCGCCATTTTCGTCATGTCGTTCATCGTCTTCGCAAAGCAACTGTTGCCTGTGCTTCCATCGCTGACCGGGATGTTGACGACGTTCAGCAAGATCGCCTATCCGTGGTTTGTGCTGATCGGTGTCACGATAACAATGCTTGTGGGAATTACATCATCACTCACACACGGCCCTAGGGCGGCGAATCCGAATGACTGACATCATCGTCGGAGTCGATGGCGGGGGCACGAAGACGCGCGTGATCGTCGCAGACGAAACCGGATGGCAGCTCACTGAAGCGCTCGGTCCAGGATCAGCCACTGGGCCTGACCGGGCGAACGCATCGGCCGAAGTGATCGGTGCGCTGGTCAAGCAGGCAATGGCGGAAGCTGGTGCGGACCACATGCGTGCGAGAGTGCTTGTCGCTGGCGTCGCGGGTGTGGGCCGGGTGAACGAACAGCGAGCGCTCACCGCCGCGCTCGAGAAACTCGACCTGGCCGACGACGTGATCGTCGAAGGCGATGGCGATATTGCATTGAGCGATGCGTTCGGAAGCGGCCCGGGAATAATTCTCATCGCCGGTACGGGATCGATCGCGCACGGAAGAAGCCCATCGCGTGTCGGCGCGCGTTGCGGGGGATGGGGTCCGTCGTTCGGAGACGAAGGCTCCGGCGCATGGATTGGCCGCAAGGCGCTCGCGATTGTTGCCTCGGCTACTGATGGCCGAGAGCCGGCGACCGAGCTCACTGGTGCTATTCTCACCGCGGCGCAGGTGAATGAAGTAACCGAGCTCATTCCGTGGGCAATCGCAGCGAGACCAAAAGAGCTCGCCGCGCTGGCGCCGGTGGTGTTCAACTGCGCGTCGAACGGCGACATTCGCGCCAATGCTCTCGTCGGCATCGCAGTCGAGGAGCTCGTGCTTCACGTCCGAGCGCTGGCACTCAAGTTGTTCGGTGATGACCGGGCTGCAGTTCCAGTTGCGTTCTCGGGTGGATTGCTCCAAAAAGGCTCGCTGCTCCGTAAGCGCCTCGAGCATCGCCTGAAGTCCGCTGTTCCGGGCGCGGTGGTGAAGTCCTCCGAGATCATTCCGGCGCGTGGAGCAGTGTCGGTTGGCGTTGCACACCTGAGCGGTCACGCCGCGAGACTTTAGTCCTGGCTAAAAGCGTACTGCGCCACGGAGGTCAGGAGAACACGGAGGCAGCACGGAGAACTGCCTTAAAACTGGTTAAACAACATCAGTGTAGAATTGCGCCCTGATCAAATTTACCGGCGCCCGCAGTCAAGTCCCAAAAGTATTTGTAGTTCTCCGTGCTGCCTCCGTGTTCTCCTGACCTCCGTGGCGCAGTTCGCGACTTGTGCGCGGTTCGCGACCTAAGCGATCAACAGTGCGAGACTACGCCGCCACTGCATCGGGAACCGGCTCGCGCACCGGCACGAACTCCCCTTCCCAGCGCGCCATCACTACACTCGCGAGGCAATTGCCGACGAGGTTCACGCTCGTGCGCGCCATATCCATCAGCGCATCGACGCCGAGAATGATTGCAACTCCTTCGAGCGGCAGCCCGAATGAGGCAAGCGTTCCGGAAAGAATCACGAGCGATGCGCGCGGGACAGCAGCGACGCCCTTGCTTGTGATCATGAGCGTCAGCATCATCTGAAGCTGCTGGGCGATTGACAGATCGACGTTGGCCGCCTGCGCCACGAAGATCGAAGCGACCGCGAGATACAGCGTCGATCCATCGAGGTTGAACGAATACCCCGTCGGCATCACGAACGCCACGATTCGCCTCGGCACCCCGATTCGCTCCATTGCGAGCATCGCCCGCGGCAGTGCCGCCTCCGATGATGCCGTCGAGAACGCGATCAACGCGGGCTCTTTCACCGCTTTCACGAACGTCTTGATCGGAACCTTGAACAATTTCGCGATCGGGAGCAGTACCAGCAGGATAAATACGACCAAAGCGCCGTAGAGCGTGAGGACGAGCTTACCGAGGTTCAGCAGGACCGAGATCCCGCTGTGGCCGACCGTCACAGCTATGGCGGCACCGATACCGATCGGCGCAAAGCGCATCACGATACCGACGTACTTGAAGATTACCTCGGAGAGGCCTTCGATTCCGGTCAGTACGATTTCCTTCGGCCTGCCGCTCGGAACCTGCGACAAAGCTACTCCGAACAGCACCGCAAAGAAAACGACCTGCAGCACTTCATTCTTTGCCGCTGCATCGAAGAAGCTGGCAGGAACGAGATGCTCGAGGAATCCGTTCGCGGTCTGTGTGTTCGCTGCGAGTTCTTTTCCCTGCTCCGCCGACGCTGACAGAACGACGCCGAGGCCTGGTTTGATTGCGTGCACCGCGAGCAGTCCGACAACCAGCGCCAGCGTCGTCACTACCTCGAAGTACAGAATCGACTTGAATGCGAGGCGGCCGATGCGCTTCATGTCGTCGCCATGACCCGCGATTCCGACAACCAGCGTGCTGAAGATGATCGGCACGATGATCGACTTGATCATCCGGAGAAACACGTTTGAGAGCGGCTTGAGACTCTGTGCGAAATCGGGCGCGAATGCACCGATGATCACGCCGATCACCATCGACAGCAGGATGTACTGTGTAAGGCTGACACGCCTCAGCATCTTGAGCATGATCAGCCTCTGGAGGGTGGGCTCGCCGCGTCGCGGGAAAGACGAAGCGTCGAGTGCCTGAATCCGTAACCGAAATACAGAACCATTCCAATCACGAGCCAGATTCCGAACCGCTCCCACGCGCGTCCGGGCAGACCGAACATCGTGTAGATGCATGCCGCGGCGCCGATGATCGTCACCGGCCACACGAACCTGACGCGGAACGGACGCGGCCGGTCAGGCTCGAGGTAGCGAAGCGCGAGCACACCGATGCAGACAATCGCGAACGCCGACAGCGTTCCGATATTCGTCAGATCGTAGATCTCATTTTCGTCGGCCAGCAGCGCACCGGCCGCGACTGCGATTCCGGTGATCAAGGTCGTGATGTGCGGCACACGCGTCTTCGGGTGCACCTTCGCCGCCCATTTCGGAAGCAGACCATCGCGAGCCATCGCAAAGAAAATTCTCGGCTGCCCATACTGGAACACGAGCAGCACTGCGCTGAGCGATACAACTGCGCCGAGTGACAGAATCCAGCTGGCGGTCGAGAGACCGGAGAGCGTCAGCGCCTTCGCCAGCGGATCGGAAGACCTGAGCTGCTCGTAGGGAACCATTCCGGTCGCGACTGCGCCGACGATGACGTAGATGACGGTGCAAATCGCAAGGCCGCCGAGAATTCCTATCGGCAGATTGCGCTGCGGGTTCTTCGTTTCTTCGGCTGCCGTTGATATGGCGTCGAAGCCGATGTACGCGAAGAATACGATCGCCGCACCCTGGTGAATTCCACGCCATCCGTTAGGAGCGAATGGCACGTAGTTCGACGTGTCGATGTGCATCGCGCCGACGACTACGAACAGCGTCAGTACGAGGAGCTTGATCACGACCATGATGTTGTTGGCGCGCGCACTTTCCTTGACTCCGCGCAACAACAGCCACGTGATCGCCATCACGATCCCGAACGCCGGCAGATTTAATAGTATCGGAATGTTACCAATTCGCGGCGCAGTTTGAAGCAGGCCGTGAACGGCTGGATCGGAGCTTAGCAGCGCAGCCCGGTATCCGTGTGTCAGGAAATCCGGAATGTGGACGTTGAAAGCGGAAAGAAACGATATGAAGTATCCGCCCCATGCCACTGCTACCGCGACGTTCCCTACTGCGTACTCGAGAATCAGGTCCCAGCCGATGATCCACGCTATGACTTCGCCGAGCGTCGCGTACGAATACGCGTAGGCGCTGCCGGCCTGGGGGATCATCGCCGCCAGCTCGGCATAGCAAAGTGCGGCGAGACCGCACACTACTCCGAGCAGGATGAATGAGACAACGAGGGCCGGGCCGGCCCCGTATCGCACGACGACGCCGGAGGGAAGAATCTCTCCGGCGGCGGCCGTTCCAATCGATGAGAATATGCCCGCGCCGATGACAGCGCCGATCGCGAGCATGATGAGATCACCTGCTCCCAGTACCCGCTTGAGTGAGTTCGGGGATCCTTCGTCAGCCAGGAGTTCGGCTATCGGCTTCCGGGCGAAGAGCTTCATGGTTTCTAGTTTGCTTCGATGCGCATGCCGTAGAACGACCGGTGAACGAAGAACATCGATACAAGAAGGAATGCTGCTGCAAGCACGTGGCCAAGCATCGGTCCGCGCTGTTCCGTCAATGAAACGGCAAGCTCGACGGCGAGCAGACCGAACAGCGTGGTAAACTTGATGATCGGATTGAGCGCGACCGACGACGTGTCCTTGAACGGGTCACCGACAGTGTCTCCAACGACTGTCGCTTCATGCAGCGGCGTGCCTTTCTGCTTCAGCTCGACCTCGACGATCTTCTTTGCGTTATCCCACGCGCCGCCGGCGTTGGCCATGAAGATCGCCTGGTAGAGACCGAACAGGGCGATCGACACGAGGTAGCCGATAAAGAAGTACGGCTCGACAAACGCGAACGCGAGCGTCGAGAAGAACACCGTCAGGAAGATGTTGAACATTCCCTTCTGCGCGTACTTGGTGCAGATCTCGACGACTTTCTTGCTGTCTTCCATCGACGCGGCTGCTGCGCTCTCGAGGTTCATGTTGGCCTTGATGAACTCTACTGCGCGATAAGCGCCGGTCGTTACCGCCTGAGTCGAAGCGCCGACGAACCAGTGAATCACCGCGCCGCCTGTGATCAGGCCAAGCAGGAACGGCGGATGCAGCAGCGACAGATTGACGACCAGGTCAGGCTGCAACCCGTGCGTGAGTGACACGATGATCGAGAAGATAAGAGTCGTGGCTCCGACCACTGCGGTACCGATGAGCACCGGCTTGGCAGTGGCCTTGAAGGTGTTGCCTGCACCGTCGTTCTCCTCGAGCAGATGCTTCGCGCGCTCGAAGTTCGGAGTGAAGCCGTAGTCGCGCTGAAGCTCCTGCGCGATGTTCGGGATAGTCTCGATGGTCGAGAGCTCGAACACTGACTGCGCGTTGTCTGTCACCGGG
>JBBQYO010000008.1:0-26422 GCA_038208605.1 Gemmatimonadales bacterium | reverse complement strand
CGGCCTGTGCCGTTTTCGCGCGGGTAATTCGTGGTATTGCCGGCGATCGGAGAAGTCTGGGCACAGTGAACAAAAACGCGGGTGGACCAGAGCGCCCAGAAAGGGCCGGTATCCATCCGCTGCCGCCGGGTGTTTCCCGCTGCTGAAGCGCGGGAGGGACCGAAGGGCGCGCCGAGGTCAAGCGATTCGGCGGTTGAGTTGTGACCAGCCCAGAATAATCGCACTCGGGAGAGATCGTGTCAACGGGATCGAGCCGAGATTTGTCCACCACGGATAGAAATGTCACCGCTATTACACGGATAGAAATGTCACCCTCGGTGGGGTGTCAATAACACTGCCTTGGCTGCTAACGCTTCTGCGACATCCATGTTGTTCTTAAGCCGCCACGGATGGTTTGCTTTGGGACGGCTCGCTTCGCTCCACGAAGGTCTCTTTCGACTCACATCGATTAACCGTGCAGCCGGCTGATGTTCGGCCCAGCTCAGCAAGTGCTCTCTTCCGCCGGGAGTCCGGTAAATGACGCTCAGCTCGCCGCTCTCTGACGATCGCACCATGACCCGTGCCTTGACTGGCATTTCCGGCCTCAGCTTCAGCAACAACAGCTTCGAGTTGAATGAGATCACACCGTCGAAACTGACACGTCGGTTGTATTCGAGACACCATATGTCCGCCCCTTGCTGGGATCGCAGAATCGGGACGCGAGATGTTGCGGGAGAGAGAAAGCACGGGAAATCGAGCTCGGGTTAGCAATGTGTTCTGGTTCGCAAGTTTAACGACCAGCTCCTGAACGCCAAGTGCTGACGTGTCATCTGTTCGATGAGTCATGTTCGATGAGTCTTCGATGAGTCTTCGATGAGTCATTGTCGATCTCTGAGTGGCTCTCCCCCACCGCCGGGCTCACCGTTCACGAATTCCCGGGCTACGGCGATCGGTGACAGCCAACTCGCGCATGGTCTCACGGATTCGTGAATTCATCGCGAACAAGTACCATTGGCCGAGCGTGAGCGATTATGTCGTTCCCGCAGTTGTTTCGCGTCCGGAGGCGGAGATCAATGCGGTCGCCGGCCGGTACGAGATCGCGAACGACCAGATGCTCGCGCACGAGGGCCGACGGCGTATGGAGCAGTATCTACAATCTGGTAGTAGGCTCGCAGAGACCGATAACTGGCGGCTCGGCCGGGGCTGCGGTGGCCGCTCAGGTCGGGCGAGTGGATGCTGTCATGGACTGTCGGCTCCTCCGCTCACGGCAGGGTCGCATACGCCGTCGCGGCGACCTCGCCGAGCGCTTGGCCGACAATGCGTGTGATGGCGTCCCGGTCGAGCGGCACGGCGACGTTGTTCACGTACACCGCGAGCGCGTAGCGGTGTCCTGAAGGGGTCGTGAAGTAGCCCCCTAACCCCTTGGCGACAATCAACATCTTGCGATTGAGCGCATCGTAGTTCGCGAGCGTGCCCGTCTTGGCGTGAACGTGGCCGGCAGCCGGTGCGTCGCGCTGGATATTCCACAATGTGCCATCGCGACCGAGGACCGGCAGCGCGCCCTCGAAGACGGCGAAGTCCTTCTGCTTCGCCATGTACGCCAGGTAATGCACGATGAAGTCCGGCGAGAAGCGCGCGTCGCCCCCTGCACCGTCCGTCTGCTGCGCCCCGGACAGATCGAGCCCGGCACGCTGCAGCATTCCGCGCTCCAAGTCGAAGCCGGTGGTCGCGCTGTCGCCGCGAGCCAGCACCGACTTGACGATCATCGGCAGCGTGCTCGCGTGTAGGTTCTGGCTCACCTTCAACGTGACCTTCACCTCTTCTCCGAGCGGCGGCGAGACATGCTCGGCAAGGACGTTCTCTGGGTTGTAGGCGGCCGGCGCGGACGTGAACGTCTGTTGCGCCGATGCGGGGGGCAGCGCCACCTCGACGCCTCGCTCGCGCAGCGCTTCCACGAGTGCGACCTCAGCGAACCGGCTCGGCTCGGGGACGGCGTAGCTATAGAGGATCGCGGGCGTCCCGGTGGGGAACACACCACTGATGTCGACGGTGTGGGAACCATCCGATGCCGTCACGTCCGAGGACCAACTGATGTGCGGCGTCGTGCCGGCGGCTACGGTCGTCGAGCGGTTCACGAAGCGCACGTAGGCCGACGCGGGCGAGACGGCGACGGTGGTGGGCGAGCCGGCCGAGGAGCCGGGGCCGATCATCAGATCCACCAGATTGTCGTTGACGACGACGGGCGACATCACCACGCCGGTGCCCAGCTCGCGTGTGCCCTCGGGGAAGAGGCTGACGTCGACGAGCACCCGCCCCAAGATCCGCTTGACGCCATGATCCGCCACCTGCCCCGCGAGCTGCCGGATGACGAGCAGCGGATCGCCGGGCACGGCGCGGGTGCTCGGATCGGCATCGTACGCATGGTCCTCGTTGGTGAAACCGAGCGTGTCGCCTGGCTGGATGCGTCCGGAGAGATTGAGGTCGCCCGTCGCGACGAGCACCAGATCTCCGTTGAGCGCCCCCTTCGCGTCCACCGCACCTGTGCGGTAGACCCTCGTGTGGAAACGATAGTCGGCGCCGAGCAGGCGAAGGGCGGTTCCGGTGGTGAGAAGCTTGGTCGTGGACGCCGCGCTGAAGAGTTGGTTCGGGTTCAGCGCGAACACCGCCCGGTCGTCGTCAAGCGAGTAAAACTCGATGCCCCAGGTCGCGTGCCGGAACTCCGTGCGCCCGAGAATGGGGCGCAGACGCTGCGCGAGAAGGGCGGTCGCGCCGGAGGAGGGGGCGGCAGCCTGGGCTCGCGCCGTTCCGGAAATGGTGGCGAGCGCGATCGCCGCGACCATGATCGAGAAACGGTCGAGCGCGCGAAGCGGGAAGCGGGGCATGTGCATCCTCGGAGCGAAGGTCGGGAGCCGGCAACGTACTACACGCGTGTGCTGGTCAGCAAGACGATCAGCCAGACTGGTATCTCGCATTGATAACGCGCCGGAATACCGCACTGGAATACCGCGCTTGCGGGACGCTTTCGGAAGCTGTAGTTTAGCCGCCGTTGGCCCACCCGAGCCTCGCTCGCCGTTGCTCGGCGCCCGCTTTCTTCTCCCCGCCGGAGTCATGAAATGCATCACGTCGTCTCATCGGCTTGGTGTTCGGCACGCCATTCCACAGTTGCCGGACTCGCCCCGGCGACACGTGCCCGACGCATTCGCCGCGCATCGTGTCTGCCCTCCTTCTTCTCTCTCGTGCTTGTGCTGCTCGGCGCCGCGCCCACCGTGGCGGACGCCCAGAGCGGCGCGATCAGCGGTTCCGTCGTCGCCGAGGGCTCTCAGCGGCCGCTCGCCGGCGCCCAGATCACCGTCGAAGGCCAGGCCGGCCGCGGCACGGTGTCGGATGCCTCCGGCCGGTTCCGCCTCGCGGTCGTCACTGGGAACTCGGTGACCGTCATCGCGCGCCTCATCGGCTTCCGGCCGGTCTCCCACGTCGTCCAGGTGGGCGCCGCTGACGTCCGCTTCCTCCTCACCGAGCGCGCGGTCGAGCTGAACGAGGTAGTCGTCTCCGGCACGGCGGGCGGCTCGCAGAAACGTGAGTTGGGTACCTCCGTGGCCCAGGTCAACGTCGCCGACGTCATCGCAAAGACGGCGGTGCCGTCGGTCGACGCACTTCTCAATGGCCGGGCGCCCGGTGTCGCCATTCTGCCGGGCACCGGCATGGTTGGCGCGGGTGCGCGCGTACGCATACGCGGCATCGGCAGCTTCTCGTTGAGCGCCGACCCGCTGATCTACGTCGATGGAGTGCGAGTGAACAATCAGACTAGCACCGGCATCGCCATCCAGGCCTTCGGATCCGGCGTCATCTCTCGCCTCAACGACTTCGATCCGGAGCAGATCGAGAGGATCGAGGTTCTCAAGGGTCCGGCGGCGGCGACGCTCTACGGAACCGAGGCCGCGCGTGGGGTTATCAACATCATCACCAAGAAGGGTACGGCCGGTCAGACGAGCTACCAGTTCGTGGCCCGCGCCGGAGGCAACATGTTCCAGAACGCCGGGGGGCGCATCGCAACGAACTGGTGCCACATCCAGGACGCGACCTCGTGCAACCCAAATGGCACCGGCCCTCTGCTCGGCCTCAATACGGTTCGCCGCCAGGACTCGCTCGGTGTACCCATCTTCCGCACCGGCCGCGTCAACGACTACGGCGCGGACGTCAGTGGCGGCAGCGCCGCCCTGCGTTTCTTCGCCAGCGCTGCCGTCAACAACGATGAGGGTGCCGATCCGACGAACGCGCAACGCAAGACCAGCTTCCGCACGAACCTCACGATCACGCCCAGTGACCGTGTCAACGTCGAAACCAACTTCGGCTACATCAGCGGCCACACGACCACCAGCTGCGAAGCCGGCTGCGGCGGTCTGATGTGGGACTCGGAATATTCCAACCCCGCTAACCTTCCCCAGTTCTGTTCACCCGGCGATATCCCGTGCACCTACGTTCAGGGTTTTCAGGGGACGCCACCGGCGGCAGACGCGGTCCAGCAGGACTGGCAGGATCTGAAGCGCCTCACGGCCAGCGCGACGCTCCGCTACAACCCGTTCCATTGGTTCTCGAACCGCCTGGCGATCGGCACGGACGTGGCCCAGGAAGGCAACGTCGAGTACGTGCCATACCTCACCAACGACACGCTCGCAACCTTCTGGGGCGCGTCTGCCAAGGGCTACCGGTACAACCAGCAGCACCAGGCCACGTATAACACATTCGACTACAACAGCTCTGCGCACTTCGCCCTGCCGCGGAACTGGACGACCAAGACGTCCGCCGGGGTCCAGTACTACACGAACTACAACACGTACATCTCAGGCGAGGGCGACTACTTCCCCGCGCCCGGCCTTTCGACGATCGGCTCGGCCGGCACCATCCAGCCATCGTTCGACAACTGGACCCAGAACAACACCTTCGGGTTCTTCGGCCAGCAGGAGTTCGCGTTTGCCGAACGCCTGTATCTCACCGGAGCCATACGTGTGGACAACAACAGCGCGTTCGGCAGCCAGGTGAACTGGGTCACCTATCCCAAGCTGAGCGCGTCGTACGTGCTCAGCGACGAGCCGGCAGTGCAGCGGCATCTGCCGTCATGGCTGAATAGCATGCGCTTGCGCGGCGCCTTCGGCGGCTCCGGCCAGCAGCCGGGGCTTAACACAGCCCTGCGTACGCTGACACCAGCGGCAGGTCCGAACGGCTCGGGTATCCTGAGCCCGAATGCCCTCGGCAATCCGAACCTCAAGCCGGAGCGCGTGCTCGGCACCGAACTCGGTTTCGAGACGGGAATGTTCAACGACCGCTTCGGCATCGACTTCACATACTTTCACGACGTGTCGAAGGATGCGATCCTCTCGCGCCCCGTCGCACCGGGCACCGGCTTCGGCGCATCAAGTCAGTTCTTCAATGCTGGCGAGATCACGAAGCATGGCATCGAGGCGCTCTTAAATGCGCAGCTCGTCAACCAGAAGAGCTGGGGCTGGGGCATGAGCGTCAACCTGTCCACGAATTCCGCGAAGATCTCGCAGCTGAGCGGAACGGACACAGTCATCGACCTTGGCACCTCTGCGCACCGCGTCGGATTCGCGCCCTTCGACTGGTTCACGCCGCGGGTGGTGCGCGTCGACAATCCGACGTATGACCCGGCGACGAACAAAGTAACGATCCCCAAGGCCAGCGTCTTTTGCGATGACGGCCGCGGCGGGGCGACGCCGTGCTACAATGCCAACGGCTCGGTGATCGCGCCGAAGGTCTACATCGGGCACTCCACGCCGACGTTCCAGGGCTCCTGGTCGAACACGGTCCGTTTCCTGACGAACTTCCGCCTTTACGCGATGATGGACGCCGCGTCGGGCTACCGCCGGCTGGACAACAACATCCGCATCCGCTGCCAGATCTTCCACACGTGCCTGGAATACGTGCAACCGCAGAACACCGACCCGAAGCTGCTCGCCCAGTACTTCAGCGGCGGTTCGCTGCGCGAGTTTACCATATCCGACGCGCGCTACGTGAAGTTTCGCGAGGTGTCGCTGTCGTACGATGTGCCGTCGTGGATCGCGGCGAGGGCAGGCGCGCGGGCACTCAGCCTCACCGCCTCGGGCCGCAACCTGCGCACGTGGTCGCCCTACTCCGGCATCGATCCCGAAAGCCAGTTCGTCGCCGGAAGCCCGGCTTCAGTCGACCAAGCGGAGCTGCCGCAGCTGCTGAATTACGCCTTGACAATCCACCTGAGCTACTGAGCAATGAAACTCATGCATAATGGGGTAGGGCGAACCGCCCTCCCGCTCGTGGGCCTGGTGCTCGCGACCGGCTTCATCGCAGCCTGCGACACCAGCCGCCTGCTGGATGTGACGACGCCGAATCAGGTGCCGGTGGGCGTGCTCGACCAACCCGGCAACGCCAAGCTCCTGGTCAACAGCGTGGTCGGCGACTACCAATGCGCCTTCGGGTCCGCCGTGGTCGTCCAAGGGCTGATCAGCGGCGAGATGAACGACGCACAGCTCGGCGCCGCCCAGTGGGACTATGCCAGACGCACGGCCAACGCCCTGACGAACGGCATCTATGGCACCGCCGGTTGCGCGGCCACTCAGTCGCCGGGGATTTACCTCCCGCTGGCCACGGCGCGCTTCGAAGCCGATAACGCCATCAACAAGCTGAAAGGGTGGACGGACGCGCAGGTGCCCGACCGAACCGGACTCCTCGCCGTCGCCGATCTGTACGCCGGCTTCAGCTATTCCTTCCTCGGCATGGCGATGTGCCAGGCAGCGTTCGACAACGGGCCGGCGGTGAACCAGAAGGGGATGTTCGCCCTTGCGGAGCAGCGCTTCACGGATGCCATTGCGGCCGCTCAGACCGCGGGAGCCGACAGCATGAAGTTCGCCGCCTACGCCGGCCGGGCTCGGGTGCGGCTCTATCAGAGCAATGCGGCGGGAGCTCTCGCCGATGCCAAGCTGGTACCGAAAGGCTTCGTCCTGAACGCGAGCACCTCGGGCACCGCGCTTCGTCTATACAATCGCGTCTACGCGGTCACAAAGCAGTACGGCTTCTACTCCATTCCGGCGTCGTCGCAGAACTTGACGACCGAGAACGGCGAGGTGGATCCGCGTTCGGCTACCCAGCTCGCAGGCACGCGCTCGGCGAACAACAACGCGACCATCGTCTACACGGCCAACAAGTACATCGCTGGCGACGCCGCGCCGCTGCCCATGGCACGCTACGAGGAGGCGCAACTCATCGTCGCCGAGGTACAGGGAGGAGCCCAGGCGGTCACGATCATCAACGCCATGCGCGCCGACGTGGGCCTCAAGCCGTACATCGGCGCCGTCGACGCGGCCTCGATCCAGAATCTGGTGATCGACGAGCGCCGGCGCGTGCTCTTTCTCGAGGGTGTCCGGAACTACGACATCGAACGGTTCAAGATCCCGTTCAATCCCCCTGTTGGCCAGAACTTTCCGGTGGGCGGCGGCACGTACGGCAACACCACCTGCCTGCCGCTTCCCGACATCGAGAGGAACAACAACCCCAGTCTCGGCCCGAGCTTCATTCCAAGCACCACAGGCTCCTGACCGGCTGCATGTCTCAGGGGGGACGGGCTTTCGCCGGTCCCCCCTGTGCTCTTGGGCCATCCCCGCGGGACGGAAGTTCCCGCCGGACAGCTTTCGTCGCGCGAGTAACGATCATCTCTCACAGGACCCCGCATGCGAACTCCTCTTCGCCTCGTGCTTCCACTTTCCGCGCTCTTCTTTGCGATGGGCAGCGCGACCCCGTCGGACGATCTCGACACCTTCGTCATGGCGCAGATGGCGCGGCGACACGTCGCCGGTCTTTCGCTGGCCATCGTGCAGGACGGCAAGATCGTCGAATCGCGCGCGTACGGTGTTACCGACAGCGGAGCAAGTCGTTCGGTCACGACCACCACACTCTTTCAAGCCGGCTCCATCAGCAAGGCGGTGGCAGCTCTCGCGGCCCTTCATCTGGTAGAAGCGCACAAGCTCGATCTGGACCGCGACGTGAACGCGACCCTCAAGAGCTGGCACGTGCCATCGAATCAGTTCACTACAAAGCCGGTGACATTGCGTGGGCTGCTCTCACACACCGCCGGCCTCACTGTGCACTGATTCCCCGGATACGCGGTGGACGATCGCATGCCGACGCTGATTCAGGTGCTCGACGGCGAGCCGCCGGCGAATACTGCGGCAATTCGCGTGGAGACTTTTCCGGGTAGCAAATGGAGCTATTCAGGTGGCGGTTATACCATCATGCAGCAGATGGTGCTCGACGTCACCCGTGAGCGTTTCCCCGATTTCATGCGACAAACCGTGCTCGCGCCCCTCGCGATGTCACACAGCAGTTACGAACAGCCGCTGCCCAGCGATCTGGCGAAAACGACGGCGGCCGGTCATTACCCCGACGGCTCAGGAGTACGAGGCCGCTGGCACATCTACCCCGAGATGGCGGCCGCTGGATTGTGGACCACACCCACCGATCTCGCCAGGTTTGCGATCGAGGTGCAGCAGGCGTACGCGGGCAAGTCGGCACGCATCATCTCGCAGGCAACGGCGCGCCAGATGCTCACCAATCAGAAGGACAACGACGGGCTCGGCGTCTTTCTCAGGGGATCCGGCGCCTCGCTTGTGTTCTCGCATGGCGGTCGCGACGAGGGCTTCGACGCTGATCTCACTGCGACCGCGGAAACGGGACAGGGCGCCGCGATCATGATCAACGCCAATGATAACTCGCGCATGGTCTCCCGAATTCGAGAGTTCATCGCGAAAAAATACCATTGGCCGAGCGTAAGCGATTTTGTCGTTCCAGTTGTTGTTTCGCGTCCGTTGGCGGAGATCAATCCGGTCGCTGGGCGATACGAGATCTCGAACGGCCAGATGCTCGCGCTCGTGGTCATGAATGGACGTCTCTTCAGCTCATCAGGCGGCCTTCCCGATGAGGAATTCATTCCCGTCGCTGATGGTTGGTTCGCGTCGGTTGACCGGAACGTTCGCTTCGCGCCTAAGCGCGACGCCGCAGGAGCACTGACAGGGCTTACACTGAGGCAGGACAATAAGCCGTATTCGTTGCAGCGTATTGGACCGCTCTTCTCCGCGGTGGCACAACAGGGAACGCTGGACGCAACGCTTTCGGCGCGGGTCGAGACGGTAGTACAGGCGCTGAACGCGGGGGGCGCCGGGCTGACCGCGATTCCAGGACTCACGGAGGGTGCGCGTCACGATTTCTCGAGTGCGCCGGCCCCCAGCACAAAGCTGCACGGGCTCGTCTTCGTTGGCTCGAGTGACGTTTCCGGCCCTGACATCAAGCGACATGGCGGCACCGTCTCCCGCGTCCTCTACTATCGACTGGCTCCCGGATCGGGCGGGCGGTTCCTGCTCGTTTACGTCACGAGTGACGGACTAATCACTGATCTCGATATCGTTGATGAATGATCTGAGAGTTTCTGACTCCGCCTGCCGGCCGCGTGCGCATGTGCAGAATTCCCGGCATCCTCGATTGGTATACCAGCTTCCATTTGCCCTGCCACACAAACTGTCTTCGATCGAGCGAGGGACTCCTTAACCTTCGGCTCCCGCTGCCTCGGACCCCATCGGGACGATTGCGCAGAGTCGGTGTAAGTACCAACGTACTTGTCGAGAGGAAAAGACGGATGCAACGGCGACGAAACGCTCTTGCCACGAGGCGCAGACCGGCCTGTATCACGCTCGGCCGTGAACAACGCCCGAATCTCGGTGCTCCAGTCACGCGACGAATCGCCATTGTACGTGTCGAACACCTTGTACATCAAGGCATGCCGGTGTAAACCCCATCAATGGTGCGCCAAAAACGTGGTGTTCGTCGCCGCGGTCAATTAACGATCAGCCGCGTCTCGCGACATGCCTCAATCGCTCCAACTCCGCGCGAAGCGGCGCCCAGTACGCCCGGTCGGTTTCACGCTCCCGATTTTCCTCTCGAGTGAGCTCGGCTTCGACCGTTTCCCGGTCCTGCCGGATCGCGGCGCGCACCGCGCTGCGTTCGCGTCCCGCAAGCTCCGCCTCCGAGGGATATGACAGAGCCGCCTCAACGAGCAGTTGCGGCGTCCTCAACTCGCGAAGCCAGAATTGAACACGCTCAGGAGTTGGTTCATCGCGGAACGCAAAATAGCTGGCCTCGACCAGTCTCCGCACCATCGGCCAGTCCTTGTCGCGCTGGGTCTTCTTGGCGAGAACCAGATCGGGGAGCGCAACTATATCCAGATCTCCCATTCCCGGAATTGTCGCGGTGGTCCTTCTTTCCCATAACAATGGGAAAGCGTCAACACCACGCATTTTCGACATGACATCGAGCCGCATGCGCTTCACGTCGGGCCGCTGACAGGAAAAATGAATGCTATGTCCGCTGTCGAGATGCTCTTTCCTGAACGGCGGCACTGCGATCACCTCCGCCTCCAGTTCGGCCAGCGCTCCGGTCAGCCGCTCGAGATTTTCGGCATCCGCAAGAATGACGAGGTCAGTGTCGCGGCTAAACTCCGCTGCGCCGTAGAAGATGCACGCCTGCCCCCCCATCAGGAGAGACCTCACGTCGTGCTTCCGGATCGTTGAAAGGACTCTGTGTATCGGGGTCTGGGTCAAGCGTCCCTCCCAACGTAGTGTAGGTCGCCCACAGGCGGGCGCTCTGTTCCCACCGCTGAGCTGGCGTCAGACCATACCAGTCCGCCCACTCGGGCTCGCAAATGTCTTCGGGCTCGATTCTCCTCATGTCATTCTCCCGGCGACCACCGTGTTACCAGTCCGTGACCGCGCCGATTCTTATCGTAACATATCGCCATCGCAGAACACAGGAAAAAACAGAATCTCGGGGAAGCTTGATGATTCACCGGGCGATTTGATGCGGCTCTCGAACGCCCGCAAAGTATCCTCGGCGTATGTTCGCTTGCCTTTCCGACTTACAGGATATCATCGTATGGTCATGCCAGCGCTCGAGACGGAATGGACCGCAGAGATGGTCAGGGCAATTCCCGACGATCTCAATCAGCATCAGGTGGTTGACGGGGAGTTGTTCGTGACGCCCGCGCCCGCATGGCGCCATGGAGACGTTCTTCTTCACCTTGCTGTCATTTTCGCGGACTACCTCAGGACTCATCCTGTCGCGCACCTGAAGATCGCACCGCAGGATGTTGAGCTGGACTATCGCACGCTTGTGCAGCCTGACCTGTTTGTTGTGCCACTGATCGATGGCAGGAAGCCGCGAACGTGGAAGGAGGCGGGAAGCGTCCTCCTCGCAATCGAAGTGCTTTCACCCGGCACCGCCCGTTTGGATCGCAGCGTAAAACGCCAGCGATATCAGCGCCAACGCATTCCTGAGTATTGGATCGTTGATCTGGATGCCCGTCTTGTCGAGCGATGGAAACCGGACGACGAGCGGCCCGAAATCATCGCTGGGCTCATTGATTGGACCGCGCCCGGTGCAGAAGAGAACCTTGAGGTTGACTTGCCCGCGTTGTTTGCGGCCGCTCTCGATTAATCGCTAAGTGGGTGCCCGTGAGAAAAGTCAAACATTGCGGCTCGTCACGACGCTGCGCTCTCAAATCCCCGCGCGTTGACATCCATCGCCTAACCTGTTACGCGAGCGGCTGAACGCGCACCGTGCAGCAGGAGGGCGATGTACTCGCGCGCGAACGCCGCCCACGCCTCATCGGACGGCGGGTCTCCTCGCAGCAGGTTCTCGAGCGTCCGAGGTAGCTCGGCCATTTTTCGCTGTCCCGTATCGGTCGCTGTAGGGCAATCCCGCAGAGAAATGCCGCGGGTAACGCAGCATTGATTCACGTCAACGGGACGGCGCCCGGACTGGGCACCCTGTGACCACTCCGACGAGAGCCATTCCCGGGAGCTCTCCGAGCCTCGTGGGATCGACGCGTCCCGTCGCGATCGACGAAAAAGAGTCGCACGTACCCGATGAGCGGCTCGGCTGGGAGGCCGGTGTCGAACGTTCGACAGCAAGCGCGATGCGATCCCACATATCTATTCGCTCACTCTCCGCGCGCGACTTGATCGCCGCTTGCGCGTAGGCGACATCGTCCGCCGTAAGACGACGGCCGTCTCCGTCCGCATTCATTATGGAAGGCCACGCCGATGTATGCCCGAATCCCAGCGCGTGCATCATCTCGTGCTGCACAACTCCCGCATCGTGCATGGTCGCTCGAGACTTGAGAAGAACGCGAGCGTCGTAAACAGCCCCGTTGTTGCTCCACGTAAATGATGTCAGGCCGTCAGGAGACATCGAACGCGTATCCACTACAATCAAGTCGTCGGGATCGCCGTCGGCAGAAACCATCGCGGGCTCGAACACGTGCAGCCCCAGATCCTGCTCCATAGCGCGGACGATCGACCAGAATGCCATGGAATCTTCCGCGGTGATTCCGTGTCCGGGTTTGAACGCGACCCCAACGGGCAAGCTGCTCGGGTTCCATCCGACGAGCCGCCCATCCGTTCGAGGCGCAACGCGCCAGAACTTCGATCCTCTACGGAGAGCGAATGATTGCCTTATCGGAACGACCGTCCCGGCGTAACTCCCGGTCTCGATGGCGTAGGAGGTGTCACTTACCTGAGATCTCGCGCTCGCAGGCAAGGCCATCCAACCAATCGCAACAACGAAAAACACTGACTTGAATAACCGATTCACCGCCTTCCCTGAAAAATTCCCGCTTCCAGATATCGTTTACCCTCGGGAGAGTCTTTGAGGCGCTCTTCGAAGGTGCTCATTTCACCGGGCCAGGGTTATGAATCAAGTTACCGCGATGGGCACTACTGAGATAGACACTTTGCACGGCCCGGTGGTGCACCTTTCGTCCCGCGGTAGCTATCGTACGATTACGGATAAACGCGACAATCTTACGTCCGACATCGAAGGCGCGGCGTATAACCGCTTCACGGTTCTGGCACCGCCCCGTAGTGGCTTCCCATTTTCTCTCGCCCATGCCCGCAATCGCCCAAGACCATTCGCTCCTGCGCGCCGAGCTAGCGCGTCTACTCGAAGAAGCTCGGGAGAGAACACTGCTCCTCGTGAGCGGCCTGTCGGACGAAGACCTGCATCGGCAGCACGACACGCTGATGAGTCCGATCATCTGGGACATCGGCCACATCGCGCACTTCGAAGAGCTCTGGCTGACCCGCAATCTCGACGGGCCGATCGAGTTCTCTGAAATGCCCGGGATGTACAACCCGTTTGAGCATCCCCGCTCGACGCGAGCAGCTTTGCCGATCCCGCCGCTTTCGGAGATGCTGGCGCGTCTCGACGAAATTCGGGAGAGGGTTCTCGCGCGTCTCGACAGAATCGAGCTCGATGAGAATAATCCGCTGCTCGCGAACGGCTATGTGTATCACATGGTGCTTCAGCACGAGTACCAGCACAACGAGACAATGCTTCAGACGCTTCAATTGAAGCAAGGCGAGCCGTATCAGGCTCCCCGACTGGAGAACCGGATCTCCACGAATAGCGGCGCCTGGTCGGGTTCAGTTGAAATTCCGGGTGGCACCTACACTATGGGTACCGACAATACCTGGAGCGCTTACGACAACGAGCGCCCGGTTCACGAGGTGCGGCTCGACGCGTTTGCAATCGACAGAGCTCCGGTTGCGAACGGAGACTACCTCGAATTCATGAATGACGGCGGCTACAGCGACCTGCGTCACTGGTCGGAAGCGGGCCGTGCGTGGCTGGCCGAATTGAACGCTGTCTCGCCCAAGTATTGGGAAAACACATCCAACGGGTGGACGTCGAGATCCATGGACCGAAACGGCCCGGTCGATCCGGCGGGTCCGGTCTGTCACGTCACGTTTCATGAAGCAGAGGCATTCGCTCGATGGGCCGGCAAACGCCTGCCGACCGAAGCCGAGTGGGAAGTCGCCGCGAGCTGGGATCCTGCTTCAGCATCCGCGCGCGCTTATCCATGGGGAGAAAGCATCACACCGAAGGATGCGAACGTGGACCACCTTCGATTCGACACAGCCCCGATCGGCGCGTACGAGCACAACGTGTCACCATTCGGATGCTACGGAATGATCGGCGACGTCTGGGAGTGGACGTCATCCGACTTTTCCGCGCATCCCGGATTCAAGACGTTCCCGTACGCCGAATATTCAGAGATGTTCTTCGGCAGCGACTACAAAGTCTTACGCGGCGGCTCGTGGGCAACGCGACCCGGCGCGATCCGAAACACATTCCGGAACTGGGGCTATCCAATCCGACGCCAGATCTTCTCCGGGTTCCGCTGTGCCAAATCAGTCTGACTCGCTGCTCGGCCTCGAATTGGCTGCTGAAGCATCCGCGTCCGCGATGCTCCGCGACGTCGAGCGCGGACTTTCACAAAAGCAGAAGGAACTCGACCCGAAGTATTTCTACGACGAGCGAGGCTCCGAGCTGTTCGAGCAGATAACTATGCTGCCGGAGTACTATCCGACGCGCTCAGAGCGGGCGCTGCTCGAGTCGACGATGCCCCAGCTCATCAGAGAGCTTCAGCCGGTGTCTCTCATCGAGCTCGGCGCCGGAAGCGCGAGCAAGACCCGCGTGATTCTCGACGCGATGGTCACGACAGGATCCGGTAGGCAGTACGTGCCGGTTGACGTCAGCGCGGATTTCCTCGCCGACACGGCGGCGCGATTGCGGCAGGAATATCCCGACATGCGCATCGACCCGGCTGTCGCGGATTTCTCGTCAGGACTGGAGCTTCCTCCGCTCGATCTTCCGGCGCTCTTTGCGTTCCACGGCAGCACGATCGGCAACTTCGGTGAAAAAGAAGCAGTCGCCATCCTCGGCCGGGTGGCAACGCACATGCGCGGTGGAGACACTTTCATTCTCGGAGTCGATCTCAGAAAGGACCCTGATGTAATCGAGGCTGCGTACAACGATTCCGCCGGAGTGACGGCGGAGTTCAACCTCAATATCCTGCGCGTCCTGAACCGGGAGCTCGGCGCGGATTTCGATGTGTCGTTGTTCAAACACCGGGCGTTCTACAACCGCGATCGTCACCGCATCGAGATGCATCTGGATTCCCACGGCGACCAGACGATTTCGATTCCCGGTCTAGATGCAGTGCGCGTCGCAAACGGCGAATCGATTCGCACGGAGCTGAGTTACAAGTATGATCGCGAAGCGGTCGCGTCTCTGTTCGAGCAGGCAGGTCTTTGTCTCGAACGGTGGCTCGTCGGAGCGGACGGCGCGTTTGCCATCGCGGTAGGCAGCCGGCAATGGAGCCGGGTCTGAGCTTGCTCTCGCATGATTGGCTGCTCGACGACGTCAGGCGGAGGTTTGGTTTAGCAGGTGGGGACGGCAGCGAGTCGAGAATTATCGGAGCAGAGCTCGAGCTGATTCCCGTTCAGGCTGACAACCTCCTGCCAGTGCCGATCGAGTCGCATACTACGGCGTGCTCAATGGACGTGATTCGCAAGCTCGCCGCCATTCACGGCTGGTGCGAGCTGACGATGGGCACCGATCCGTCGTCGTGGACTCTTGGCGGCGGAGCGCGAATCTCGTTTGAGCCCGGTGGACAGATCGAGATCAGCAGCTCCCCACATTCAACCGCATCAGCTTTGATCGCCGAGCTGACACAGACGTGCGGCATCCTCAGCGATGCATTCGAGCGTCATGGCGTCACTCTCGAGACCGTGGGCGTCGATCCGAACAATTCGATCGCGAGAGTTCCGCTTCAGCTGCACCGGGAGCGCTACGAAGCGATGACACGTTACTTCGATTCCATCGGTCCGTCGGGGATTCGGATGATGCGTCAGACCGCATCCGTTCAGATCAACGTTCAGCCGGGAGTCGATCCGATGGCGCGGTGGTCCCTGTTGAACCGGCTCGCACCGCTGCTCGTCGCGATCTTCGCCAACTCATCGAGATATGCGAACGCCGGCAGCGGGCATGTCAGTTATCGCGCGAACCTCTGGAGAACGCTCGATACGTCCCGGACCGGAGTACACAGAGCCGAGGACGCGGTGAGCGAGTACTGCGAGTTCGCGCTCCATGCCGGATCGATGTTCAGAACCTCGCCGACTGGCGAGTATCAAAGTTTTCGTTCAGCCATCGCGAACGGCGCTGGTGAGGACGATTGGGACGCGCATCTAACGACGCTGTTTCCGGAAATCAGGCCGAAGGGATATTTCGAAGTGCGGTCGCCCGACATGGTCGAACCGCGCTGGCTCGCGGCGCCAATCGGAATCGTGGCGGGACTCTGCTATGACGATGCGGCGGCCGAAGCGGCGTCAGCTTTGCTTCCTATCTGCGACAATGCGACGCTGCTGCGAGCCGGTAAGAGTGGCGTACACGATCCGGAGCTTGGAAAGCTCGCAAGAGAGCTTTGCGAGATCGCGATTCAGGGCTGCGAATCTCTTGGCCCCGAGTACCTGAGCCACGATGATCTCGACACGGTGATCGAATTCGTCGATCGTTATCCCGCCAATGGCAGATGCCCAGCGGATGACCAATGACGGACACGCAATCGAGCTGACTCTTTCAGGGCTGACGAAGACGTATGGCAGCCATCGCGCTCTCGATGGCGCGTCGCTGTCTGTTGAGGCCGGCGAATGCGTGGCAGTCGTGGGCGAGAGCGGCTCGGGCAAAACGACGATGCTGCGATGCATCAATCGTATGGTCGATCCCGATTCGGGCACCGTCGCAATCGACGGCCATGATGTACGCGACACCGACGCGACTACGCTTCGCAGATCGCTCGGGTATGTGCCGCAGGACGGAGGGCTCATGCCACACTGGCGCATCGTCCGCAACGTGGCCCTGGTGCCGTGGCTCAATGGAATGCGCGACGCCGATGAAAGGGCGACCAATGCGCTTCGCGTCGTTGGCCTCGATCCAGATGAACTGGGATCGCGCTGGCCTCACGAGCTGTCCGGTGGCCAGAGACAGCGAGTCGCGATCGCTCGTGCGCTCGCGGCAAGTCAGTCGTGTCTTCTGCTCGACGAGCCGTTCGGCGCGCTCGATGCAATTACGCGCTCCGAACTGCAGCGCCAATTCAAAAAGATCCGCGCAGAGTCACGGGTAACCGCCGTTCTCGTCACCCACGACCTGCGAGAGGCGATGTTCCTCAGCGACCGCATCGCTGTCATGCACAACGGCCGGATCGAACAGGTCGCAACCCCGTCAGATCTGCGCGCAACACCGGCGACTCCGTACGTCGCGGAGCTTCTTTCCCACGTGAGCGAACAGTGAAACACAGCGCGCGATCGCTGATGTTCGCGTTGGCTTTCGCCGGGTTAGCGACGACGACCGCGGCCCAGCAAACCGGCTCCAACGATCGGCGCATTGTCGTTGCCTCCAAGCCGTTTGGAGAATCTTTCATACTGGCCGAAATGTTCGCGCAGCTGCTGGAGGCACGCGGATTCGGCGTGACGCGCCGGCCCGGCATGGGCGCGACAGAGGTTGCATTCTCCGCGCTCCGCACGAACGGGATCGACGTTTATCCCGAATACACAGGCACAGGCTTGATCGCGATTCTGCATGCGGCGCCCGAGACCGATCCGTCAGCAGTTTTTGGACACGTGTCGAAGGAATTTGCGAGCCGTTTCGGCGTGCGCTGGCTTCCACCACTTGGCTTCGAGAACACTTATGCAATCGCCGTTCGACGAAAAACTGCCGAGCAGTACAAGCTCAAATCGCTGAGTGACCTCGCTCTGGTCTCGCCGAACCTTTCCGCTGGTCTCACGGCTGATTTCATCGGGCGAAAGGACGGACTGCCAGGACTGCAAAGCGCATACGGTTTGAAATTCAAACAGGTGCGGCCGCTTGCGCAGGCAGTGAAGTATCAGGCGCTCTCGAGCGGCGCAGTCGACGTGATCGACGGATATTCGACTGACGGATTCATCGCGCGCTACGACCTTGTCGTGCTCACCGACGACCGGCGATTCTTTCCGCCATACGAAGCGGCAGCGCTGGTAAGCCCCAGAATGCAGAAGGAATTGCCGGGTGCGATCGCCGCACTTACCGAGCTTAGCGGGCGGATCGACGTAGCGTCGATGCGAAAGCTGAACGCCAGACTTGAAGTTGGAGGAGAGCCGGTAGGGCAGGTCGCCAGTTCGGAGCTGCAAGCACTTGGGTTGCTCGGCGGCGCTGCAAAGCCGTCACAGATTTCTACTGGCCGTCAGTCGTTGGCAAGCTACATGTGGAGCGCGAGATCATCTCTTTGGGACGCATTGGTGCGTCATATCCTCCTCGTTCTCGCCGCGGTAGTGACCGGGGTCATCGTTGCTGTGCCGCTCGGTCTCATGCTTGAACAGGTTCCACGCGCAGCGGAGCCCGTGATTCGCGGCGCAGGAGTGCTCCAGACCATTCCCAGCATAGCGCTCCTTGCGTTCATGGTTCCACTCATCGGCGTCGGTGTGTGGCCTGCTCTTGTCGCGCTCTGGCTTTATTCACTTTATCCGATCGTACGAACGACTTACTCCGGAGTTCGCGACGCAGATCCGCAGGCAGTGTACACGGCGCGCGCGCTTGGAATGACGCCGCGTCAGGTTTTGCGGTATGTGCGGCTTCCGCTCGCAGCGCCATCGATTCTTGCCGGTGTGCGGACCGCTGCTGTTATTGCTGTCGGTACAGCGACACTTGCAGCGTTCATCGGCGCGGGCGGACTTGGCGAGCCAATTGCGACTGGGCTCGCGCTCGCAGACACTCGTCTCATTCTTTCGGGCGCAATTCCGGCTGCGGCTCTAGCGCTGATCGTCGACGCCTTGCTGGGCATGGTCGAGACTGCGACGACTCCGGCGCCACTGCGTCACGCCAAGTCCGAAAGATCGCGAGAGAATACCGTCCGCAAGGGATGATATTTCGACGTCTCGTTACGCGTGGGTTCCATCCACTCGCGGCGCTGTCGGATCGATCGACCGCCGAGGCCGCCGAGAACGCCGAGGAACAATCACCTCGGCTGCTGGAAGGCGGAAAAGTGCTACAATACAGAGGCTGCAATCAACAAAAACGTGTCTTGTCTCGGTGTTCTCGGCGGCCTCGGCGGTTCAATAAGTGCGAGATGGTCGCTTCGAGTCTTGAATGCAATCCGCGCCCATTCCAACGGTCGCAGGGGATGATATTTCTTCTGGCGGGTTGTTGAGTATGGAGCAACTATTGAGGTCCGGGGTACTAACTGATTGGTGGAATGCGTCAACAAGGGCGCAACGCTTTTCCTGACGTTTTCTCTATCCAACGGGGGACTCGATGATTCCAGTCAATGTCCGAACTCAGACGGCGCGCAGGTCATTCAACATGATGCTTGGTGCTGCCGCGCTTTCGCTCGTTTTCGCGCTTCCTGCCGTGGCGTCTGCTCAGGCGCGCATCAGCGGACATGGCATCAGCAAGGTCGAGCGTGATACGCGAAAACTCACGGTGACAGCACAGTCAGCAGGAGCGTCCGCGAACGGAACGGTGGCGTTCATCCACAACAGTCCGGCGGGCCTGACTCGTTTCCGCGGCACGGTGAGCTGCCTGAACGTCAGCGCCGGCACCGTGCAGGTCAGTGGCACGATCGACAAGGGCGAAACCGCGACGGGCGCGCTGCTCGATGGAAAGGCATTCGCGTTTACGATCGCCACGGGAACTTCGCCGCAGCGGTTCTCTCTTCCGAACTTTGGAGACGCCGGCTCGATCGCGCCGTGCAGCGGCGGCAGAAGTGAAACCGTCCCCGTTACAGAAGACGGTTTCAGTATTCAGTAACGCTGAATCAGAACGGGGTTCTAGCTCTTAATCCGAGATCGAACGTGTAGTAACTGACGTTCGTCTTGCTTCCGGCGGAGAGCCCCTTGTAGTCGAGCTTCTGTCCGACGTACCGCACCTGCGGCGTGAGGCTGAAGAGAACCAGAATCGGGATGTCGATTCCCGCACCGACCTCATAACCGGGTGTGCGATCTGTCGCGATCTTTGTCACTCCGGTTCCTGTCGCAGTTCCGTTGATCTCGTTGAAAGTCACGCCGGCCTTCACCCATGGTTTGATGATGGGGATCAGCGGCACTCCGACTCTCACGCCCGCGCTAACGCCCGCAAGCTTGTATTTGCCGTTCGATGCGCAGGCAGCTGATTCACACCCGAACTCGATTCGGTCAAGACCTGCGTAGAATCCAATGGGGCCGAGTCCGACACCAGCGTCGAGTCCATATCCGACGCCTGTAGTTGCTCCGCGAAGTGATCCATCTGTCGAGCCCGTGCCTGCCGACTCGGCGAATGTTCCACTTGGCACACCCGCACCGGCACGAACTCCGACATAGAGAAGCTGTGCTTTCAGGGGCAGCGCGATGATCGAAATCGCGGCGCATGCAGCAGCGTATCTCGCAATGAGCTTCATCTCCATTCCTCTCAGTGTGCTGCGGGAGCGCCCTCCCCGCTCACGCGTGAGAGTGAATAGCCCGCAATGTTCAATACACTCGCTTCACCATCGCCTATCACGAACGTGATCCGGTCGGTGCCCTGCCACCTGTTGTCGTAACGCGCTCGAAACGTGTCGTACTGCCAATGCTCGAGATCACCGTCATAAGCCTTACCAACCGCGACATGCAATTTTCCGTTTCGCTCGGTCACGGTAATGCGTCCGACAATCGGGTTTTCATACACCCCTGCATACTTGGACAACGCAAGAGTCGGTCTTGTTCCCATTATTCGTTTTGCATCCGTTGCGATTCGGGACGAATCACCTTTCGCTCTCTGCTTTGCGTAAAGAGCGTGGAGCTCCGTACTCCAGTCGCGCGGTGGATTGCGTAGATACAAATCGATTGCCTTGTACATCAGCGCGTGTCTGACTTCAGCGTGATCTACATTCGCGAGCACGTACACACCGAACTTCGCATCAGGCACCAGGCCGATTATCGCGACCATTCCGTTCAGACTTCCGGTGTGAAAGTCCAGCATGCGTCCCTGGTAGTCTTCCTGAAACCAGCCAAGTCCGTACGTAGTCCAGTGTGGTTTGGTGAGTTGGGCCGAAGGATAGAACTCGTCCGGTGGAACCATCACCTGCGGCGTGAACAGCTCCGCATAAGTTGCCGGTTTCAACAGGCGGGTTCCGCCAACTCGCCCGCTGTCGAGCAGAAACAGCATCCAGCGGGACATGTCAGCGACGTTGGACCATACACCGCCCGCTGGTCCGACCGCGCGTGCTTCGGAATTCCTGATCACGACGACAGTATCTTTGCCGAATAACCAATGCGGTGACGCAGCGTTCGAACCCGCCGGCACCTGCGCCAGCAGGGGAACGCTGCTTCTCATACCTATCGGCGTGAAAATCCTCGTCTTTACGAACTTGTCCCACGGCATGCCGCTCGCGGCGGCGATCACCTCGCCCGCGATCATGTACATGATGTTCTGGTAGATGAATCCGGACCTGAACGAATACGCAGGTTTTATCAGCCTCATCCGTTCGACTATCTCGGGCATCGAATAGTCCGCGAGATCCCACAGCACGTCAGCGTTGCCGAGGCCCGCGCGATGGGTGAGCAGATCACGGACGGTTATTTCGCGCGTGACGTAGGGATCGTACATCTGGAACGACGGAACATACTTCGTGACTGGGTCGTCCCAGCTGAGTTTGCCTTCGTCGACCAGCATGCCGATTGACGCAGCGGTCATCGCCTTCGTCGTCGATGCGATCGCGAAGAGAGTAGAGGTATCCACGGGCGCCGGTTTTCCGAGCTCGCGCACTCCGTATCCCCTGGAGAACATGACGCGGCCGTCTTTCACGACGGCGATGGCCAGCCCCGCGACATGCCAATCCTTTACAGCCTGCGCGACGTATGCGTCCAGCTCGTTCGCGCGAGAATCGACGTCGATGCTTGTCGATTGCGCCCCGGCCTGAGCCGCTCCCGCAACCATCAACAATGCAAATGCTAACCTCACTTCGCGCCCTTCCAGCCCGGGCCTCGCACTACTCGACCTGCCTTCGCACCTGTGTGGACTCCGTCGCGAAGCACCTGCATTCCATTCACGAATACATCAACCATTCCTGTCGAGTACTGATGCGGCTTCTCGAAAGTCGCGAGATCATTGACTCGCTCAGGATCGAATATCACCACGTCAGCGTAATAACCCGGCCTCAGCTCTCCACGGCTCGCAATCCTGAGATTGTGGGCGGGCTGTGACGTCAGGCGGCGAATGGCTTCTTCCATGGGAATTGCTTTCTCGTCACGCACGTACTTGCCGAGTAGTCTCGCAACGTTGCCGTACGCTCGCGGGTGAGTGCTGGACTTGAGAAATACTCCTCCGCTCGCCGGCGCTTCGGCATCTGAACCAAAACTCACCCAGGGAATTGCGAGCTCACGACGAACGTTTTCTTCTGACATCAAAAAGTAAATCGTTCCAACGCGGCTTCCATCCTGAACGACGAGATCCATCGCAGTCTCTTCGGGAGATTTGCCCCGAATGCGGGCGACTTCGGCCAGGCTCTTTCCGGTAAACTTCTTCAGCGAGTCCGCCTTGAAGCCAACGAGCAGTATTTGTTCGGGTGATTCCACGGCCGTGAAGAAATTCTCCCATTTGTCGGTTGGCGTCCGCATCTCCTGAGCGACGCGCGCACGAATGGAAGGATCCTGGAGCCGCTTCGCCCACTCCTTGTAACCGCCCTCCTGGACCCATGGCGGCATCGATGCATCGAGACCCGTTGCTCCCGCTGTGTAGGTGTACATGTTCGCGCGTACGTCGAGCCCGGCCGCACGCGCCGAATCGACTTTGGCGATCGCCGCCGGAAGTTTACTCCAGTTAGCCTTCCCGGCCGCCTTCAGGTGATAAATCTCACCGGCGACTCCTCCCTCGCGAGAAATTCTAAGCAGCTCGTCGATAGCCTCGAGAAGGCGGTTTCCTTCGCTGCGCATGTGCGAGATGTACGTCCCGCCGTACGGAGAGGCGGCCCTGGCAAGCGCGATCAGCTCATCAGTCTTCGCGTAAAACGCCGGTGCGTAAATGAGCGCGGATCCCACTCCCAGCGCTCCCTCTTCCATCGCCTGGCGAACAAGCGCTTGCATGCGCTCCAGCTCCGCCGGCGTCGGAGCCCGATCGGCGTAACCGACCTCATGAATGCGGACGGTGGTCGCTCCGACAAATGACGCAACATTCGGCGCGATGCCGCGCTTCACGATGTAATCGAGATATTCGCCGAGCGTCGTCCAGGCGATTTCGTACTTGATGTCGCCCTGTTGTTCGACGGCTTCCTTCTTCATTGAATCGTTCAGCGGCCCCATCGAGTCGCCTTCACCCATCACCTCGAGCGTGACGCCTTGCATGATGTCGCTCATCGCGCGTCCATCTTCGATGAGCGATTCATTAGCCCAGCTCAGCATGTTGATGAAGCCCGGAGCCACCGCGAGCCCGTGAGCGTCAATTTCCCTCGCTGCGCGTGAGCCGCTGAGATTGCCGACGACGGTGATCCGGTCTCCGTCGATCGCGACATCGGTAACAATGCCTTTCGCACCAGTGCCGTCGTAGACTGTGCCGCCACGGATGATCACATCGTGCGTTCTCGTCCTGAGCGGATTCGGAGGGCTATTCCTTGGTACGCATGCTTCAATCAGGAACGCGCAGGACAGCAGCAGAGTTCCAATAATTTGGGACCGTGGATTCGATGTCATTGCCATGGCAAGTACTGAGTGAGCCTACGATTTGCGGCCAAAGAAGTAAGCGTGTTGGCCGTTATGTGCCCCTACGTCAAATGCGCGGAGCTGGCAGTCGGCGTAACCGATGCGGGCGAGGGTCTCCAGAACGCGCGACGCCTGATAAAACCGATAGTCCATCACTTTACGCCGTCCCAGACCGCGTTCGAGCAAGGTTCGCGCGGCGCGAAGGCCGTAACGGAGACGACTCACGGGATGCATTCCAATAACTGGCAATTGAAAGCACGCTGTACCGCCGGGTTTAAGCGCACGGAATCCTTCCCGTAAGTAAGCCTCAATCGGCGCGAAGGTGGAGAAATGCTGAAATACCTCCGCCGTGTACAGCCCATCAGCCGATGCATCCGGAACTGGTATTTCCGGCTCCTCCACAACGGCGAAATTGACACGCGTAGCCTGATCGCCGAGAAGTAGTCGAGCGTTCTGCAACTGAGATGATGAAACATCGATTGCGGTTACTGTTCCAAAACATTCCAGGAGCACTTTCGTCAAGCGTCCGGAGCCAGCGCCGATCTCTACACAGTGGGCGCTGCCCATTCCGTAATGAGCCCATTGATGTCGAACTGGTTCGAAGTAGGCGGCCCCGTCTGCAAAGAATTCGGCCGGCGTCCATGCACGCTCAGCTCCGCGCTGACGTGCCGGCGCTGACGCAACAGCCCAAAGTGGATCTCGATCCCCCCAATAGATCCATTCCCGGTTTGTGTTCGGCACGTCACACCACCATTGCGATGCATTCGATCTCGACGCGTCCGCCGAGTGCAAGGCCAGATGCGCCGAACGCGCTGCGGGCGGGAAGGTGTTTTGGAAAATGCTGTACGTAGACGGCATTCATTGCGGGCCACTCCTTCATGTCGGCCATCATTACCGTGCACTTCACAACCCGATCTAGCGAAGAGCCGTGGCGCTCGAGAATTGCTTTCACGTTGAGAAATGTCTGCCGGGTCTCCGCTTCGATTCCGCCCGGGACAATTTTCAATGATTCATCCGTCCCCATCTGGCCCGAGAGGTAGAGCGTATTGCCGACTCGAACTGCCGCAGAGAACGGGAGAGATGTCCTGGTGGGGAATGGATAGTATTCAACCTCGGCATCCCCTGCGTTGTCGATCGATGATTCACTCAAGGCGTCTCTCCGCGAAGGATTGTAGTCAGGACATTCATGTCGATATTGCCGCCGCTGACGATGCAGACGATTCTCTTCCCGTCCAGTACTCCGGTTCGCGCGGCCGCAAACGCCGCGGCGCCCGCACCCTCCGCGATTATGCGGGAGCGCTCCGCCAGAATTCTGACCGCGGCGGCGATTTCCGCAACAGTCACCACAATCGTTCCGCTGAGGAGCGACTGCACGAGTGGCCACATTTCGTCGAATACGGCGCCACTTCCCATTCCATCGACGAATGTCGGTGTGCGCTTCACCGGCGTCGGCGCACCTGCCGAGAAGGAGGCCCTGAGCGGCGCCGCTGTCTCTACTTCCACTGCATAGACTTCGGTCCCGGGGCTGATCGCGCGCGCTGCTGACGCGATTCCGCAGGCGAGCCCGCCCCCGCCGTACGGGACGATGATCGCATCCACGTCATCGAGGTCCTCGAAAATCTCGAGCCCTATCGTTCCGTTGCCCGCCATTACCGCGTTGTCGGCAAATGGATGGACGAAGACTCCATCCATTTCCGGATGGCCTCGATCGATGAGTGTTTGCCACCACTCTTCGAATGGCACCTTGAGGACTTCCCCTCCCAGTCGCTCGATCGCCTCTGTTTTTGCTTTCGGCGCCGAATCGGGGACGATTACCCTGCACCGCACACCTATCTCCCGTGCACACCATGCGACGCCCTGCGCCATGTTGCCGGCGCTCGCGGTATACACGCCACTTCCGAGCGAGCCGGCTCCGGCAAGTGTCATCGCGCTGGCCGCTCCGCGCAGCTTGAACGAGCCTATTGGCTGGAGATTCTCGAGCTTGAGATAGATGTCGCCATCGCGGTCCCCAGGAAATCTGATGAGCGGCGTTCTCACGGCTATGCCCGATATGCGCGCGCGGGCTGCCTCGATGTCATCGATTGAAATTGGCGTCGTGCCGGCGCGCGCGGCGTTCATGACCAGCATCGGTTGCCTTGTCGGGAAACCGCAAATATGCGGAACCACACCGCCCTCTGATATAGATTTTGGCGATGGCTGAAAGTACGAGCGCGCTGCCAGCGACGATCGCGGGCAACTATCGGATCGAACGCGAGATCGGCCGGGGAGGAATGGCCGTCGTGTACCGGGCCTACGACGCGCGGCACGACCGCACCGTTGCCCTCAAGGTGCTCAACCCCGACGTAGCCGCCGCACTCGGAAAAGAGAGATTCCTATTCGAGATTCACGTTGCAGCGCGGTTGAACCACCCACACGTCGTCGCTCTGTACGACTCGGGCGAAGCTGAGGGCTTCCTCTACTATGTAATGCCGTTCATCGAAGGACCTTCGCTGCGAGACCACCTGGTCCATCGCGGACGTCTGCCCGCCGATGAAGCGGTCAGGATTGCGGGTCAGATTGCCGGTGCGCTCGACTACGCACATCGCCTCAACATCGTGCATCGTGACATAAAGGCCTGAAAACGTCATGCTGCACGAGGGTGAAGCGCTCGTCACTGACTTTGGCATCGCAAAAGCCCTGAGCTCCGCCAAGGCATCAGTGCTCACGCAGACAGGTATTGCTCTTGGAACGCCGGCGTACATGAGTCCGGAGCAAGCCCTCGGTGAGACAGACCTCGACGGGCGAACGGACCAATACAGTCTCGCGTGCGTTGTGTACGAGATGTTGAA